>NZ_JAQJDA010000024.1:0-50378 GCF_028617175.1 Halococcus sp. PRR34 | reverse complement strand
ACTCTGATCCCGCCTCACGTCTGGTCTCTTTCAACGTATCTGCTCGTACCGTGACCGATAGAGTGGACAACTAGCGACTATACTATCGAGACGGCAGCCGACTTCTTCACTGAGTGGGGCGTGGTCGGGTCGACAGGGATTGCGGCGAGGAAACTGGCTGGCGTCATCGCGGGAATGGTACCAGGCGTCGGACAGGCGGTGAACGCAGCTACTGCGGCGGCAGTCACGTACGCGATCGGACGATCAGCAGAAACATACTACTTTGACGACAGATTCGTTCGACCATCAGAATATATGTCTGTTGATAGATTCACCGGCGAGTTTTGATATCAGCTCAACTTCTGTATAGGAGCAACCTATCGATGAGGATTGGTCGAATTAGTGGAGACATGGGTTGAACTTGTTATTCCTATTTGCGGTTACGGAGTGTTCATTGATCGAAAATTGACGGCATACGGTCCCGTGAGTTCTGGGAAGCAAAGAGCTGGCATTGGGCCCAACGCCTGTACTGTTGAACGACAACGCCCTCGTCGTCAGTGCGGAATTCACCCTCTACATCTCGCCCGCCGTATCCGCCAGAAAATCGGTAGTTTTCAATCGAGTTGAGAGGCGGATCTAAACCATCGGTCCCTACCATACAACACCCAGTAATCGAGTAGCCGAGTGCTCGTTCGTCCCGAGCTGTCCATAGCGAACGGCATAATGCTCAAGTCTATCCCCAGGTATTGGCTTCGCAATGAAATTCTTCACCGCTGGCGACGTCCTCGACCAACAATCCGAGATCGACTTGCGAGCGCCTGTCACTATCGACATCGGAGACACGATCTACGACGCGGTGGTCAAGATGTTCAGGCACAACTTCTCGCAGCTCCCGGTCGAAACCGACGAGGGAGTGTCTGGTGCGGTGACCTACAAATCCGTCTGTCGCGTTCTCAGATGTGTCCCTGATTCAAATATCGAGTCCATGTCCGTCCGAAGCGCCCGCGTTGACCCGAAGTTCGTCGGCGAATCACAGGACATCTTCGGGCTATTCAGGACGTTCGCCCGCGACGAGTACGTCCTCATCGGATCGCCGCCCGATCTCAAAGGCATCCTCACACGCTACGATGTCTTTTATTTCCTCCGTAACCAATTCGAACCGTTCATCAAGATCGGTGAGATTGAGCGGAGCCTCAGACGGATGTTCGTCGAATCGATGGATGACATGGATAGAGCGATCGAAGAGACGTTCAGTTCCCGTGATAAGGAGGATTCGAGCTTCTCTGCACCCGACTCCGTAGAGATGTTCACCTTCGAAAACTACAAAATGTTCATCTCTCAGAACATGCAGGACCTACCGGATCAGCTTTCCGACGAAAGTGAGTTCGTTACCGATCTTCTCCAAGAGGTCCAACGGAATAGGAACGCCCTGCTGCATTTTCGCTCTGGCGTCGACGAGATTGACCGCGAGGTAATCAACGTGGCGCACAGCTACTTTGACGGCATTACCGAGTAAGTTAGCTTCAGAGGGGCTGTTGTAAGTCCTACCGTATTACGCTGAGACAGAGGTCACCGAGTACCGGAAAGCAGTCACAACAATCCCTAGCAAGCAACCATTTATCAGTACCGAGATCGGATGAGAGATGTACGCGAGCGGCTGGAAATCGTCCTTGATGCAACGATCGAGTAGCCAGGGTCAGAGCAAAATACCACCATGAAAGGAGTCAAAGGAACGGAGTTAGAGCAGGCGGTTGCGGAACGAATCGGGGACGAACGCCACCGATGGGTCGCCATCGAGTTCCGCTGTCAAGGTGAGGTCAACTCACACTATCAAATTCTCGACGTCCATCATAACGTCACCCGACTGGATGCCGAGTCGATGACGGAACTCGACGATATCATCGACGAGTGGGATTTGACGGTACAGGAGAAGGCGAACCCGCAACCGGGGTTCGGTTACCGAACGTTGACTCACGATTCGGAAAATCCCCGCGAGCACCGCCACCTCGCCGAAACGATCCTCCGTCGAGTCTACGGTACGACACTCGCGAATGTCGACGGTATCGAGCAGGCCGACGGAACCTGACAGGTGTGACTGAGATCCTCATCGCAGTGCCGTTCGCCGATACGGTTATACACCCCGAAAGAAATGATAGCAATGGACATAGCTGAGAAACCAGGGGAACGAGAGGGCGAAGATGAAATCCAACTTTGAGAGAGGGAAGTTATTCGAGTCGAGGAGGCGGTACTACTGGAACGACCGAAGCGACGTTCTGGATGTTCATTCGGACACGTATGGACCGACGGATCTCGCAGTGATATTCAAGCAGTACGTGGACCGGGAGGCCAAGGTGTTGGTCATCGAGATAAAGACGAACGGCTCTCTCAATCCCGGAGAGCGTAGCGAGCTGAAGGAATTTCTTGATTACAAACCAGACGCCGTCGGGTTGCGGATCGAATACCTGAAAGATCTGGACGGGGGACACGGCCACGGCAACACGACATATACCGAACTCAAGACACCCGAAGACATCGATCGACACATGGAGAAGATCAGGTAGCGTTTAGAATAACCTACTGGCGACAGGGCGAGAGAGGATCTGTTTGCTCAGACGACAGCCTCATTCATGGCGTGATATCGCCGAGCCGACCCACCCGTTCGATGTTCTCGACGGTAAATCACTACATCGTGTCAGGGTGTCATAGAACTCTTCACATACCTCACCAGCGGCCTGAGAAACGGTGTCTGATAAGCAGCAGGTGTTGTCGCAATTCAGGGCCAGCGGTAGCGGATCTCTTGACCGATACGCGAAAACCATGCCAACGGTTCTATGACACCCTATCGTGTATGAATTGGGAGCGGCGGATCCCGCCGCTCGCCGAGGACGCTCTGTTTGTTCTTGTTGAGGTGATCGGCCGTGCAGACGATGATAGCCCGAAAGACGATGTGAAATTACTGCTAGCTGACGATGTGTGATTCACCGAGGCCGGCGTTGAGTACGCGCTTGACGTGCTTCAGAATCGGGGCTGCATCTACTACGTCAGCGAGCGGATCTATACCACGCCCATGGACGAGTAATCGACAGATTCCCACCGAATTCACACTACAGGAGCAACCGCCTGGGGAGTTTTGTGAGGTGCTGGGCATTGGTTACTACGGTCGACGCTGAACTGTGCCTAAACGCGCCGCTACGGTTCCCGTAACTCCTCAGAAGCTCCTATCTGGTTCATCCGTTCTTTGGCTTCCTCAAGAGAATATCTTCTCTCTCTCACTCCTATTGCAACATCATTCACGTCCATGACAGGACCATGGGGTGCCGATGAATCCATATTCGCGAACATCCTGTTTGCAAGTGCAGTCACGTACTCATCGTATTCTTCAGGGTCCTCTATATCCTCATGGGTTTCCCACTCTTCTACTTTTTTATGGTGCTCATAGCCATTAATACGTGAAGAAGTGAATGCAGCTTTATCCATCGTGAGAATATTCACCTCATAGGTGCGCTCTGATATCAGGTCGGCACCGAAGAGAATCTCGTTGACACCCATAAGGAAAGTCTTGATTTCTTTTGGGCTTTCTAATTCCATTCCGCGGTCTGCATCGATAATCAACTTCTTTTTGTTGTATGCAAATTCTATTCTCTCAGAGATGTCAATATCATCTCCGAAAGTCGACAACAATCTCTTCAGTTCCGTTCCGTCTTCTATCTTGATTTCTTTTGACGCATCAAACTCTTCGCTAAGCTCATCATTGGATGTGTTGAGTTCTACACCTACGGGTTCAGGGATTGGTTCATCGTACTGATATTCGTCTTGATATGGAGTGTCAGTCATATCCGATTTAATAGTAGAATCTACTTCAATCTTTCCGGGATCTACTATTGACTGCAAGAGCGCTCGCAGGACCACATTACCAACTCCATGAGTCCCCTGTCAATAGCCACATGACTACTGACAGGCTGTCAGTAACCCCGGTTCTTTATATGCAATCCACCCTGTCAGAAAGACGCCCTCAGAATGGCCCGCTACGCCACCTATATCCGTGCGTCGACCGACGACCAGGAAACCTCTCACCAGCGCGATGCGATCGACGAGTGGCTATCGCAGCATGAGCTTGATCCCTCGGAGGTCGATCACTTCGTCGACCTCGCGCAGTCGGGTGCCGATCCCGGTCGCGAACAGTTCACCGAGCTCGTCGAAGCGATCCAATCCGAGAGCTACGAGTACGTGGTCGTCTGGGAAATCTCACGGCTCGCAAGACTCGGGAGCATCTACCAGCATTTCTTCGAGCACTGCGAGGATGCTGGCACCACGGTTGCGATCACGGATGGATGGGTCGAGGAAGTCCACCCGGATGGAACTGGGAAGCTCATCGCCGACATCTCCGCAGCGGTCGCCGAGGAGGAACGACGCCGACTCACCAAACGGATCGAGTCGGGAGTCTCTCGCGCGCAACGCGAGGGCAAGTGGCTCGGAAGAGTCCCGAAGGGCTTTCGTCGCGACAACGACGGGTATCTCCAACTGATTCACGAGGCCGATCGAGATGCCGGCGAGATCAGCTACCTCGAGATGCGTAGTGCAATCGAGCGCGTCGATGACGGCGAATCCTACCGATCGGTCGCAGCGGATACGCCGAACATCGGCCGATCAACCATCATGAGCATCGACAAAAACGAGGACCGCCGCGCGTGGTATCTCGACGCCGAGGCCGACGACGATCGAATTGAACAAGTGCTCGTGGGTGCCACAAACTGATCCTGAAACAATCACTGTTGACAAACCGAGGTCTCGGTTCCCAGATCCGAATTCGCTGCACTCACTCGTCGAAGAAAGCCACACGTGGAACTTCGTGGCGATGCGTTCGCGGCACTCAGCCTCTTCGGGCTCTCGGACGGTCTCAGGCCTTCTCCTCGACCCCACTCCCCAGATGCAACTCCTTGAACTCGGCCTGCACGTCGTCGAGGATGTCTTCTCCATCTGCGTCGACATTGGGCTCTTCTTGCTCGTCTACGGAGTCGGCACGAGCGGCGGACCTGATCTCGGGTTCTGCCGGTGTCGCGTCCTCGTCCAGTAGCGCATCTACTGCGGCCCTGTCCTCCTGCCAGTCGTCGACATCCTTGATAGCGTACTTCTGACGCCGACGCCACTTCCCATCAACCTGCTGCCACAGGTATACAATCACTTCCTGCGTTTCGTACGACCCTTTCTGGTCGATAGTGACGATTGCTTTCCACCAGTCATCCGTCTGAAAGACGGTTTCCCCGCGGGCTACGCGATAGTAGTCACTCACTGGAAACTCGTCCTGCACGTCGACTTGCTTGCCTCCTCCCGAGAGGTACTCATCGACCAGTTGTTTGTCGGAATTCCACGCCTCCGCAGTCTTGACTTGGTACTTGTTCTTCTGCGTCCACTCGTCGTCCCTGTGCCAGAGGTAGATCGCGATCTCCGATTCCCCGGCCTCGTACGAGTTGGTGACCGCTGCCTTCCACCAGTCGTCAGTCCTGTAGATGGTCTCGCCGGCGTGAACATCAACCGACGAGTGGACTGGATAGTCCTCAGTCGACATAGCTCTACAATCGCCCGCCGAGAAATCAACCTTTCGTGGGATTCCACGAAGGGTGACACGTTCTGCAGAAGACGAAGCGACGGATCAGACACCGAGGCCCTCGAAGTTCCTGAGGATGGTCTGGAGTTCGTCGTCCTCGCGCTGGGGGTTCCCGTCCTCCGTACAGGAGTTAATGTAGTTCGCAATGGCATCCGTCGGGTCTCCGGCGACGTCTCCGAACTTCTCCTCGTACACCTCAAGACCGCCCGCCGCGTACTGAGGAATCACATTTGCATGGACCTCCACGTCGGCCATCGCCTCCGGGTTCCCACGACGCTGGTAGGCGAGACTCGCAACGATGGCGTGGTAGTGGCTGTTGCCGTGGAAGCGCTCGATGCCGATCGACCCACGCTCTCCCTCGCCCCCACCCTTGTAGTCGTCCGTCTTCGGTTCGCCCTCCCGGTAGCACAGTACCGCGAGGAACATCATCACGTCGTAGTAGTGCTCGAAGATTTCATACCCGTCTGTGAGTTCGTCGTACAGTTGCGTTTTCTTGTAGGGGACGTTGACCATGGTCAGTACGTGGTGGGGGTCTGTTCCTGCTTGATTCTGGTGCATGGATACTCTCCAGAGCCGGTACCGGGGTCGAAGTCGAACCGGTAGTGTTTCCCGACTACATCGGACATCTCCTCCTCGACCGGACCCTCCCACTGAGAGTCGGTCGCAAAGACGACTACCTGCGACGCCAGTGTCGGGAGAATTCGGCTAATCTCCCGTCTATGGCTCTTATCGAGTGCGCCGAACGGCGAGTCCATCACGAGTGGGTATATTCCACCGGTGAAGTACTCGCTATTGCCGTCCGACTCGTATCGCTGGCGGGCGATCTTGACGAGACTGCCGATGAACGCAAGGCTGGCGATCTGCCGTTCGCCCGTGGACTTCTCGACCTCAACGCGCCGGTCGGGGAGGTCCTGGTAGATCTTCAATCGGAACTCCTTGGTGATCTCGGCGTGGAGGTCCTTGCTGGCGACCGACCCGAACGTCCCGCTGACAGTCTGGTTTGAAAGTTGTCTGACCCGTTGCTTGAGGTCTTCGAACTTCTCCTCGATCTCCCCGCTCACGAGTTCCGCTGCACGCTGCCGCCGCCGGGCCAGTTGTGCTTCCTGCCGGTCCTCGCGTAAGTCATTGATTTCTTCCTCGAGATTCCCGATTTCCTCTTCCTTGTTTTCGATTTTCTCCTTGAGCCGGGACCCCTCTCGGATCGCGTCATCCTTTGCTTGCGATTTCCGGTCGCGCTCGGCTTCCCACTCGGCAATCGACTTGCTGCCCTCGATTGCGTCGTTGATCTCCCCCAATTCTGTGGAAATATCATCGATATATTCTAACAGTTTGTCGATCTCCTGCTGTTTCTCGTTGCGTTCCTGGATGTGCTGTTCGAGACGCTCGGTGAATGCGGACCGGTCATCCGAGAACTGGCTCAGTTGTCCGATAATCATCAGTGCCGCCTGTTCGACCCCTTCAGCGGGTGCGTCTCCCTTGCTAGACTCGATCGTCTGGTACTCGTCGGAAGCGGATTCTAGTGGGCGTCCGCAGATGCACTGCTTGTTCTCGAGCAGCGAATCCAGGAAATCGTCCGTCAGGTCAGATGGAATGACCCCATTCTGACGAAGTTGATCCAGTTCCTCTGCGGTTTCCCGAATCAGCGGCATCGAGACAGGAGCGTAACCCTTGTCGTTGATCTCGTCGCGGATGCGTTCAGTGATATTGTCGATGTCCGCTTTGAGTTGCTTTTCACGCTCGCGGTACTCCTTGCGTTGGTTCTGCAAGCGGCTGCTGTCGTCGAAGCCCGACAGTTTCTGCTCGATATCACGCACTTCCTCGGCGAACCGCTCCTCCTCTCGCTGCTTGTCCTTTCTCTTTCTCTCCAGGTTGTCGATCTCTCCCTCTAGATCCCGCTTCTGCTGTACCAGTTCACGGAGTTCGTCGCTTCCGTACTTCGCGTACTCGTCCTCGAACTCGCCAGCGACGTGATCCAGATGCCGGGTCGCTCGTTCGAGGATAGTGAGGCCCATGATGTTCTGGATGGCCTCCTGGATTCGGTCCTGATTGTCGACGCCCGCCAGTTCGTCGATGTCCTCGCCGTCGAAGAAGAACAGTTCGCTCAAGCGCTGGGGGATGATGTTGTTCAGTGCAGTCCGCTCGTTCTCCACCTTAGTTGCTCTTCCGTCCTCACGATACTCGACGACCACGTCGCTGTCCTCGATCTCACCGTTGAAGTCGTCGTTCGAGCGTTTCCGGAACATCGCCGTCCGGGTGACGGTGTAGTCCCGTCCCTCGTGTTCGAATTCCAGCGTCACGGATACCTCAATCTTCTCCCCAGGATTTGCTGCCGCCATCGCGCCCTCCGTCGCAAGGCGTTCGGGACGGGTGTCGAAATCCACGGCGTCGTAGAGCGCCCAGGTGAACGCGTTCAGTAAGGTTGTTTTCCCGGACCCGTTCGATCCGTGTACGACGGTAACGTTCGCTCCCTCTCCATGGGCGAACTCTATCGAATCGTCGGTAAATTGCCGGAAATTCGTGAGGGAAAGTCGCTGCAAACGCATCAGTTGATTTCTTCTCTGATTATTCGCTCGATATCGTTGTTGATGCCTCGTGGAAGCCGTAAATTGAGTTTTTCCTTCTCGGCTTCCAGAACACGTTTTCGGATGCGAGCAAGTTCTCGCTCGGAGTGCTCCATTCCATCGGTAACCTCGTCCATACTGGTCAATACTGCAGGAGCACCATATATTTTCACCCCACAGCGGCAAACTGCCCGCACTGGCACAATTCAATTAGGCGTCGAGAAGGTCGTACCGTCGCTTGAGTTGCTGGAGCGAGCCATCGGTTGTCGGAACGCCGCCGACCTCGGCGTCGGGGTGATTAAGAGCATCGTCGGCGAACATCGAGACGCGTCTGAGTTCCTTCTCGAATAGGCGTCGCTCTGCGGTGTACGAGTCCCCACTGAGCGACGTGAGGCTCCCCTGTTTCGCAGGCACCGTGATGAAATCGTGGATAACGGCGAACTGTTTGCCCTCGTAGGTTCGAAGGATTCGCCCGCGACGCTGGATGTATTGGCGAGGGTTGGAGCTACTGGCGAGGATGTATGCAGTTCGTGTCGCTGGCACGTCAACTCCCTCGTCCAGACAGCGTATCGCGGTCAGCACGTCGATTTCTCGCTCTCCGAATGCCTGGAGCAATTCCTCGCGCTCGGCCTGTGACTCCTCAGCAGTAAACGGTTCGACCTGAAGGCCACGCTCTTTTCCGAGTCGTGTGGTCGCGGCATCGACGTGGCGCTCGCCGTCCCCCTCGGGTCCCATCGACCCGTCGCTACAGTAGACAAGTGAGTAGGACACCGAATCCTGTCTGTCGATTAGATCGACGAGCACGTCGAGTTTCGTCCGTGCGGTGCCAACCAGTCGTGCGCGCTTGATAAGCAGTCGCTGGAGTCTCGGGTCGTCCTCCAGCGAGAACCCCTCCTCGTCGTCACGGCGACTCATCAGCCGCCCGATCTTCTCGCTCAACTGGAGATACACCTCCGTCTCCTCCTCATCGAGTTCGACAATGTGAGGGACGTAGTAGTACTCGCAGAGTGCGCCAACCTCGATGGCGTCAGCGAGATCGTACTCGAAAACGGTATCCCCGAAGTACGCGTGGAGCGCGTTAGTCCCCTCCTCGTCGAACCAGCGTTCTGGGGTCGCTGAAAGACCGAGCCGAAAGTCGAAGGCATCGAGCAATCCGCTCTGCATATGTTTCGAACCCAGATGGTGGACTTCGTCCGCGATGAGCATGGACGGCCCCTCGGCCCGTTGGAGTGTCGTCCGGGCCCCCTTTATTGCAAGTGTCGTATGCGTCGTGACGACTGTGCAGATCCCCCGCGAACCTGTATTGTACTCAAGTATCTCCCGTTCCAGTCGGGGCTGCCAGTTGCGGCGTGACTGGTACGCGAGCACTGGATTCATTCCGAAGTCGTACAGGTCCTCCGCCCACTGATCGACGAGATGCTGGTACGGGGCGGCAACAATCAGCAGTAGTTGGCCATCCATCGCTGCCGCGACTCGTGACGCGGCGAGCAACCCGGTCACCGTCTTCCCTGTCCCAGTAGCCATTCTCAGAATCCCCGCCCCACCTTCGTTCATCCATGCTCGAATCGCCTCCTCTTGATACTCGCGGGCTTCGATCCAATCGGGGGGTGAGAGTGAACGGGTCATTATGATCCTTTAGTTCGTCTGCTAGTCCGTGAAGTAGGACTCCCTACATCCTAAAGAGGTAACGAAGCCGGTAAGTGTTGTTCTCGTATTGCCCGGAGACGCTTCGCCGTTCCGAAGGTCTTTAGGTATTCTGCAGCTATTATCTTATATGCCAAAGATTAGCGTGGATGTTCCACAGGAGTTGCTGGATGATCTCGATGAGCATGTCGGGGAGGGGGGGAAATTTGTGAATAGAAGTGACGCCATTCGAGCTTCAATGCGCAAAACACTCGATATTTTGGATGATATCGATGACCGACATGGACGGCTTGAACGCGAAGATTGATCTAGTTTCGATAACCACCTATCTATAAGTACGCGAGAGATAATATCCCAGTATGTCCGGAGTTGCCTCGAGCGAGCATGAAGACCATCAATCATTAGTCAGTGATGAGGAACGGGTACTCTCGATTGGATCTGACCGACCTATTCGCATCAGCGCCGGCCATCGGTTGCTACATCATGAAGGGAAATGCAGTCGGCCTCATGGACACAACTACGAAATCGCTGTCACGGTTACTGGAACACTCCGAGAAGAGGGGTGGGTTGTCGACAAAGGTACTGTGACCGATATCGTCGGAGAGTGGGATCACCGGTTTCTGCTTGAGCGTGGTGACCCACTCATCGACGCGTTCGAGCAAAGCGGCGATAGCGATGCCACTGTCGTTCTCGACCATCCACCCACAGCCGAGGTGATGGGTATTATTCTTGAAAGCAGGTTACGAGACCGATTGCCTGCATCAGTTAGTGAGGTGGATGTTGAGGTGCGTGAGACAAGCGAACTGCGGACGCACCCCTCACGATAATATGCCGGTCAGTTCAGAAGTCGATACGGCCGAGAGACCGCAGGATGGATCCGAAACAGAGAGTCTCCCAATCAACGAACTCTTTTATTCGATGCAAGGAGAGGGTAAACTCGCGGGTGTCCCGTCAGTTTTCATTCGTACAAGTGGTTGTAATCTTCGCTGCTGGTTTTGCGATTCGTATCACACATCTTGGGAACCTACACACGCATGGATGAGTACCGAAGAGATCATCGAAGAGGTCTCCTCTCATGCCAAAACGGACCACGTTGTTATCACCGGTGGTGAACCGCTGATCCATGAAGAAACGACAAATCTCATCGACACCCTCGCCAGCAAGGGTTACCATATAACAATTGAAACGAACGGGACGATCTGTCCGGATGCGGCAATCGATCTCGCAAGCATCAGCCCGAAACTCTCTAGCAGTACACCCACAGCATCAAAAGATCCGAAAGGCGATGGCGAATGGAGTGAAGAGCACGAAGAACGCCGGATCGATATGACGGCACTGATGAACCTGGTTGAGAACTATCCGTTTCAACTCAAGTTCGTTGTCACCTCCTCGGCAGACATTGAGGAACTCAATGATATCATCGACCGTATTCGTCAGCAGACGAATGCTCGCGTACGAAACAAGGACGTTTTGCTCATGCCGGAAGGACAGACTGAGGCCGAAATCGCACAGAAGCGTGCAGAGGTTGCCGACCTCGCGATGGAACATGGATATCGGTACACCCCACGCTTGCACGTGAACCTCTGGAACGACGAAGCGGGACGGTGAGACGGAATAGAAAGTGATCGGACAAGCAAATGCACGCCGGTCGTTTATCTCGATCAACTCGCGCACGGTAAATGAATAACAGACACACTCCGACAATGCACGACAACAATTCCAGCGAATCGAAGGCATTCGTTCTCCTCTCAGGTGGTATCGACTCGGCCGTTTGTTTGAAGAAAGCGTCTGAAGAGCACGACGATCTCGCAGCTATCCATATCGACTATGGCCAGCAAACCGAAGACATCGAACGCTCCAACGCAGAGGAGCAGGCAGATGGTCTCGGTATACCCCTCTACACCTGCAATTATCGCGCTGTATTCAGCGAATTCGGCGAAGGGACCATTGAGGACAAAGAGTACGACCGCGAGCGCACGACCGACGATGACCACAGCGTCGGATACGTTCCACAACGAAATCTCCATTTCCTCACAACTGCTGCTGCGATCGCCGAGCACAATTCCGAGTCTGGTGAAGACATCGTTCTCTATCATGGTGCTCAACAGAACGATGGGGAGGACTACCCGGACTGTCGTCCGACGTTTATTGAAGCCGCCGAGAATGCGATCAACCGATCGACTGACCAACACATGATTCGAATCAATACACCGATCATCAACCACTCGAAGCCGGAAGTGCTGCAACTTGGTGAGCGCTTGGAGACCGACTGGAAAATCACATTCAGTTGTTACAACGATGAGAATGGAGAACCCTGTGGAGAATGTCCTGCATGTATCGAGCGGGAGGAAGCGTTCGAAAAGGCTGGCATCTCCGATCCGGTCACATAAATAGCGATTATGCAGATGTCGACTCTTTCGATTCTTCTGATACACATTTCACGGGACCGGTATTAAATTCCTCCCCGTCGGCTGAGATTTCGCAATAGAATGCATCTCCAATGGGATAGATGGCCATTCTGTCTTCCTCAGCGTTTTCGATGTGGCCCACACCGCTGATTTCCCAGTTCGATTTTTCTGTTCCCCACCATGTATAGTACTCATCCTCGCTGCTCACAGCAAAATCCAGCACGCCAGATCCACTTGACAAGATGTGCTCTACGTCTTCGAGGACGCGATCGGAAGTGATGACGGGCATGATCTCGGATTGTACGCCACTACACTTAGGCGTAGCTGCTCATCGCCACCAGTCTCTAACGAATACCACCGCTGTAGATTGAGCACCTTCATATACCAGACGTGGCAACCCGCTATCGGTGACTAACAACGGTGCGCTTCTATGTCCCTGAGTGGGACGACCACGTAGACGCGGCGTACGATTTCGTCCATGATGAGCACTCGGACCTTTCTCCTGCAGACCGTGACCTCGCATACATCTGGGATGTCTTCGATCGCGAGTCGACACCGATCGACGGTGTCCTCATTTCTCGCGAACAGGTTGAGGACTCGCCCACAAAGTTCGACCGTATCACTTCACACGGTGTTTACGATGATCCACGCCTCGATCTCCCGGAGTGGCTCCCCACGATCAGCGACTGTGGGGCATGGGGTTACAAGCAACTCCCTTTTCCACCGTACGGGAATTGGGACATGCTGGAGTTCTACGAGACGCTTGAGGTTGATGTCGGGGTCACAATTGATCATCTCGTCCTAGGCTCCGGACATACTAGCCGACTCTATCTTGATGATCGTGCCCTCGGCGACGAGTTTACCACCAGTGATCTCCCGGAATGGTTGGCCGAGAGTGATACTGACGTGATGACCGACACTTGGCCGGACGAGTGGCCAGACTACGTTGCTGAGTACGACTCTACACTCCGAGATACTGCTGATAGCGAAGTCGACAGCTTCCGCGCTGTTGATTTCGAGGGAGAGAAACAAGACGTTCTCACGCGACTCAAAGATGATCCTCGGGCAGTGTATCGAGATGACGATATGGCCTTCCGGTACGAGTTGACTCTCGACAACGCCGCCGAGATGCAGGACTTGTACCAAGATGGTGACTATTCCTTCCGACTAATGGTCGCCATCCAAGGGTGGGACCCTGACTCCTACGAGAGAGCCGTTGAGGACGTGCTTGACTTGGGGTACCAGTACATCGGTATCGGTGGAGTTGCCGGAAGCAGCGAAGATGCCGTCAAACGCACAGTCTCTGCGGTCGGGAACGCGGTCAAACATCACGAGCGCACGTATCGTACGCGCATCGATACCCACGTGTTCGGGTTTGCCAAGACCGGCGCGTTCGATACGATCGGCCGTGCTGGTATGGCGAGTTTCGACAGCGCCAGTATGCTCCGTGCGGCGTGGACCGGTGGCGATAACTACCACCTCGACAGCACTCGACGGTTCGATGCGATTCGAGTACGATACCCGTCGTACAGTGCAGACCTCGAAACCAGTATCGAGTGGGCACTTCGCGCTCAGGAACTGCTTGTTGCACTCCGGGCGTTCGATAGGGACGAGTCGATCGCCGACGCACTCCATTCGTGGCAGGATACTGCGCTCACAGCCCTCGCCAACCTCCCTATGTACCTCCGTGAGCACCGGCACGACGCTCAGTTCGACGAGACGACGCTTCGGCCGATCACGAGTTCCTTCCGTGATCACTACGAATACGGACGTGAACTCAAAGCCAATTTCAGTGATGACTTCCGGACTCGACTCATCAAACTCCTCCGCGACGACGACTCCGAGAATCCCCTTTCGTTCACTGCGTACAAGAACCTCATCGAGACGGCCACTGAGGTAACCGAGGGTCGCGCCCCGACGAAGATCGGCACTATCGAGCGCCGCGAGACAAACACTGGGACGGTCGGAACGTTCGACCAACTCTGGGTACTCCTCGAAACGTATGCCGAGTTCGTCGGAGACGGGAACAATCTTGATTCCTACGAACGCATCCTCCGGGCCGAACCCTGGAGGGAGTGTGACTGTACTATTTGTCGTGAACATGGCATTGAGGTCGCCATCTGGCGGGGCAACAATCGCAACCGTCGGCGTGGGTTTCACAACACGCGACGCTTCTACGACCAGTTCGAGCGTGCCTTGCCGAAGGTGCTGGTCATCACCCGTGGGAGCAGTGCGCTTTCACGGAGCGATACTGGCGAAGAATATCTCCGGGATGAACACGAAACGCTCTGGACGCACGTTCATGACCTGCCCGTCGCAGAGATCGGCGTCGCCACCGCCGATGGGGTCCAAGAATGGTGGGACGATCCACCGACGACGATCTCACTCGATATGGATCGGATGGCGAACGAGCTTGCGACCGTCTGTGAGCGGTATCAGGACCTCTACGTGGATGGAAGCGATTGGACGCTTCCCGAGAAGGTTCGCTCGGCCCTCGAAGAGACAGGCTGCACAGTCCACGTCCACGAGGAACCTAGCGAACTACGCAGTGCCGTGCTCAGTCGTCTGGGCTACCAAGAATCGTTCCTCCCGAAACATCTTCAGCAGTCGGGCCTCACTGAGTTTTGAGGATGCGTGTACTCGTCGTCGATCAGTGTTCGGGATCGAAGCAATCGCCCGAATGGTTCGACTCGTTTGACGCCGAGACCATCGACGATTTTTCCCTCCCCGAACTCCGTGAGCGGGAACGGACGCCGACCTATTCCGCTCACGACCTCTATACTGGCCGCCAACAGCAATATATCGACGTAGCCGTTGATCGTCTTCGGGAGTCCGGAGACACCGTTGATCGGTATTATATCAGTGCAGGATTCGGTTTCGTTGGTGAGGCGACCGAACTCCCGCCCTACGAAGTGACGTTCCAAGACTACGATACCGAGAGCGTCCACGAGCGATCCTCGGAACTAGAGATCCAGAGCGACCTGCTCAATCGACTAGACGACGACCCCGCCTACGATCTCGTCTTCCTTGCACTCGGGAGTGACTACTACGAGGCACTCGACCTCTCCCGACTGCTTGATACATTCTCCGACTCGACAATGGTCGTGCTGTTCAATCGTGAAGCCGACGCCGAGCAACGGCCAAATGTCATTTCCATCCCCGCACGAACGGCCGAGGCGAAAGAACAGGGGAGTACCGTTATTGGACTAAAAGGACAGTATCTAAAGCAATTTGCCGCACACAGGGCGGAGGGTACAACGATCGATTCTTTCACGGAAGTCGTCGAGTACTGTACGACGGAACCAACACGCCAGTCCGGACTCGGTTCGTACGACTAGTCGCCGCGGGAGTTTTGGAGAAACTCATCTACTTCTTCGAGATGGGTGAGAAACATTCCCCCATCCTGAGTGAGCGAATACCGGACGTTGCGTGAACTCCGCTCTTCGCGCTCAACTAACCCGTACTCTTGGAGCGTTTCCAATCGCTCAGTCACTACATCGCTCGATGTCGGCACAGCATCCTCAATCGTACTGAAGTTCGATTCGTCGTGTTCGCTGAGGTAATCTAAGATCTCCAGCGACCGCTTCGGACAGACTACTTCGTCGACCGCGGAGTGCATACTCTTGGCGTTGCCCCCGCTCACTATACATCCTCCGTCCTCAGCACCTCCTCGCCGTGGTTGCTTTGTCCACACAAAGCTTTAACACGGAGCCCGAGCTACCCGAGCGCGTCGCGCATGCTGTACAGACAACGAACGCTCAACACGCCACACGGGTGCGTTAAGACGCCCGTCCTGTTCCCGGTTCGGAACATCGGCAAACGATCCTCCGACAACACGCCAGCGTACGCCGATGCGATTCCGGACCTTCGGACAGCGATGGTGAATGCACGAGCGATCAGACAACGTGATCCACAGTGGAATCGCCTCCTCAACGGGGCTACTCTCCGCGAAGAGATGGACATCCCAGAGGAAACCGTCATCTTCGCCGACAGTGGGGGGTTCGACTTCCAAGCGGGAGACGTCGACACTACCCCAGCACGGACGCTCGAAACACAGCGTCAGATCGGCGCGGACATCCTCGGGACGGTAGATCGGCCCATCTCCCGAGAGAACCGAGACAGGGAAAACCAGCGGCGCATCTCCGATAGTGCGGAGTATGCCCTTGAAGCGAGTGACGAACATGACGGTGAGGAATTACTGTTCGCCAGTATCCATGGTCTCGATCCGGAGACGGTACAGAACAACGTCCGGTACTTAGAGCGTAACGGCGATTTCGACGGGTACGCGCTCGGGAGTCTCGTTCCGGTCAGAACGGATTACAAAAAGGTGACAAGTATAATACTTGCGGCCAGACGGGCGACCGACAAGCACCTGCATGTGTACGGATTGGGGGGGTTAGTATACCAACCCCTACTGCTGTACCTGGGGGTCGATAGCTTCGACTCCTCGGCATTCATCCGGAGCGCTGGAAACCGGAATTATATGGTTCCAGGGTTTGGTGGTCAGGAACTCAAACACGTCACCGAACTCTCGTACCTCCCGTGTTCGTGCCCAGTCTGTCGTGACACGCCGTTTACGGAGTTGCGTGAGGATCGTAATGCTCTGACGAAGCACAATCTCTGGGCGCTCACGATGGAACTCCGACGCTTCCGCTACATGGTTGCTGCCAACGAGGACGTGGAGGCGTACCTCGACCTACGGTTTCAGGGGAACGAGGTCACCAAACGGGCGTACCGACAGGTGAAACAGCAGGTCAGGAGACTCACGTGATAATGAGCGACGAACGCCCAACCATACGACCTGTAACGCTGGCGCGACTCGTGGAAACGTCCCATATCTGCGAGGGTGGTCCACGGACGCTAGAGGACATCAAATCGGCACTTGATGTGACCCACCGCCGCGCCCGTGAAACTACTCTCGAGACACTGCGGATCGGTCTGCTTGGATCGGAACAGCAAGAGGATGAGGACGAAACGTATGAGAGTACGCATATTGGCGATCGATTTCTTGAGGCGGTTCGTGCTGAGGAGTGGTCCAAGGTGAGTGACGTGCTTGCCACGCAAAGCCCACACTACAGTGCGTTTCTGGAAGCACTCGACAGCGTTGCCCCTGCCTCGCTTGAAGCAGTGCTTGAAGAACTCGAATCGCTTGAAGAATTTACCAACCATTCGTACAACCAAACGAGTGTCGAGGTCGTGGGCGACTGGGCTGAACGCCTCGGTACTGTTCAGCGGAATTCGTTTACGGGGGGCTACTACTCCGTCGAGCGGAACGGAGTACCGTCGAATTTCCCGTTCGCGCTGCTCGCGGTGTACGACGATCTCGAAGAGACGGCAGGCGTCGACCTCCGACAACGATACCTCTCGATCCCGTTGCTCCGAGAGCACTTCTGTGAACGTCATGGCTGCCCCCGAAGTGTCTTCGACGAGGCGCTGAGACGACTTGCTCAACAGAACGTTGGCCATATCGAACTCTCGGGAGCGCCGATGGATACGGGGGCGAAAGAGGCCCAGCTCGGTATCAAGGAGATCGACCTCGGAAGTAAGGAGGGTCTCGTCACGACCGACCAATCCACCGAGCGCGTGATGGCCGGTATCGAACAGTTCGGCAAACAATACTACTACCTCGCGGTCTACGACCGCAACCTCACCTTTACTCAGGAGAAAGAGACATGACCAACGATACATTCAGTATTACGGACGAACAGCGCGACTACTCCCAATTCGGCTTAGAGGAGAATCCCTTCCCATACAGTCCAGTTCCGGATAACGACCCAGCACTCTACTGTGGGCAGGAGCACGCCACGAGAGCCATCAGCGACACCGTCTCGACGATGCTCTCGACCGGGAAGTCGAAGCATCTCGTTGTCACCGCAAAGTACGGAAATGGGAAGTCACACACGCTCAAGTACACACGCTCGCTCGTGCGTGACCGTGAGGATGTCGTCGTCGGCTACGTCGCCCAACCAGGCGAAGGTTTCCGCGATATCTATCACGAGTTCGTCTACGATCTCGGGTTCGACCGCATTCAGACGCTCGCTTACGAGTACCTCGCTCAGGTGGCCTGCAACACCACCGATTGCAATCCAACGGACGCAAGCGCGGTAGAGCAACTCATCGATGACGGAGAAGTATTACTATCGGAACTGGTTCCGGAGGCTGTCCAGCAACTCAACAACGTGACGAAGTTCGCTGACTTCGCTCGTGCGATCGTACATATGGTGTACGAGGATACGAATCTCTATGCCTGGCAATGGCTCACTGCCGAGGGCATTCGCTATGAGCAGCGCAAAGAAATGGAGATCCATAGTGCACTCGACGACGACACTACCAGTGTCCGAGCGTTCACGGCGCTGAAAAACCTCCTGCTCGATCTGGGTTATACAGGCGTTTTCGTCTTTGTCGACGAGTTCGAGAGTATCGCCCGACTCAACACGAAAGCCGAACAGGCGACACTGAACAGCATCCGTCACTTGATGGACCAGAACAGCCATGGTCTCTGTATGCTCTTTGGCTGCGCACCGGAAGTCTGGCAGGACGTGATGAGTGAGTACCACGCGTTCTCTGAACGCATCGGTCAAGAGGTGGCACTGCGGCCGCTCACTGACGAACATATCAAAGAGTTAGTGTCGTCGTATCTTGACATCGAACGAACGGACAGTGCTAGGGACGTCGATCCATTTGAGGAGGAATGTATTGAGTTAATCCACCAGAGATCCCAGGGGAACGTCAGACAGACACTTCTACTGTGTAGTCGAGTTCTAGACGCTGCGGTGGACGATGGGCGAAAGACAATAACACTCGACCTCGTTCGCAATGTGATCTCTGAATAAAGACTGGCCCTGGGGAGAAACATTGTTGCACTTGGCGCTCGGGTAATGACTGAATGCAACTCCATCGACACCCAGGCGATTGAACAGTACGCTCTTCTCGCATAGATCACTCGCTGTCTTCGCTGATAGCGTGACCAGCACCATCACTATGGCCCTGTGGGTGATTTATCGACTATGAGCCGTATCACGCAGACGACGTGACTCGAACGGGTCGAACACATTCTCGGTATGGTACTGGAATCCTTGATTTTACCGTCGAAGGAGAATCTGCCTACCGATCATGGTAGGGGCGACGAGGACATCGACCGGGCCGTTGAGGGCGTCGACTCCGCCGAAAACACACGGATGAAGACCGATTCCCTATGCATCCCGAGGGATGCATGCTTCACGTACGAGTTCGATGCTGATTGCGGCGTCGTCCGCTGTTGGTGTGACGAGTAGCCGCTACCGGTTCACTTCATACTCGGTCGTGATGGCATGATCTCGCCGTAACTTTTGTTCGACGCGCTCACTCCGACAATCGACGTCAAGTCGACATCGCTGCCAATCGTCTCCCGACTTTTCGTTCCAGACCCCGTAGACCGTCACCTTCGGGAGTTCGAGGACGCCGAAGAGAACGGTGAGGATGTAGAGCAGGTCGTGGAGTTCGTCCCACGTCACAGAGATTTTTCGTGGGACATCGACGGGAAAGCTGATGTGCTGTGCGAGGATGTCGGCGTCGCGTGCCCGTTCGACGAAGCCATAGTCATTACTGAGGAGGATTACGCGTTTGCGGTTGTTCGCGTCGTATTCGGCGTAGGCGTCGACGATCGACTCGTCGCCTTTCTCGCTCTCAATCGTATCCGCATAGCGGTGGTCGCGGAGTCGCCGGTATTCGTAGAGGCCGAGGAAGCCCTCACGATTCGCGCCAGCGGGCTGGTTGTCAAGCCGAGCGAACTCCGGACCAAACGCGTCCTCGAGTGACCGCGTCTCGTAGTGGTTGTAGTGCCAGTTGAGTTCGTCGTAGATTCCCGTCGCGAGTGCGAATCCGTTGACCGGACTCCGGCCGGCCGAATCACTATACGTAGTCGGGTCGAGCTCCAAGACATCGGGCATTCGCCACGCCATGAGGTTCGTATCGATACCGAGCGCGATCGGTTCGTGTCCGGCGTCGAGGTCCGGATAGCCGTGCCGGCGGAAGAACGTCTCGATGTCGTTGGTGTTCTCGACGTCGATGAGGTCGGCGGCGACGAGTGCACGTGCATAGGTCTCGGCGTCCGGCAGATCGTTGTAGACTTGCTCGCCGTGTGTCGCATGCATCTCCTCACGCGTGTCCTGATAGGTGAGTGCGCCCTGCGTGAAGTGAACGGTCGTATCAGCTGGGTCCGAGATTTCGAGGCGGAGCAGTTCCCCGATGTCCTTACATGGATGTTTGACGCTGACTGTGGTAATGTCCGACGTGTAGAGGGCGTTGAGCAAATGCGTGATGTGGGTTCGTTCGAGGTGCATTAGAACACCTCTTGGAAGTCGATTAGGTCAAGCGCTTGATTCGGTACGTCCGGGAAGATACGACCGTAGAACTGCCCTTCTGAGAGGTAGAGATAGAAGACGTGCTCGGCGTCATATTTGATGCCGGCTTGGAACGCAATCGCAGACATGAACTTTCGACCTGGCGTGACGTCGACGGCCGCTATTCCGTCTGTTTCACGCGCTGCGAGCACGGGTGCACGATAGTGTTCAACAATCTGTTCGAACTCCGTCTCGCTGTCGAGGCTTGTGACGGCGATCTCGGGCTGTTCACTCCCATACTCGACGACGACGCGTTCCAGCATCGAAGTGACACGGTCGAGGTAGCCACTGAGGCCCGGGTTCTCGAGAATATAGATTTCGCCCGGAATGTACCCGGATTCACAGGCTGCGGCAAGCGGGTTCGTTACCGCTTCGACATTCGGACTCATAGACGTGACCCAGGCCCTGCTCATAGACGGACATCTCGACCGGAGGACAAAACTCTACCGTAGCCCTGTTTTGGGCTGTGTTGAGTCGCTGTAAGGCGGTGGATTTCACTGTCTGACGGAGCGCTTGATGTTGTAGACGACACACATCAGGGTGATCTCTCGGAACTCGCGGTACCAGTCACGCGCTCGCACGGCGTAGCCGAGCGAGCGCTTGACGGCCGAGTTCACGGTCTCGGTCATCGACCGCTGTGCGTAGAGATCCTCGTCGATTCGGGCGTTGTGAGCGTGGTCGTACGGTGCGCGGATGCAGTGCTTGATGAGCGGGCGAATCTCGAGCTCACGCAGTCGTTCACGGAGAGCGTTCTTGTCGTAGCCCTTGTCCGCAGCGAGGGTCCGCAGATCGCCCGCGTTTCGGCGGGCGATCTGCTCGCACAGGTCGGCGTCGCTCCCTTCGAGCGTGGTCGAGGAGTGTACATCGAGGATAGCTTGGGATTCTGTATCCACGAGTTTCGTGACCTTGAGCGTCTGTACGTGGTAGTTGGTGCGGTGGCAGTAGTGGCGACTGGCGCGGTCTCGTTCGTAGAATGTGGCGTCGAGGGCGGCGTGTTCGGATGGGTCGTGTAGCTGCGCCGACTGGCGCAGCAGCACTCGACAGAGGCTCATCTCGATCCGATCGAGTGCCTTACACAACGTCGACGGAGCAGGGAGATCGGCCGTTTCGAGGCCGATCTCCCGGGATATTTGTGGCATCTCCTTCAGCAGATCGATGGTCATGCGGTAAGACGTATCGAGGTAAATCCGGAGACAGTGGAGGGAAACGAAGGCATAGTCGGCGAATCCGCCGCCACCGTCCGGGGCGGCGGATTCGTCTCCATCGCCAGTAACTCTTTGAGCAACCAGTACAACTTCCTCGGTGAAGCGGGAGATTTGAGTCATGGACAACTGAAGTCTCCCGCTTCAACGCCTTCGGTTTAGCGACCCATCCTGCCGCCGTCTAGTGATTCAACACAGCCCTGTTTTGCGATCTCCGTCTCGGCCTCCAGTCAATACTATGTCCGAGAGATCAGAAGACATCCGCTCGTGGTTAACTCAACGACTTTTGTCTTGCCGTGCGTCTCGGATGTGACAAGCCCTTGTCGTTCAAGGAGTTTTACGTGTCGGGTGATGGTGCTCTTCGAGACATCAGCGGCGTCGGTAATCGTGGTAAGCGAGACGGGCGTGTCAAGTGCGTTGATAGTCACGAACGTCGACTGTGTTTGCGCGGGTGCGTTCGCAGTAAGGTCTGGGAGGGGTTGCTCCCGAACTTTACCGTCGATGTCGCTGAATTGGTAACTCGCGTGAATTTGGTGCGTTCGCGAGAGGGCGGCGACGGTGAGGGGTAAGAAGATGTCACGGGCACCCCCTCCAAAAATGACGACGACCTCACCATCAGCACTGTCAATGACTGAACCACAGGTCTCGATCGCCTCTTCAAACGCCTCGTGTGATACTTCGACCATCTCAATATCGACGTCCGGTTCGATTTGTTCGACCATCCGGCGAACGTCGTCGATAGCTTGCGCACTACGGCTATCGTCTGTGGTCGTGGTTGGGATGAGAAGATCGATACGGGTATCGCGCTCAATGCCTTGGCTGAGAATAGGGCGCGTTACGCGAGTGCTATCGTAGCCTATCGGAGCGATATATGTTCTCACTGCTTTATTTCCCACCCGCCACCTATGTAGTACTGTTGCGTGCTTCTGGAACGGTTCGGCCTCGCTATATTGTTCCCGCCCGGTTGTATACCGGAGTTCGGACGTTTCTATCCATTCAACATATTTCCTGTGTATAAATTGCTGGAATATTCGATATCGTCTACTGATTTCTTTCCTTACTTGCAGTGGTTGTGGCTATAGCGACAATCCTAATATGCTGTCGAGTACTATCTGCGTTCATGAACCACTATGTAGCGACGAGAGATCTAACCATGATCAACCTGCAATATAGCAGTATAAAACACTATCTAACGGTGGACTTATGACAGGCCCCTCTCCATGTGAACACGTGTCTAGTCCGCCCCTTATTGAGGATATCCTGCAGACGACGACACCAACAGTCGTCATGCGGGACCCCCAACTCCAGAAGCGTGCCCAACACGCACGCGCACAACTTCGGAGTATTCCGTTCTTCGATGAACTCGGCGTCGACACTGTCGTCCACGCAGACGTCTACGACAATGACTTCAAACTCGTTGACTACACGCGTCACTCCTCACAGGAAGTCGTAGACACCCCCGATGACGTCGAGTTCCCTCTCGTCCACATCATCACCCAACAGGGGATCGAGGAGTACGGCGAAGAAGATCTCGTTCGCGCACTGCTCAAACGTTCTGCTGAGGAAGATGCACGCTACATTCTTGTCACCGACACGACGTCTCCACGTCTCCCGACGTACATTCAGAAACCGGGGCGGTCGATCGTCGACGACTATGATGTCGCGATAAAAGGCTACGAAATACTCACATCCCGATACCTCCGAGACTACGTTGACTCTGCACTCCCGGCGTCAGTGACGCGCAATCTCCACTATCACCGTGCATCGGAGCACCACAATCAGCACGATGCACCCGCGGACACTCTCGAGAACATCTACGACTACACATGTGCTCCCTCGGGCAGTCCCATCTGGGAGTCGCTCTACTACTTCGTCGAACACGACCTCGAGAACGTCCTCGACGACTACTCCGAGCGCATCCGTGACGCACTCCGCTCGTGGACCGAACGCGGCGAAACGCAGAAAATTGCGAACCAAATGCTCGACGCACTCCGCGTCTGCGAGTTCGAGAAAGCACAACTCAAAGAGTACCAGCAGACTGACCCCAATCTTCGTTAACCATGCCTGACTATCAAAGAGCAGACGACAAGCCGAGTCAACCACTCATCAACCACAACACAGTCCGTGCAGCGGAGCTGAAGGCCGTATATAACTCGCTCGTTAGCGACCGCACGGTACAGAACATCGTCTCGGATTTCGCTCACGAAAACGGGGATAACGTCCGAGACTGCATCGGCTTCCTTCACGCGACCGATCTCATCAAACGCGGCGGCGACGACCGGATCGTCTCGCGACTGAACCACGATGTCTTTCCGGATCTTTCGTTTGAGGCGCGACTCCTCTATCACCTCCGAAAGCAGTCATACCCACAAGACCATCTGACGTGGATTCAGGACGCTGCTCTCGAAACCGCTGACCGATCGGTCACGATCGACGTGCTTCTCCCGCAGGTGAAAGGGAACCTCGATCAGTACGACTTTGCGTGGAACGAGACGAAACTCCGCATGTGGCGTGCACTCAGTACTCAAATAGGGCTTATCACCGAGACTGACACGCGTGGCGTGATTCTGAGTCCATGTCGCCGCCTCCTCTACGATCTCCTTGACCTCCACGAACAGCATCAAGACACGACCGACCTGTATGGTGCCCTCTTGTGGATCGAGGAGAACTTCTTCGACGTCTTCGAGACGACGACCGGCACGCCACGAGTGCATCCCGCGGTTTCGGACGTTCTCCAGAATATGGAATCGGAGGGCGTTCTCGAGTTCCGAGCGCTCTCCGACGCGAAGAACGAAGTCACCCTCCCTGAATCCGTACATACACAGACCTCCCGCTCGGTCAGCGTCTACGACCTCGAAGCAATGCCCGACTCGCCCGCCTACCAGTATCCGCTCACGCAGTCCGAGCAGGTGATTACGCAATGAGCACGATGCCCAAACTCTGGGACGACAGCGTCGTCCGCAACTACCTGACGCCGGAAGCCCATCAGAAGTCGCGCGAACAGTTCCTGAAGACGCACATCGATATCGACAAGATCCGAGCGGACTACCTCTTCCCCCACGAGGGCACCGACGAGTTCGTCACCCAGGGAGAGTTCCGCGACGCCATCCTCAAATCGAAGGTCGACGACGACAACCGGATCTTCATCCTCCGTGGTGAAACCGGGAGCGGGAAGAGCCAACTCTGTCAGTGGCTCGAGTATCAGATCGGCGCTGAATCCGATGAAGGCGATGAGACGCATATCGCGCTTCATGTCTCTCGGAGCAAGACAGGGATTGGGGACATTCTCGACATCATCTCCGGCCCGATCGACACCGACGTCACCGTGAGCAATGTCTCCGACCTCGATCCCGAGAAGGTCGCGGACGCGATCATCACCACGCTACAGGCGTTCGGTGCCGGAATGGAGAAGTTCAGCGAAGACGAAATCGAGGCTCTCACCGCCGACCGCTCGAGCGCGACCGACCTCCGGACGATCCTCGGGCAAAACATCGCTGAGTATCAGGAGACGGCGACGAGTGAGGGGGAAAAGCGGATGTCCGATCTCATCACGAAGACGGACTACCGGGACCTCGCGATGGCGGCTTTCGGCTCTACAAAAGGCGCTGATACACTCTTTCCCGCCTTGCAAAGCCAGGTCCACGAGATCCTCTCACGCAACCTCGGCGTCGAGGACTTCCAAGGCAAACTCGAAGAACTCTCCGAGGAATACAAGGATCGAAATCTCCGTCCCGTGCTCATCTGTGAGGACCTCACGACGTTCACGGTCCTCAAAGAGCAACTGCTCGATCACATCTTCCAACTCGATAGCGGACACTACGACGTTGTGCTCGGTTGGACGTCCGGTTGGGAGAAGGATGACCTCTCCCGCGCGCTCGGCACGAGCCAGGGCATTAGCACGTATATGGAGGATCGGGCTGAGGGCTATCTTAGCACGACCGACGAGAATGGTCGGGCATACTTCCTCGACGACGACATCACTATCCGTCTCGCCCGGAAGTACATGTCAACCATCATTGAGGAATCAGGTGCGGACGACTCTCTTCCCGATGCCGTCCTCAAGACGTTCGATGGCCTCTACCCGTTCAACGAGACGTTCATCGAGGAGTCATACAACCACCTCATTCAGGACGGGAATAAGCGCCGCACCCCCCGCCTCCTGCTGATGCGGGTCATTCGGGAGTGTCTCAGTTCGACTGTCCTGCCGTTCGACGCAATCGAGGACAACCCGTACGTCGAACCGTTCCCCTCCCCCGTTGATCTATCGTACTCGGAGAGTCTCCAGCGACTCGGCAAGTGGTATGGGAGTGCCACGACAGACCGCCGACTCCGCGTCCATCGCCAAATCTCCGAAACATTCGATGTCCCACTCACCGATGTCGACACCGATGACGACTGGGCGTACTTCCAGGCTGACGTCCCCGCACCGACACTCGATCTCGGTGTTAGTGACGGAACAACTCAGCCCGGCGAACACATCACGTTACGTGCGACACTCGATGGCCGTGGCGAGGACGGCGTCACTATTCGTCGCGATGGCGAAGAGGTCGCAGCAACCGACGAGAACGGTACTGCCTCTGTTCGGCTTCCGGACGAAGAGGGCGACATCACAGTCCTTGCCGAGAAAAATGGCGAGACGGACACGACGACTGTCACAGTCGTCGAACCAACCGATGACACCACCGTCTCACTCACCGTCAACCCGAAGACACCGACGGTGAGTGATGACGTCACGGTCACGGCGCGCGTGAACGGCGAACCGCGCAGTAGTGTTCGCATCTTGGTCGATGGCGGTGAAATCGGCGAAACTCAAGGTGACGGTAAAATTCACTTCAACGCGCCGGACGCTGATTCGGCCACCATCGAGGCCGTCTACGACGACGTGCACGACGAGGCCACGATCGATATCGAGAGCCCAGACATCCACATTCCCGTCGGCACTGACCTCGACTCATCAACGATCACGGAGTACCTCCTCCAGTATCGGAACTGGATCCAGGTCGGCGAGATGTACGACAGTTCGACGATCCTCCGAAAAGGGGCCGCTGGCGTTCTCAACGAGTGGCATGACCCGACGCTCCTCGGCAACCTCAATGCCCGGAACAATGGTGTCCACGGCATCTACTACACGCGCGGTACCGACATCCCGATCACCCTCATTGGTGCCGATGAGCGGCAGGGACTCAGTTTCGATCTCGACTTCGGCGTCGAATACGACGATATCTACGAACCACTGTTCTGGTACGGAATCAGTGAGTCCGGTGAGTTCCCACAAGAGGACAAGTACAACCTCAACTACGACCTCCTCCGTGCGTGGACCGACAAGCAGGTTGCGGATTTCCGGGCGACGATGCGCGACGAGTTAGAAGGATGTATCGACCCGATGACGCTTGAAGAGTTCGCTGTGCTCGCACAGTTCCTCATTCTCAACGCAACGACCGGCCAACGCGAGGTCAGAGCCGACATAATGTTCGAGAAACCACCTAAACAGGGGGAAGGATTCATCCCGGGTCTCGAAGATGAGAAATCAACTGATCGAAAGGGGCGTCAACCTTCTCGGCAAGACCATAGAAGTGAGACTGGAGATGGTCAACCAACTGACCTACAGGAGCACACGAACGACCTCCTCAAGTCTCGGAACGCTCCGCACAACCTCGCCCAGGGGTTGTTCCTCATCAAGTCGAACGTGATCGATCATCAGCGCCTCTCAGAGGCAGTCGAGAACGTCTCGGAGAACCTGGAGCGCTATCTATTGCAAGCCACGAAGATCGACACTTCTGGTCTGTCTGGGCCCTACCATATCAGTACGACTCGCTCGAAAGGCTACGATGTTGGCGCTCTCTTTGAGCGTGTCAAAAACTACGCGACGACGCTCGACGATGTCTCTGCCGAGCAGAACGCTGCTCACGTGATCGAGTCTATCGAGCAGGTCATAACCCACTACGACAGTACGCACGATCAGGACGATCTCCACGATACACTCATACGACTGCACGACATCCTCGACAAACTCGGCGGGGGTAAGTACGAGTCGTGGAAAGACGCCCGTGATGCGGTAGCAGGTGACAAGGATGTCGATCTAGGACGATTCCGACAGCGGATGCGGACGTTCGAGGACATCTCCGAGAAACAGGGCTATGAACTCATCGCGACGCTCCACGACCACGAGGAGAGTCGGTCGGCTGAATCGGCGTGGGAGAGCTATGAGGCGATCGCTGAGATGATCGAGGAAGCCGAGGGTATCGCGCTCCCCGACGACGTCGGCTTCCGTGATCGCGTCAGAGGCCTCTCGGAGTTCGAAACGTACGAGCAGCGGAGGAATACGATCGAGACGGCACTCAAAGGAGACTAACAATGGCGATACAGACCACATCACTCGACTCGAAACTCGATAGTCTCGAACAGAAGGCAACGGAGTACGACACACGAACGAACACCGAGCAGCGAGTCGACCAAGCAGAGAAAGACCTGAAGGAGTTGAACCGCGCCTTTCGTAAGCTCGAAAACTCACTCGACGAGTTCGAACGACACACAGGCATCCTTACTGAGATCTTCAAGCAATCGCTTCCACCAGAGGCGGCAAGTGCCCATGACAAGGCGCGATCCATCTCAGACATCACGCAGGACGATGTTCTCGACATCATCGACGACGGTAGTCGATCGCTCTCGAGCCACGTCGACGAGGTCCGGGAGACGCGAGAAACCGTGGTCGACGCACAACGCACGGTTGACGAGCAACTCAAGACGATTCAGAGCCAAAAGCTTGCCGACGCAAGTACTGCGGAGAGCATCCAGAAACTCGTCGGTGAGGATCCGGACGCGATGGACACGATCAGCCAATATCGCTCGTTCCTCAATTCAATCCTCAGTCCAAACGACTCAGTCTCATGGTTGAAGTCACGGTGGCAGGGTCTCGAGAAGGGCTTCCAAAATCTCGACACTGACTGGGAAGGGTTCCGACAACGACATGGACTCAGCCAGCAGACCGTTGAGGATCTGAAAAGGCTCAGTCGCGAGGACGAAGTCGACCTCGACGAACTCTCTGATACAAGCGTCACCGAAATGCTGGACGTTTCAGAACTCTGCTCGACGATCAAGGTGAGTCTCTAAACACCGATGGA
Organism: Halococcus sp. PRR34; assembly: GCF_028617175.1. Classification (NCBI taxonomy): domain Archaea; kingdom Methanobacteriati; phylum Methanobacteriota; class Halobacteria; order Halobacteriales; family Halococcaceae; genus Halococcus; species Halococcus sp. PRR34. The sequence continues at coordinate 21,477 of NZ_JAQJDA010000024.1, read as the reverse complement.
GAACCCTGCTAGGCGTGCTGAAGCGGCGATGGAGGCTTACCGGAACCACTTCATCGGGACCGGTGGACGAGCTGCGCGAAACGTCGCCCATCGCTTCGAAACCACTGACAACGGTGAGGATTCTGTTATTGGCTTTCGTGGCCCGTATCTCCAGGCGCTCGACGTCGCGAATTGGAGCACCGAGTCGTGGCTCTCGTTCAGCAAGCACGCAGGTCTCCATCCACTTGTCCGCCTCGCGTTCGAGGATATCGGGTTTCGGCGACTCTACGACTTCCAAGAGCGGAGCATCGAGACGATCCTGAACGGCCAGGATACCGTCATCACGGCTGCAACTGGTCGTGGGAAGACTGAGGCGTGGCTCATCCCCATCCTCGACTACATCCTCAACGCGAACCAAGGGAAGGTCGCTGCAAGCGACCCCGACGACGTCAAGGCGGTCCTCACGTATCCGACGAAGGCGCTCGCCCAAGACCAGTTGAAGCGTCTGATTCAGTACCTCTACCGAATCAACTCGAATCTCCCAACGAACGATCGCATTACGGTCGGCATCTACGACGGTGACACGCCGAGCAACATGTCCTCGCGCGCGGAGGGCTACCTGAATGCGACCTTCAAGTACTTCGAGTGTCCGGGCTACAACGACGCCCTCGAGAAGTGCCAGAACTGTGGGAAGAGTGTCCACGTTCGTAACGCCGGCCAACGGTACGAACTCGAACCCGAGAAAAAGCAGTGCGTCGACGATGTCCCGCTGGATTTCCTCCGATTGACGAAGAACGAGATCCTCGAAGAGGGTGTCGACATCCTCCTCACGAACCCGGACACGATCAACCTCAAACTCATCAATACGAACGCGAGCGACGAACACGACGCGTTCGTCTACGAGCCCCAGTTTTTCGTCCTCGACGAGGTACATACCTATGACGGCCTCTTCGGGAGTTACACGGCGGCGCTCACGAAACGCATCCGTGCATTGCGTGAGGCACGCGGTGTCGACGCCCCACAGGTGATCGCGAGCAGTGCTACCGTCGAGAACGACGTCGAACTGTTCCGACGTATTAGTGGAGCGGCGGACATCGCACATGTCGACGAGAATTCACGTACTCTCGACCCACCAGTACTGGAGGAGTTGCCGTCGACGCTCTATGAGGAGTCAATCACGGCCACACGATTGCGCCATGCGGTCCGCGACCAAGAACCGTATCCGCCAGCACTCGACTCGTTCGAACCGTCCATAGACGATCCGGATACGGTCGACAACGAGAGTCTTGACGAACTGCTTGGCGACGCACTCTTCGAGCACTTCACCACGACGTCAAGCGATCCGGTCGTGCATGCCGTACAGCACCTTCACCAAGAACTCGCTGAGGAACCCCAGGCGCGCGAAGCATTCCTCGACAGTCTCCGGATGGAGTACTCGCTTACTGACGAGGAGGCGAAGACCGTCATTGAGAACTTCCGCACGCTCGGTGAGTATTCGGGCTTACTGGAGAACCGCAGCCATCTCTTCTCGTGGCCTCTCGATGGGTTCTACGCTTGTGCGCAATGTGCGGCCGTCTATCGGTCTCCACAAGACACGTGCTCGGAGTGTACGTCGGGATTCGTCACACGCGCGACGTACTGCCGTCGGTGTGCTGAGGAAGCCCTCGTAGCGTGGTATTGCCCCGAGTGCGACCAAATTGAGTCCTATACGCCGTCCGAAGAGGGGAATTTCGCCTCGCGAGACGAACAGTACTGTGGCCGCTGTCAGGCCGCCCGTGACGAGGAGGTTCGTCTACTCCGAGTGACGTTCACGCCCGATCTGGAGTGTCAGTCCTGTGGTGCCATCGAGGAGCGCAGCGTCATCGAAACCTGCACCTGTGGAGCGGCGATGACGCGTACCGCCGCCGACGCGTGGACGTGCACGAACCCTCAGTGTGCTCAAACGACACCCGCAGATGCGGGCTGTCACGAGTGTGGCGCAGCACAGCGGGTTCCCCGTAAGAGCGACGCGACCATCGAGTGTCCGTCCTGCGGGCGGACGTACGACGCTGCTGACACACCATGCCCCTGCGTATGTGGACATTCGGTCGCGAACACTCGCCTCATCCCCTGGGTATGTGAGCACGACGGCTGTACACGCCAGTATTACTCTCCGACACCGCCAACAAAGTGCCAGTGTGGTGCGGAGACGTTCCTTAAACCGGGACTTTTCGAAGTCTTCGAGAACGAGTACTGTGGCGAGTGTGATACGGCCCTCCTCCCCGGTTTATCCTGCGAGTGTGACGACCCGGAACTCCAGCGGCAAGCCGACGCCTTCCAATCCTATCAGACGGTTACCGCGGACGGGTGTATCGTATCGGTTCGTGGCCACACGTCGGTCGTCCCCTGTCGACACCAGCGACTCGGCTATCGGATTGGACAGCGCTACGACGAACTAGTCCGCAGCCCGAACAACATCGCCGTCACCACCTCTCAATACTTACTTCGCGAGGTCGCGGACGACGAGGACTATTCGTCGGCGAAGCTGCTGTCGTTCGCCGATTCTCATCGCGACATGAAAGAACTCGGCCGCGACTTCAACGAACCCGAGGTTGCAACACTCCTCGATCAAGCACTCATCGAGGCGATCCGTACTGCTGACGACTCATGGCCAGTCCTTGAGGATGTCCTGACAGAATCGCTGGCGTGCATAGACACACTTCATGACGAACTTAGCCCACCGCGAAACCTCCAGGACGTTACGTTCGACCTGAAAGACCATCTCGTCGATCGCGCCCGTCGATTTATGGATACCGAGGATGCGATCCGGGATCGACTCCGTCGGCGGGCGGTTCCGCATAGCTACACGCAGCGGTTTCGTGAGCGTGGAGGGTCACTCGCCTCGGACGGCATTATCGATATTCGAATCAATCCAACAGTACTCGCGGACCTCACCGATGGCGAGCGTGATCTGCTGGGGAGTATCATCGAGCAGGGGAGCGGCTGTCCCGTCGACTCGATCGCGGAGCGTGTCGGGGGCCAGTCTCGTGACGATGTGGTTGACTCGCTGATCGAGCGTGATGTTCTAGACGACCAGAGCGACGAGTATCTCTCCCCGAGTCCAGCGGTGCTCGAGTTGACGCTCGCAGGTGTCGATGACGGCATTCAGTACGGTCCCGAATCGGCGCGGTTCTCGCTGTCGTGGCGTGGGCAACTCGGGCTCCGATCGCGTGATATGGTCCCGTTCGAAACGGCACTCGAGGAGCGTGCTGATCCGAGCCACTCGCAGTTCCATCAGCGGGCGTACCGTGCCGAGTACTCACGAGCGCGCATCCTCATCGCGAAAGTCTACTTGGGGATGACGGACAAACGCGAGCGACGCGAACTCGAGTACCTCTTCCGAGAAGGAAACTATCCACATTTCCTCTCATCGGGGCCGACAATGGAACTTGGCGTTGACATCGGTGATCTCGATGCACTCCTCCTATATGGGGTGCCACCGAATATGAACGCGTACCTCCAGCGCGTCGGTCGCGCCGGTCGAAGCTCACACTCTTCGCTCGTTCACAGCGTCAGCCAACGCAGTCCGATCGATTACTACTACTACGAACAACCGACGGACCTCATCAGCGCGGACCCGAAACCCGTTCCGCTCAACGAGCACAACGAGGAAGTCCTTCGCGTTTCCCTCTCGTGGGCCGTCTTCGACTATATCGCAGCAAACTTCGTCGTGCCGTGGGAGATCGACGGGTGGGGACCGAACGCGACCGTTTCCGGTGGCGACGATTTCGTGCGTCGCCGCAGCGACACGGACGATAGCGATTATGGAAAGCTCACCCATCTGATGACGCTCCCCGTCTCGAAACTCGGTCTCGATACTGACGTCTCGAAACTCGCCGCACTCGGGACGATCGTCAGCGACAACGAGCGGCAGATCCGCGAGTACTTGCGCTCGCTGCTCGCGTACCAGTACTGCACTGACTGTAGCGCGAAATACGACCGCTCAACCACGATCGACACCTGTCGTGCCGAGGGCTGCAACGGGCAGATTCTTGACGCACAGACCGAATTCGGCGAACTCGTCGACGAGGCGGTGGCGTCCTTCCAGGATCGCTATCTGAATCAGTATCGGACGTACCGTGACCGACTCATGGGGGAACAGCAAGCGCTAAGCCAGGAGCGGACCGAACTCCGCCGGGAGAAACGACGAACGACACGCGACGAAGCGGCACGTCTCCGTCATCGCGAGAGCACGGTCGCAGAACGGATCCGCGCGCTTCAAGACCATCTCGACACGCTTGAGCGACAACCGTATTCCGAGTTCCTCCAGAGCGCTCGCACCAGCAAGTTCGCGTTCACTATGCGGAACGTCTCGAACAACGTCGGACTGACGTTGGTCACCGAGCAGGACGGCGAGTACGATCGCCGCGAGGTCGGTGGTAGCTATGGTGGACGGAACGTCCGTATGGCCATTCAGGAACTTCACCCCGCTGCCGCTTATCTCGACGACGGTGAGACGTACGTCGTCAGTCATCTCCGCACGGACGATTTCGAGTCCTCGACACTTCGGGAGCAAGTCATAGACATCGATACCGATCACGATGAACTCGCTGAGGAGAAGGTCTGCAGTGCGTGCCATACATCACATTCGCTCTCCGCGTCCGAATGTCCTTGTGACCACGACGCGCCGCTCAAACGCCGACGACTCGTCGCAATGGACAGCGTCGAGACCCACCGCGATGACCTTCGTATGAGTAAAGGCGGGGCTCCGGCCCGCGAACTCTATCAAAAACCCGAAGAAGAAGTCCAGAACACCTATGCAGAACGCGAGACAGCCGTTCTGGAGTTCGAGCCAGTCGATTCGTTCCACATCTGCACTGGCGACGGGACACTGGTCGGAACGCTCTCGTATGGGAACTACACCGTGCTCACGCATACGGAGAGCTATCGCGCGAAGTACAAGAACGGGGAGACTGATCCGCGTCCGTCGCCCTTCGAGGTTTGTGGCGAGGAGAACTGTACCGGCGTCGTCTATCGCGATGACGAGGGCCACGCGCAGTGTTCTGCCGACTCAGAGCACAGTCCGAACCGTCGCGGTGCTGACTCCGAGTACGTCCGCCTCGGCTACTCCTACGAGACGAGCGGCGTCCGTGTCTCACTTCCGGACGCCGAGCAGTCACACACATTCGTTCACGGACTCCGCGTCGCGCTCCAGTCACTCGGCGGAGTAAATATCAGGGAACTCAACGAGACGACGGCCGACGACCATGTCGACCTACTTGACGCCCAAGAAGGCGGTGCGAACATCGCCAAACTACTCGTCGAGCGTGACGCAGGCGATTTCCAGAACTTCCAGCACGCTATGGACCTAGTCCGCGACCACTTCGTCTGCGACTGCGAGGACGGCTGTCCGCTGTGTCTCTACCAGTACGGATGTGACGAACACAACCAGCCGCGGTCGTTCGCACGTGACTCTGTTCTCGACTATTTCGAACCCGAATTACCGACGATCGAACCGATCAATCCGGACACTACTAACCCATGAGCCACGACACACTTGAGCACGCTGAAGACCTGAAACGCGCATACGGAGACCACTACGTCGCTAGCCAGAACACTGCGACGCTGAAGGACATCGTCTCGCGCTACGAGGGCGGGGCCGAGAAGTCGCTCCATGACCGCCTCCCCGAGTTCATGCGGACGCGCGGTCCGTTCCTTCAGGCACTCGATCTGCCACAGCAGAGCGACTCCCCATGGTCGGAGTTCGCTGCGACTCGGCAGTCGATCGCCGACGACGCGCCTGCCGGCCTTCACGACGACATCGTGCGCACGTTCTCCGACGCGGGTTTCGAGCGACTCTACGCATTCCAGGAGGACACCGTGGACGCGATGCTCGCGGACGATCATACGCTCGTCACCGCCGGAACGGGCCGCGGGAAGACCGAGAGTTGGCTCATCCCGATTCTCCAGTATATCTGCGAGGCGAAAGCTGGCTATCACGACGCCGACCCACAGAGCGTCAAGGCGGTCCTCACGTATCCGACGAAAGCACTCGCACAGGACCAACTCAAGCGCCTCATCGAATACCTCTCTACGCTCAACGAAACCCGAACCGGCACTGACCGGATCACGGTCGGAATTTTCGACGGCGACACGCCCCACAACGACCCGGACGCCTATTCGTACCTCAACACCTCCTTCAAGTACTTCGAGTGTCCGTGCAGCAACTGCTCGGCCTCGCTGACGGTCGAGCGAACCGAAGACGGCTATCGAGTCACACACGACTCGCCTGTCGAGATGGGCATCGACCTCGGCTTCATCAAACTCACCCGCGAGGAGATCGTCGAATCAGAGGTCGATATCCTTCTCACGAACCCCGACACCATCAACTATCGACTGTTTAACGTCAACGAGCAGGACGAACAGGCGGTATTTGTCATGCAACCAAAATACATCGTTTTCGACGAGATCCACAACTACTCCGAACTCTTCGGGTCGTTCACTGCGACATTGATGCGGCGCTATCTCCACTCTCGGCGCTCGCTACTCGGTCTCGACGACGCGGACGACGACCTCCGACTCGTCGGCGCCAGCGCGACCGTCGAGAACAAGCGCGCGATCTTCCAGCGCATCAACCCATTCACGGACGCCGACATCACCGTCGTCGAAGAAGACCCACGAACGCTCGAACGACCACTCCCGGACGACCTCCCCGACCCACTCACCGAACATGACATCGACCCGGATCGACTCGCCAACACGACCTCGGAGTGGACACCCGCCGAATCGCTCGTCACGGACGTCCTCGGGGCACTCCCGACTGACACTGATACCAACGAACGACGACGAGTCGCTGGCGACCGACTCTACGATACCCTCCTTGATGAGTCCGGCGACGACCTTGATGTCGTGCGTGCGCTCTACACGACGCTATACGAGGAAGCTCAGCGGCCGGCGGACCTCCGAGAGACGCTCGCGGAGACCTACGCTCTCACTGAAGAGCAGGCAACTCGACTCGTGGATAATTTCGTCACACTCGGGCAACTCTCTGGTGTTCTCGAGAGTCGTGCGCATCTGTTCAGTTGGCCACTCGACGGATACTACACGTGCGTGAACTGTACCGCCGTCTACGACACTCCGCAATCCGAGTGCGGCCAGTGTGGCCATCACTTCCTCACCAAACTCGCGTACTGTAACCATTGTGGCGAGGAAGCACTCGAATCGTGGTTTTGCCCCGACTGCGAGCGACTCGCCCCACTTGCTGTCACGTCCGGCGAGGGACGCTTCGAGTACTTCCAAGACCATACGTGCAGTTGCGGAACGGAGACGATTCGGACAGTGTGGCGGCCCTACTACGAGTGCTCGGGGTGCGGTGACCGACAGAAGATTGATCGGATCACCCACTGTCCGGACTGTGAGACTGTCATGGTGCTCGACGACGACCAAGACGAACTCGTCTGTCGAAACCCGGACTGTGACGGAACCGTTGAAACCGGGACGGACATCACTTGTGAGAACTGCCACTCACATGACCTGGAACCGCTCAGCGATGACTCCACCCTCTACTGTGAGGACTGTGGAGACGCTCGCGAAGAGGAGGCCGGCCAGCAATGTAGTTGTGGGGGGACACTACGGCCGAAGCGCTATCTCGGCTGGGCGTGCAGCGATCCCGATTGTGACGCGGTCTACTTCGGGGAACCGCCGAACGCCTGTGACTGTGGGAAGCGGCGGTTCGCTCGAACTGGCCTCCTCGACATCAACGCGATCGATCACTGTTCGAACTGCGAGACCGACCTCCTACCGGGTGCTGAGTGTCGCTGTGACGACCCCGAGATTTCCTCGACCGTTCGCGGGTTCCGCGAGTACAAACTCGTCGATGAACTCGGGCAGATTCGCAAACCGTCCTCATTCCACGGCGCCGTGCCCTGCTACGACCCGCGGAAGACCTATCGGAAGTCCTCACGCTACGAGTCGATGATTCGCGGGCCTGGGAATACCGCCGTCACGACCGCCCAGTACTTCCTTCGTGAGATCGCGGACGTCAATAACCCGGAATCGTTCCGCGAGGCGAAGATGCTCTCTTTTGCCGATAGTCAGTCGGATATGAAGGAACTCAACCGGAACTTCACCGAACCCGAGCAGACGCTCTTCGTCACCCAGCTCGTCGTCGACACACTCGACGAGGCAGACGACGGCTGGGTGTCGCTCGCGGACCTCCAGTCTACGGTCATCGAGCGCGCCACCGAGTACGAGCAGTTACTCACCGAGGGAGACGGTGGACTACTGGACTCCATGACCGGCTATCGCCAATCCGTCGATGACTTCCTCCAAGAGGAGATCGCAGCACGGATCCTCCGTGGTCGCTACAACAACCGCTGGCGGAGTCGCAATCACCTCCCCTCTGATGGCGTCCTCGATGTCACACTCGATGTCGAATGGAGCAACCTCGCTTCGGCTGAACGCGCCGTTCTCGAAGCACTGAGCGACCAGAGCAAGCAGTACGTCAGTTCGCTCAGCGACGAGATCGAGGACGCGGGTCGGCACGTCGAATCACTCATCGAGCAGGACATCCTCCGTCGTATCGAGACCGACTCCGGGTATATTGTCGGCTTCGATGAAGACTGCGTGCGCTGTACGACCGTCGATACGGACACGCCGATCACGTACGTCCCTACGACGGACACCTTCTATTCGACGCTCGATGAGGTTTGCACCGACCTCGATCCGGACATCGAGACGGTCACGTTCAGCGCCGACTATGAAGCCCGCAGTGTGTTCACACACGCTCATTTCGATCTCACGGCCTACCGCGTGAACTACTCGGATCCGCTGATGCTCGTCTCCCGCGCCTACTTCGGGCTCACGGAGAAAGACGGGCGCCGTCGCATCGAGTATCAGTTCCGAGAGGGCCGCTACCCCAACTTTCTCTCCTCGGGCCCGGCGATGGAAGTCGGGATGGATATCGGTGACCTCGATGCGCTCCTCCTCTACGGCACCCCACCGAACACGAACTCGTATCTCCAGCGGATCGGTCGCGCTGGCCGCCAATCCGGGTCGTCGCTCGTCCACTCGATCAGCCAGCGCAACCCGATCGACTACTACTACTACGAGCAGCCGAACGAACTCATCAAGGCCGAACCACAGCCCGTCCCGCTCAACGAGACGAATGAGGAAGTGCTTCGTATTTCGTTGACGTGGGCGATACTCGACTATTTCGCTGCCGAATACTGGATTCCGTGGCGTCGCGAGAACAGCGACGTCGTCGACCAACTCTACTGTGAGGACGAACTTCTCCCACGGAGCGAGCCGCGGCCGAACGACATCGTGACGTTCACCGCGCTACTCGCAAGCGAGAACGAAGCTATTCAGTACGTTGACGAGGAGGCCCCGTTGCAGACGCTCAAGACAGCGTACGAGGAGCACCACTCCGACGTCCGCGCGTGGCTCGAGGATATCCTCGGGTTCAGCTACTGTCGTGATTGTGGTCGGAAGCACGACGTCGGCTACGAAGGGCCCTGTAGCCGATCGAAGTGCGACGGTCGTGTCGTCTCCGCAGTCGACGTGCACGAAGACGTCATCGAAGAAGCGATGACGGCATTCGTCGACGAGTTCGTCGAGGGATACTTCGACTTCGAGGACGACATCCTCGACGAACTGGACGAGGTTCAGACGAAACTCAGCGAACTCAACTTGGAGTCGCGCGGCCGGCGAAACCGTCGCCGACAGGACTCGAACGAACACGTTGAAGAGCGAGACCGGCGTGATCGACTACAGAGTCGAAGCGCCAACCTGAACCAGTACTTGGACCGACTCGCACGGATGGACTACGGGACGTTCCTTGAGGGCCACAGTACTACGCCATTCAGTCTCCGCTCCGTTGACGATACGGTTGAGTACGAACTCATCGGCGAGGACTTTGAGTCAGTAACTGATGACCTCCAGTCCCGGCCGATTCGGATCGCGCTCTCCGAACTCCACCCCAGTGCGGCCTACCTCCACTCGGACAACCAGCGCTACATTGTCACGGGGGTACGAACGCACTCCTATCAGAGCTCACAACTCGAGAACAGTGCTGCGATATGCCCGACGTGCGGCGGCGAATACGACCTCGGCGAAGGCCCATGCGAGGAATGCGGTGCTGACCTCAAACGCCTGAAGACGATCGTTCCCGAACGCGTCACCGCATACAAATCCGACCTCGTGCTCGGTCAACTTCCGAATGGCGATCCCCTCCTCCCGACTCGCCTGTACCAGTCGAATTCGGATATCCAGGACACCTACGCACCGACTGAGACGAGTGTCACTGAATTCAAACCCGACCCGGAGAAAGCGTTCACTATTACGACAGAGGACGGCAATCCTGTGGGACGATTCGACTATGGCGACGTCACGATCAAGTCCTCGGCCCGCCAGTTCCGCGCTCGCTACGTCGGTGGTGGATCCGATCCGCTACCGAACGTCTTTGAGCTCTGTGGCAAGGAGAACTGCGACGGCGTCGTCGCACGCGACGACGAGACCGCCTACTGTATGCGGCATCCCGAACACTCAACGGAGAATACAGATATCGTCCGCCTCGCGACCGAGTTCGACACGAAGGCCGTCCGAATCCAGTTCGATGACGAAGACCTCGAGCACGCGTTCTCTCATGGCATCCGCATGGCACTCCAGTATATTGGTGGCGTCGGCGTTCGCGCCGTCCCCGAATCACTCGGCGAAGATGGCACCTACGTCTTCGACAACGAGACCGGTGGGAGCGGTGTCACCGTCCTCCTCACCATGGGCGGCGGTGATTCGCGCGAGAAGTTCGACACTGCGATCGATCTCATCGAGGAGGCGTTCGAGTGTGACTGCGATAACGGCTGTCCATTCTGTATCTACCAGTACGGCTGCGAGAATCAGAACGACCCCGAGACGATCGCGAAAGATAACCTCATGGACTTCATCGACGCCGGTTTGACGCTCTCCCAGCGCGACATCGAGGCGAGCGATGTCGAGTAACCTCCCGGACGCGATCCATGACCTGCGGACGCGCTCCCCAGAGACTCTCTGGGGTGTCTCAGCTGAGAGTCTCTACCTTGCTGTCTGCGCCGTCGCGACCGACACAGACCTCGCACACGCGCTCAAACCACACCATACGGCCGCCATCCTCCGAACGAACGACGAACGCGCTCCCGGGACCGTCGCCGACGCCCACCATTTCCTCTTAGCCGAGCTGGGTCTCATCACTGACGACCACGAATTGACTGACCAGGGTCGATTCGTCCTCGGAACCGAGCAACCCGGTGACGCTATTCGGCTCGTTGCTGTTCGGCAGTTGCCGCGTGTCCAGCAATTCCTCCGTGAATTCGCTACTCTCGACACCGACCAACTTCCGCGGGGCGAACTCAACACGCTCCTTCGCGATACGGAAGACGAGGTCTTCATCGCACCACTTCTTTCCTCGCTCGCGTTCGTTAACCTCTATCCGGAAGGCGTCATCCTTGACCACGATACGATTACGCATACGATCCGTCGTCTCGAACAGAACACGACACGACCGACTGCGGCGATCGCGCTCATCGCCGTGCTCACGACACTCGACGACCCCCGACTCATCGCTCGTGTCGTGACTACCTACACCGACACTACCGTCACGCCGACGGGCGTCAGTCAGACGACCCCACTCGACGCACTCGCCACCACCGAGCTCGCCCCTCCAAGTCGCACACCTACTGCCGAACTCGCTGACGCGATCGACGACACGCGAACCGCCATCTTAGACGACGCTAACGCCTTCAAGACCGCCTTCGACCCCGAGGATCGAACCGTCACGCGTGAGGACGTGACTGTCGACGCCGACATCGTCACAAACTCCCTTCCGGACGACTTGTCCAGCGAGTTCGTCATGACCGTGCTTGACCTTATCGCCACTATCCACGCCCATCCTACCGTTCACTCGATTCCTCTCACCTCACTCAGCGACGCCATCGATATCGGACCCTATCCCCTCTATCAGGGCGTCTCCAGCATCCCTAGCGTCGACTGCTCGCTTCAGGACGATCTCCTCCTCATGTTCGATGCCGTCCCGAACGCCCCCCAAGGTACCGATCAATATGCCTCCGTCCGTGACGACCTCTTCGATGCTCTTCATACGCGTTTTGTGTGGCGCGACACCCTCACCGACGTTTCCTTCCGGGAAACACCGGATGCGAAGGTGGACATCATCGAGTCGATCGTCACGGGCATCAACGACGACATCATCGCCCCGACGTATTTCGTCTATACGCTCCCGGATCCGGACGCCTTGGGCCAGGAACGTATGGAGCAGTATGTCGACGACCAACCCGCGTTGCGACGCGAACGCGCGCGTCTGAAGCGCTGGAAGGACCAACGGGATAACGACCTTCGTCGCTTTACGGAAATGACTGACCGCCTCTTCACGCGCGGGCAAGAACGTGACCTTGAGGAGCGCGTCGTCCGCATCATGACGCCATACGACGACGACACGTTCTCCGAGTACACTTCCCAACTCCGCAGTCTCCTCCGGGATGGCTACGAACTCCGCCTCCTCACCCGACACACGAAGCAGCGCTGGGAGTGGGAGCGCCTCCGCGACAACCTCCTCGGCGACCTCGAGGAGAACCGCGAAAATGTCACCATCAGGACGTACTCCCGATACAAGGAGTACCAACGAATCACGAGCGAGACGGATGAAACCGACCTCGCTGAATTCGGGATTCACGCAAAACTCCAGACGATCGGACACCCAACCGAGGGTGCCGCCCTCCTCGGGTCGGCGAACTTCATGGAGAACAGCTACAACTGGAACCCCGAATGCGGCGTCTACACCGAAAACTCGAACTTCGTCGCCGCCGCGATCGATTTCTTCGACCACGTCTGGGAGCTCTCTGAGGCCGACGAAGTTGACCTCACCAGCCTCCAAGAAATCCCGCGGCGCTCCTTCTATCCCTCCTACTACACATAATTGCAGTCGGGCGAAATTGAGGCCATCAGCCGTCATTTTTGAGGTGAACAGACCTGTTGAACCCAGCGTTCGAACGTATCCCCCGACAATCGCTTTACGCTCTACATCGCGCCATAGGTCGCGCTCACCAACGATCAGGCGGATACACTCTCGGCCCTCGCTCACGGTCTCGGGTTCGGTAGCCGCGTCCGCGTCGACCAGTACACCGGCCGCCTCTCGAAATCGGAGAAGCGCGACGTCCACGACCGCCAGCCTACTGTTCTCCTCACCACGCCGGATATGCTCCACTACAAGATTCTCCCGCATGGAAGTTGGTCACTGATTTCCGACTCATGATGTCGACGACGAACTCGCGCACCCGTTTTACGAGGTATACCTCGTCGAGGGAGGAGTCGACGGCCCCGACATCGAGTGCTTCAGGGACAGACCCAACAACGCTGCGTGCAGTCAGCGAGGAGACGGGCCCAGCACCGATGAGTCCCCTCCAGTTGTGTTGTCAAGACGTCTCCTTCCGTCCTTGCGGCGGTATCGGGTTCGAGTCTCTCAAAGTGTGTCCTGACAGTGCCTTTCTGTCGGACGAAGATTGCACAAAATCAACTATTCAGTCCGGTCTATAAGTTCCACTCGTTCTACCTCAGGCACGGAGTTTATCGATTGCTGAGAATACGGGACGCCATTGCTTAGGGATTGCCGATCATCTTTGTCTGGTTGCACCCATGAATATATACGCAACCGACGGTGATAGTTTTGTGCAGATGGTTACGTTCGACCCATCAATCGACTACCCAATTGAGAGCGAAACGATAGAAGAAGTGGCTGCCGAATATGATCTGGAGACTGACGAAATTCGAAATAATTTACCTATTGCTGCCGGTGAAGAGACACACCTCGCACATTCTCCCGGCAGAAATCACGATTATTTAGAAGGAAATCCAGATTATGTGTGCTTTGCCCCGACGGGATCACCCATAGCCCATAGTTGGGTCGCATGGCTTGGCAACAGTTACGGTGCACTTGAGGAAGGCGGCACAAAAAAGGACCAACACAGGGATGCAGTGCGAGTCACTTTCAACCGCCAAGCCGAGAAATTGGGGATTCCATACGATACTGACGTTGTGTTACTATGGACTCACCCAGTAGGTAGTTTAGAACACTTCGGATTTACTCGAGATGAAGCACGCGCATATATCCGTTCTGATGCGGGAGAATCGCTCTCTGATATCGCCAACAAACTTGAAATGAGCTCTGAAGAGGTTCAAAATTTAATCAGCGAAGCCGAGAGCAAGAGAGCTGATGCCAAGCAAACACTTGAGGATCTGGATGAAGACGTACTTCAAGCTGTGATCGCTATGAGGCCTCCGATGGGTACGAGTATGGAGGACATCGCCCACAAACTTGACAAAGACACCACTGAACTTTCGGACGTTTATGAAAAAGCAGCTCAAGACGACTTTTCTGACAAAGATCCCACTTCGTCCCTCATTCTGTTCACCAAAGGAGGCGAATCGTACTCAGAAGTCTACGAAATGGCATCCCTCCATCCCGCAGACTGACAAATATACTACATTCAAAACGTGCCAAGAAGCCCTGTCTTGAGATTACAGCCGATCGTTTGATGGAGATAGTCAGATATTAAGCAAATATAGCCTCCATTGGTGCTGTAGTCTACCATTCCGAGCCAGGAATGGCTAGATGGGAAAAACGCCACAAATTCCGACCCCATGTCAAAATATTGCTTCGGGCGTGCTGAGTTTCCGGGCTAGACCGCGGAGTTCGTCGGTTTCCATGAGTGCGTCGAGCCAGCGCTCGGGAAACGCCGACGCCCCGAAGCGCGCGCCAGCAACCGCCCCGGCGACTGCCCCGATCGTATCCGTATCACCACCCTCATTGACTGCGTTCACGATAGCTGTCTCGGTGTCGTCCGCTGTCAGCGCATGGTAGAGGCCAGTCTGGAGGGTATGAAGCACAAAGCCGGAGTTCGATAACTCGCCCGCTTCGATCCCACCGGGGATCGGTTCAAGGACATCTCGAAGACTCTCCGGCGCATCCCTATTCAGAGCATCGAGAGCACTGGCGAGGGGATGCTCGTCGCCATCGAGCAGTGCCGCGATAGTGAGATTCAACGCCGCACAGCCATGCGTGCACCGCGGATCGGCGTGTGTGATCCGTGATGAGTCGCGGCTCACCCGCTGGAGGGTATCCCAGTCATCGGCGAACGCGAGCGCGAGCGGCGCACACCGCATCACGCTGCCGTTGCCAGCATTCGAACCCTCGGGCTTTACCTCCCAGACGTCCTGCCCTGCGTCGTCCCATGACGCACCGTCGTCGATGCGTCTCAGCGCGTCGGCGGTCATGATCCCGATATCGAACGGACCACCGTTGTACCACGCGACGAACCGCTCGGCGATGTCTTCCGGGTCGAACTCGCCACGTTCGACGAGGCTGCGAGCGATGCACAGCGCCTGCTCGGTATCATCGGTAATGGTCCCGGCGGGCTTGCCGTGGGTCCCGTTGCCGACCATCTCTCTGAGCGTGCCGTATTCGGCCTCGATAGCTCCTGGCGAGCGAAATTCGACGGGTCGACCGAGCGCGTCGCCGCAGGCCAACCCCAGCAACACTCCCTCGGCTCTGTCTTGTCGGTCCATAGCTGACCATATGGTGGATAACTGTTAATAGCACGCCCTCTCTGCCCGCCGTATGACTCAGGAAACGGGGCAGTATCCATGATGGTGTTCGCGTTCGACCGCGACTGGACGGTCGATGTAAATCCCCATCCTCAGCACGAGGCGGTCCCACTCGACTGGGTGCGTCACCTCGCTCACGAAACCAATCATGAGATCTGGGCGATCGGTAATCAGGACCTGAAACACGAGGCCGAGATCCCCGGAATCGTCGAGTTCGCAGAGCGCTACTACGATGAGGGTATCGACTGTCTCGGCGAACAGGACTCCAATGGCCATTTCGAGTTCTGGCCGCTCCGCCGCGAACCCCTCCGGATACTCGGTGAGTTGTTCCCCGATGCTACCGAGCATATCGTGGTCGACGACCTCGACCTGAGTGACGTCGAGGGCTGGAGTCACTACCATGCATGGAGTTCGTCCCCGCTGTTGAGGGGTGCGAGATCACGATCGATCCACCAACCAGAACGTAGCAAAGGCTTTCTATTCGCTTTGGCGACCACTATTCGTTGTAGTTGCGATCCCAGACATAGAGAAGGGTATAGACGTCAAGCAAGGTCGCGTTGTCCAGATCCCGGGCCAAATCGTCGAGTATCTGTGTTTTGCAGGCAGTATTGAGCTTCCAGTACTGATCGGTGTTGAACCCCGTACGAACGTTATAATCGGCGAATTCATCGAAGAAGTGGTTCATGCGTGAGTACTTGTAGAACACGTAGTCCTGCGGATACGCGAACGTGAGGAATACCGTTGCCAGCGAGAGAAGCGGTCCACCCGAAGTGTCCAAGTTCCGATAGAATGTCGCAAAACGGTCAAGGCGGATATTGACGTCCTCGTCCGTGTCGAAGAGATACGATAGCGTAGCGGCAGCCTCTCCTGGATCCTCCAGCGACGCATTCTTGAACTCGCTCCAGAGGATTCCTCCTTGTTGCCCACCGAGCATGTACGAAGGTACTGGAGTCGAGAGAGTCGTCGACTCCGTGAGATCGTCCAGTAAAGGTTCAACGTCCGCGGCCGAAAGGTCGGTTAGATCGTATTTTGGTTTTACGTGGGTCTCCATGTGCTGGAGGTACTCGTCCTTCCAATCTTCCCAATGTCCTTTGTTCCAGAGGTCGTCAGGCCCGTCGCGCTCGAATCCACCCTGCTTCTTTGCCGTAACGTACCCATCCAAGATAGGCATCAACCCGGAAAATTGAATATCGTTCGAGAGTGGCGTTTCATTCCGCCAACCAACGAGAGGACGATATTCATCGACACCCGCGAGGAGGGTTCGCCTGAGTTCGTCTTCATCGGTCGTTGCCACGAACCAAAGAAATTCGCTCATCTCGTGGTTGAGCGGCACTTCATGGTCGGTTCCAGCGGTGGCATGGCCGACGTGAGTATCGTAGACTGATCGAAACTCGTTCCACTCGGTCTGCGCACCCGTGTATGCCGATGGTCTGGAAAATCCCATGAACGCGAGTCCACGACTGCACTCGCTGTTGAGGATCGGAGCTGTCTCGGGATGAAGCCGTCCGTACAGTTCCCAGACCCCCTGATTCGTGAGAAAGTGCCGCTCCCAGATCGGGTCGTACTCCGTCGCTTCTTGGATCCGTTCGAACTCTAATGCCAACTCGTCTACCTCGCCGTCCCACTTCTTGAGGAGGGCAGTAGGCCCGCCGAATACCGAATCAGCGATGACATCCCGTGACCAGATCTCCTCGAGCGAATCCTCGCTCGGATTCCGGACAAATGCTTCAGTTTTCCGTTGAGCCTCAGCCGTTCTGTTCGTCGGAGTGAAATCGAAGCCGGGACCGGACTCTTCGGTCACAATGTGCTCTTTCCACGATTGGAGGAGGGCTTGTCGTCGTGGACCAAGATCAGCGGTAGTCATTCTCGTCTTCGTTTCCGCGTATTTCATCAAATGCCTTTCCCCCTACACTCGGGCACGGTTCACAGGATATTGAACTGGTTTCGATAGGACAGAGTTGACGCGTCTATTGTCGACTCAGTTGGTTCTTGGCCTGTTGATCATCGACCCTGCGTTCGACGTTGCCAGCAACTCGATCAATCGGGCTGGAGGAGGCGTTCGAGAACTCTTTGGTAGGTTTCGGCCGTTGCGATGAGTGCGTCGATGGATATCGACTCCTCGACTGTGTGAGCGTCGTCCTCAACGCTCCCAGGACCGAACAGGAGCGTCGGAATGCCCGCTTGAGTGAGGAAGCGAGCGTCGCTGACCGCATTGAACCCGGTGCGGTCGGCGTCGATCCCCACCTCGCGGGCGGCGGCAAGCGTGGCCTGTACGATCTCAGCGTCGGGATCGACCGCCGAACCGGGGCTAAAGAACTCCCGTTCGTATTCGACATCGACGGGATCGCCGTCGAGACTAACATCCTCGATAGCCTCTGCGAGTTGCTCGTCGAAAAACTCGGATCCTCGATCGGGATCGGGGAGAGTCCGCCAGTCGAGGGTCGCCGTCGCTTCGTCGGGCACGATGTTGTGTGCGAGGCCACCCTCGATCTCGGTGATACTGATGGTGGGACCGGGCGTGAACAGGTCGTGCTCGTCGATTCGGACATCATCATCGAGCAGTTTGACGTGATCGAGCACGCGCCGTAGTCCGTCGATTGCGTTGGTTGCGAGGTCTGGACGACCCGAGTGACCGCTCTCGCCGGAGACAGTGAGCGAATAGCCCACGGCACCGTACTCGGCGATGGCGACCTGGAGTTGGGTAGGCTCGCCGATGACCGCGGCGTCGGCCTCGATCCCGCTCTCGACGAGCGCTTCGGTGCCCATCCCGCCGACCTCCTCGTCGACGACGAACGCGAGGATCACCTCGCCGGTATCGTCGTACTCGTCGAGGAACGCCTCGACGGCCAAGAGTTTCGCCGCGAGCGCCCCCTTCATGTCGGCGGTGCCGCGCCCAATCAATCGGTCGTTCTCTCGGCGGAGTTCGAACGGATCCCCCGACCAGTCATCGGGACTGACGGGCACGACGTCCATGTGGCCGGTGAGGAGGAGGCTTCCCTTTGCTGGGTCACCCACTCGTGCGATCACGTTCGGCCGACCGGGCTGAACCTCCTGTAGTTCGATGTCGAACTCGACCGACGAGGCCTCGAACTGCTCGACGAAGTAGTTCGCAAGCGCGCTCTCGTTACCCGGAGGGTTGACCGTCTCCCGGGCGATGATTTCGGTGAGGAGGTCTACAAGGCCGTCTTCGGGGGCGTCGGACATTTCGAAGCGATATGGAGCACGCTCCGATAGTCTTGCCGCTGAAAACGCGTTCATCGCCAGCGACTGGCCAACTCTCCCCGAAGGCTCACCTGCAATCACCGCATGATTGGAGTCAATGGAACCCTCAACGGTCGCAGTTGTCGGGGGCGGAGCCATCGGTGTCACCGCCACTGCAGAACTCGCCACACGAGGGACGGACGTGACGTTGTACGAGCGAGGATCGCTTGCTGCCGGAAGCAGCGGACGAGCCGCAGGCGTTTGCTACGACGCATTCGGTGATCGAACTGACGCGAGAATCGGCACTCGCTCGCTGGAACGGTTTCGAGAGCTTCCCGACGTGTTTACCGAGTTACCCTACGTCTGGTTGGCCCAGTCCGGTGACGAAAAGCGGGCAGATGCGATCCGAAAGCAATCGACACGGATGCGCGAATTGGGACTCGATGTCGCGCTCGTCGATCCGGATGACCTCCAAGACAGGTTTCCGGGACTGGTCACCGACGACGTCGCCGTGGCGGCGATCGCACGAGGAGCTGGCTATGCCGAGACCGAGGAGTACGTCGAAGCGATGGCGGAACGGGCTGCGCAAAACGGTGCATCGCTCCGGACCGAGACGGCGGTTACGATCGCCACCGATCCGCTGCAAGTCGTCTCGGAGGACGGGAAGCGATCCTTCGATGCAGTACTGGTCGCCGGCGGAGCCCATTCGAAGCGGATACTCGACACCGCTGGCGTCTCGATCCCGATGAAGCCCTATCGAGTCCAGGCTCTCGTGACTGAAACGACTCCGAACAGCGAAACCGTCCCGATGTGCTATGATGCAACGGGCAACTACTATTTCCGTCCGCATACGGGTGGTCTGCTCGTTGGCGACGGGACCGAACGAGTCGAGAGCGACCCCGAACACTGGAAACGCGACGCTGACGACGAGTTCGTCCACCAGACACGCAAGCGGATCGCTGAACGGGTCCGGCAAGACGAGATAGGCGTCCGTGAGGCATGGGCGGGACTCTGTACTGCGACACCGGATGGAGATCCACTGGTTGGAGAAATCCGATCAGGACTGTTCATCGCGACGGGATTCCATGGCCACGGATTCATGCGTGCTCCGGCACTCGGTGAGCGAATCACGGACGAAATACTCGGCGATGACGGTATCCGGCGATTCGATCCGACACGCTTCGATGGGAACGAGACATTTGAGATCGTTGCCGGAATGGATATCGAGTAATATAGTGTACCACCGGAAGGAAGCATCTCTAAACCCCATACCAGGTTCCAGGCCTTTGCTCGCTCTGGCGCAGCGTGTTCTGATAACGGCGATCCCAGCCGGTTCGTCGCAGCGTCAATCTCCTCTATCAAACATCGGGCGACTGTCCTCTCATATGTTCGGCGAGAGACGAACCGAAACCGTCTGTCGGGCCCGAGAATTCGTTGACTCCATCAATAGGATAAAGTGAGCTCGCTCAGGCGTACCGATCATGCCTGAATGTGGGAACTGTGGCGCGTTCGTGACCACCCAGTATGTACGGGTGTTCGCACCCAGCGAGCTGGAAACCGTCCGAGTCTGTCCCGAATGTCCTGACATGGTCCGTAGCGGCAACGACGTTCGAGAGGCTCAGTCACCGCGTAAATAGCGGGAGAACGATTTGGCGAGACATCCTGGCTATGGCCCAGGAAAGATACCGATCACGCCACAGCCTCGGTAGTTCGGCTCCCTCGTGAGATCGCACTCGTTCGGCAAGGGAGAGCCCGATTCTGAGCGATCGAGCCGAGGACTCATGTTCAGTTCAAACAACTGTACCGAACTTCATACATGTTGTGATGTAGGAGTTGAAAACATCTTCCGCTGGTATGGCGGATCATCCGTTCTCCCTCGACAAGGAACATCCCGATCGCAAGGCTGGAACTGGCAACCCGCCGGCGCTATAACTGGAATTCAATATCTGAGTCGGCAAGGCGCGTCGCACCCTGTTCGAGTGCCTGCTCGGCCGATAACTCATCCTGCATCACGAACACGGTACTGCCTGCCTGGCTCGTGTGATACACCGAGTTCCGGAGGATGCCCGCGTGGTCGGTATACTTCTCTTTCACTACGCAGAACGGCTCAATCGCTCCGGGCGCGATACGCTGGAGGTCGTGGCAATGCTCGTCCAGGAATGGCTCGACTCGATCGATCTCCTCGGCAGGCACCTCGAAGCGATACTTCTCGCTATTGTACCACTCACGGAGTTCGTCGAAGATCTCGTCCTCATCGAAGTACTGACTGAAGATATACAGGCCGGCGTCTTCGACTTCGAACGCGTTGATGTCCGTGGTGTCAGCGTCGAACGTGGGCATGAGTTGAATGTCACTCTAATTCTGGGTGTTCTCGGTCTCCTGTACTGGTTAGGCAGCAGTACTCATCCCGAACATAAATCGTTTTGCTACCGATTACCACACTCGCAGCAATACATTCGCTAGTTGTCCACTCTATCGGTCACGGTACGAGCAGATACGTTGAAAGAGACCAGACGTGAGGCGGGACCAGAGTGTAACCCGCTTGGAAGGCAGTTCCCTGAGAGAATCTGTCGAGTTGCGTACTTCTCGTCGATCATTCCTGGATCTACGTGAGCGTAGAACGTGGCTGTCGCTCCTCGCCAGCCTCGCTTCGGTCGAAGCGAGGCGGCT
>NZ_JAQJDA010000023.1:0-53807 GCF_028617175.1 Halococcus sp. PRR34 | reverse complement strand
AATCTTGTTCAAGCACCCATCCACAGCCTTGTCGATTGCGTCGCCGTCAACGTATTCCGCTAATCTACACAAGAGCGACCGCGTCAGACTCACCGAACGCGGAGCGGCCGCAACAGCCCTGCTCGGTCCGGATGGACGCGCCCACCATCCCACTCAGACACGCCTCGATAGCGACCTTACTGCGACCCCACACTCCAGTACAAGTGTAGTGTATGGGGCCGCTCGGGAGGCCCCTACCACCGGCGTCACCAACGCCGACGGCGTGGCGGCCACGGAATGGGTGGCCGAGACCGGCCCCGCAGCCACAGCGGGCTATGTCCAAGAACTCGGTGGCCCCGAGAGTCGACTGAGCGAGCGGGCGATGCACGAACGTCTGCTCGCCGGACGTCGCGTCGAGGGCGTCACGGTCGTCGACGACCCCATCGAGCGTCTCGAGGACGGGCGGGTGAGCTACGTTAGCTGTTTCGACGAGCACGCCCAGACCGTCGTCGAGTGGGGCGGGCCTCTCGTGACCCTGGTACGGATCACGAGCGCCTTACTGAGCGAGCGGATGTGGGAGACGGTCCTCACCCCCGCAGCACTCGGCGCGGATCTCGAAAACGTCTACGAGGGCACGTTCGAGGAAAGCGAGACGATCCTCCGGTTCGGAGCCCAGCTCGGGTGGTTCAGCGAGGATGAGGCCACCTACGAGTCGCTCCGTGAACGCTACGAGAGGGTCCGGCGGCGGCTGCTGTCGCGGGTTAGCACTATCAGGGGAAACCGGTCGACAGACCAGTGGCGTGAGTGCTGTCGTGACGCCCACGGGCTTCTTGCGGCCACCACTCAGCTGTATCGTGCGATCGGTGTCGAGCTCACGCTGCACGTCCGGGTTCCCGACACCGCCCAGCTACGCCGGAACGAATCCCAGTATCGGGAGTTCCTCGGGTTTTTCGAGCATACCGTCCCCAAAAACGCCGCCTACGGCATCCACTCGGCGTATCGACTTCTCTACGAGAAGCGCGAGCACAAGCTCAAACACCGCCTCGGGGTCGCATTCGACGACTCTGTCCCTACAGCCGACCTCACGGCAAGTTGGGTCGTCACTGGACCGGCGGCGACGGACTGTCGGGCAGACATCGAGGCGGCGATCGGCGGAAACGCCGAAGCAGTCCGGGAGGCGATCCAGATAGGCGACGAGCAGGGAATCGGGTTCGAGGTGCCGGTCGTCGAGGGGAACGGATACGCCGCGATCCGGAGCGTCGTCGAACGCCAGTGCGCTCGGAAGGGTTACACTGCGACTACATCACGGGATATCCGCCGTCTCACCCGAATCGGCATGGCACTGCTCGGAACGCAGCCGGGGCGGTGTTCGCCGTACGCCGTCGCCGAGGCGGTGCTCTCGATGCCGCCCGCCCGCGCCGGCGAGCGAGGGCTCGCGGCGACGGATATCGCTGCGGGACTAGCCACCCTCTCGGCCGCCCGGCTCGTGCCGTCGCTGCCGCCGACCGCCCGAACAATGCTCCGGACGCTGCTCGCTGCCACCGGGCCGCTCGGTCGGACGGCCGTCCTCGAACGGACCGCCATCTCCGGGCGGTCGTACGATCGTCATATCGGCGTTCTCGCCGGGCTCGACATCTTGTGCCCGACCACCGAAAACGGCCACCGACGATGGGAGCTCACCCTTGAGCCGTGGTGGCTGACAGCTACCACCACCGAAAGCCCGGGCACGGATCGAACGCCCGGAACGTGCGCCGCGAACCAAGAGGCCGAAACTCGACCGATCGGACCGGAACAGCGACCCATCCATCCCGAGTCAAGCACTGCTCCCGATAGCGGTTCGAGAGTGGTGAGACACCAACCAGAATTCCATCGGCGAGCGACCATCGGGGAGCCCCACGAGCATGGCAGGCCAGCGGACGAATCCGACCGCCTCAGCGTCGAGATCGGCGTCGCCCCGGCGGGCGGTCGCCACGAGCAAATCTCGCTCGCATCGGTCACTGAACCCTCCTAAAGCGACTCCGTCACCGCGGACGGCGAGGATAACCCAAACACCGCCGAACCACCGCACGCGATCGCCGACAACGGCCGCCCGGCAGCCCAGGGCCAACGCCCGAGCAAACACACAGCCCCTGCCACGACAGCCGCTCCAAACGACATACGCGAAACCGCCGACCGAGCGATCGCTCAGGAACGCTCCGACTCCTCCAAGTTCGCCGATTGCTCGACGTAGCGGTCCCTGATGTCGGTGATCCAGCTGGGATCGAACGTCGTCTCGACCTGTTTCGCGCGGCCGTTGCTGCCTTTCGACTCGACCCACGTCTCGACGAGCCCCATCGTTTCGAGATCGGTGAGAGTCTCGCGGATCGCACGGGTACTGATCTGATTGTCCTGTGAGATGAGCCGCGAGTACGAATCACGAACCTGTTCGGTCGTCACCGGTTGAACGACCTCGCCCGTCCGGGTGTTGGCCCAAGCGGCGGCTCCATGTAGCACGAAAAAGTGATGAGCTGGGAGGCTCAGGAGCTTCTCGACGGTCGATTCTCTGTCGGTCGTCTCGATGTTGGTGTCGAGGCAGTCTTCGGTGACCTGCGTGAGCCCTTCGTCGTTGGCCGTTTCGCCGGCCTGTCGAAACAGTGTCAGCGTCTTTCGAGCGTCACCCCATCGTGTGGCGGCCGTACCGATTCCGTAGTGGGCAACCCTCTCGAGAACGGCCCCCTCACGAAAGGCTCGCTGGAGGCGCGGCCTGACGATCGCCTGGAGCTTCGCTTGATTGTACGGTGGGAAAAACACTTCCTCGTCGCTCATTGCACTCTGGACCCGGCTGTCGACCCGGAGGTCGACATCGATCAACTCGTTGCTGAGGAGCCACGCCGAGAGCTGGATGTCCCGTTTGAGCTTACTCTCACCGCGTAACAGCCGATAGAAGAAATCGTTCGGGTCGTGTGGAGATGTCAGCGATGAGCTTGCCAGTGCCGTCGGGTCGGACCTCCGAAATCCAGCCGTCGGTGATTGCGACGGTGGTCCCGGCGTCCTCGCAGCGCTCAAAAAATCGTTGGTAGATGCTGCCGAGTCGCGCCAACCACGAGATCTCCCAGACCACGACGTACTCGTACTCACCAGTATCAATCGCATCGCTGAGCTCGGAGAACTGCTCGCGGTCGGGATCCGAACCCGAATAGCCGAGGTCGGCGTAGCGGTCGACGTCGTCCGGGCCAACGTCGTGGTCGTCGAGCCACCCGTTGATCGCATCGCGCTGGTGGGTGGTCTCTTGGGTATCGGTCGAGGCGCGAATGCAGGTGGCGTAGCGGGCCATTTGTGGGCCGTCTTTGCTTCGAGTGCTCAATATATAAAGACCAGAATTTGTTGCAAGCTGCAATAAGCCGCCTGCGTCATTGCAGGGGATGGTAGGAACTCGGCCGGTGTCGCGTGTCAAATGAATAGCGAGAATCGATTCACACCTTGGTGTCACAAACTTCTGGGCGATATATTGGCGAACCAACTTCTACGATATAGCGACATACAATGCCCTCGCCATTTCGTCCTCCCGACAGTTTTATGACTTTCTGTGACTTTCTATGACACAGAGGTCGATACGAGATGCCAATCAGTCGAGACGAGTTCGAGCACGATCCGACCGAGAGTATCCCCTTCGGGCCGAGTACGCAACCCCGAACGGTTCTCCAGTTCCTATTGGAGCACCCCGAAACAGCCTATACACAGACAGAACTCGCCGACGAGACCGGGATTCAGCGCGGGAGTCTTGGGAAAGTTCTCTCACGGCTCGAAAGTCACGATCTCGTCCGCCACCGCGACCGCTACTGGATCATCGCTGACGATGACCGGCTTGCGTCAGTCTCAGCAGCCAGTACTGGACTCCAGTCGGTTGCCGACACCTACGATGATGACTGGTACGCCCAAAACTCCGATTGGGCCGACGACTTTGACCCCGAACAGGATGCATGGACGCCCACCGATCATGACACTTCCACTGACACCGAGGATGATGGATGATCCCGCCGCGTGGCACGGTCGTCACGGCTACTGACCCGTTCGGTGAGACACCAATCCGGCCGTTTGTTCTCGTCTCGGATGCGACGACGAGTCATCCATTCCCGGACAACGAATCCGTCGGGATCGTCGTGACAACGACTCAGCGAGAGCAGGCGATCCCGATTTCGGCAGCGTTCGATGAAGGTGGGTTGCCGCGTGAGAGTTTCGCGTCACCGTGGAATCCAGTTACCCTCAAAGAAGAGATGCTACGCGATGCGTTCGGGCATATCGCCACCGAAACGGTCGATCAGATTGCGGACGAAGCCGCACAATACATCCAGACTAACGAATGACCGACGACATCCCTATCTCGACGACGCCGAAAACCGTTCCGCTGACCACCAGCACGCGGTCGAAGCGTGTGAGCATGCGCTTGACGGACGATAGCACTCTTGACATCCTCCCCGCCCTAAAGGGCGAGGATTCCCCGAAGGGGATATTGGGGTTGCGCGTTTCCTCGGCACTCAAGTTCCCGTTCGGGAGGTGCCTCACAGGTTGCCGCCCAATTGTGACCGAGGGCGTGCGTTCCAGCGCGTACAGCCGTGTCAAAGCGGCCTTCCCACCCACACACGGTGGGCGTCAAAGACGGCAGGGTATTCAGCCTGCTGGGGAGCACGGTTCGACTCAGCCGAACTGTTAGCCCGTGCATGGTTCTCCCTCTCTCATGGCGATGTTCGACGCCGCGTTCAAATCTGCGTGTCGTTCGTACCCGCACGACGAACACGCGAAGTGGTCGCCGTCGCGGTCGCCGCGTTCACCACACCGAGAACAGGTCTGGCTCGTGTACGCGGGGTCAACGCTTTCGACACGGATACCCTCACGTTCGGCCTTGTAGGTGATGAACCGGCGAAGTTGGTCAAAATACCACGAGTGGACACCCGACCATCCTGTCCGGTCGCGTATCCCTTCGAGGTCTTCGAGACGAATCAGCGGATTGTCGAACTGTGCGGCGAACTCCACGAGGCGTTTCGAGAGGGTGTGATTCAGGTCACGGATGCGGCGGTGTTCTTTGTCACCCACGCGGTTACGAGCACGAAGTGCTCCCGCTTCCGCAAGCGAATCGCGCAGGGAACGAAACTTCCGCCGAACGTATCGTGCCTCTTTGCCCGAAACCAGCATCGACTCGTCGGAGTCGGGTTCGTGGACGGCGAGGATGTGCCGCTCACCAATATCCACACCAACAGGCGTCTCACCGTCCATTTCGGCGTCGTACTCGACGGTGAACGAACAGAACCAGTCGTCGCCACGACGGTACACTTGTAGCCGTGACCGCTCGGCTTCGCCATTCACGAGGTGTTCGACGGGTTCGCGGATGTGGTCGTGTACCTCGATAGGAGTGTACCACCACTGGTTGATGCAGGGGAATCCAACGACGACCGAACCGTTCTCGGTGCGGTCAATCTCCCAGTTCTGATTGTTCGTGGCGAAGGGTTGTGCTGCCGTGTAGGTGAGCGCACCGTCGCGGCTGTGATCGGCCTTCGCTTCACGGATGGCTTGATTCTGGATAGCTGAGTATAGCGGCGAGTCGATGCTTCCGGTCGTGATGGATTTGCCGAACTCGTCGGATTCCCAACCGTCGATGAGGAACTGCTTCACATCACGGTATTCGTGCATGGCCTGTTGCCACTCGCGGCGGCGCTTTCGCGTCGGGCGCGAAAACTTCGCCGTCACGGCCATTACAGTTGTAATTAGAGACGATGTTACTTAATACTACTTCGGCGGTTGGGAATGGCTGCCGTTTCGAGCTGATTCACGACCGGTGCCGTACCGGTCACAGGCCCGACTCTCGTGCGGTTTCGGTGTGGTCAAAGTCGAAGTGTTCCTCCGCGTGTCTTTCCACGGCTGATTGAAGCCACCACCGCTTGCACCCGAAAAACCGCACGACTGCACCAACTTCGAGGGAACCATGCTACTCGCTCAGCGGCAACCGCCGAAGTAGTATTAAACGCTACGACCAATATCCGGTCGCACGGCACACGGGAACCGGCGGTTGAACAGCCACAGAATCAGCTTACGGCGCGTATCCCCGCCGTGAACGGCGAGGCTTTGCGCCTGTGTTTCACGTAACGACCGCGTCGAGAGCTGATCGCCCGACCGGCTCGGGAACGCTGTGGGATGTTCCGCTATCGGTCGCGGAGGTAGTGCCGGAACAAGCGAACCGTCATGGCATCGAATGCGAGAGTCGCGGGCGGTGGATCTCACCAAGGCGGTCAAGCGCGGATGCCCCTTCCTCAACGAGCGCGGACGTTCCGACATCGGTCGGAACGGAGCGTGGCGTAAGGAGGGGAGAAGCGCAACGTGACCTTCCGAAAACGCCGAAAACGAAAGACTTAGGCCGTCTGCACCCATTCTCTCGGATACTGCTGTCCTCGCATACGTCGGGGTCAGTAGGAGTCTCCGTAGGCAGACTCCTGCGGTGCGAGGCCGTTCGGCCTCGCATCCTGAACTCGGGCGCGCACGCTGTTTTGGCGTGCAATCACCGGGAATTAAATCGGCGTGAGACAAGCGGACACGACGCGAAAGCGCGTGTCGCATACCTCCGTCCGCAAGGGCGGTGTTCCGTGCGTGGTTCGCAAGACGGGGCGAAAATCCTTCGCCCCGTCGCCACGGGTGGAAAGGCTGCCGTGCAACCGAGCCACGTCCATGCACGGGGATTGGGGCGCAATGGCGGTGCGGGAAAAGCCCCGTCCTCAAGGAGTGACCGACCGCCGCAAGGCGGGAGGGAGCGAGTAGGGCGGGGTAGTTTACTCGGAAAGTCTACTAAGTACATCCAGTACAGAGGAGTCGTTCCCTCGTCCTCGAATCATTGACTTGTATCTCGACTTCATAGGCGATTTCTCCACAGCCATCACACACATGAGGAACGTCGTGCGAGAGCCACTCCTCTATCACCACGTGCGAAAGACCACACGCGGAACAGATCGCTGCCGCTGGGGTGTCTCGAAGTTCTTTGATCCCGAAATCGTGCTCACGTTCTGCACAGGCCTCCGAAACCGGATCGTTCGATTTGCCTGATTCGATACGCTCGTATTGGTCGCCTTCTGCTATCGTCTGCGCGTTCAAGTCTGTGAGTTCGAAACCGTGCTGGACGTGTGCGATCATCCCGATTTCTACCGATCCCATCGGCCCAAGCCCAAGAATCCGTATCGGAAGACCTCTGGGCCCACGATACTGAGCCCCGATGAACGTCTCATCGAGATATTCTATTGCATCATCTGCATGAGTTTCGAACTCATCAAGTAGCCCCTCCCGTTCAAACTGGTCCGCGAGCCGGAGCCCAACGTTTGCAAGACTGATCTTCGTTAGAGCGGAACCTGGACCATCAACCACCCGGAGTTCGAGGAGATATCGTACTGCCTCCAGTGTCTGTTCATCCTCCTCGGCCATCTGATAGACCTCCATAAGCTTGCTGAGCGCTCGTTCGATGCGGCCTGCACTGGCGATATCAAGTGCATCTTCGACGACTTCGCGTTTATACTCACGAACCTGTGTAGAAGATGCCACATCCATCTTCGCTGGGTGGTGTAGCGTCCCTCGACGGGCGGATGCGACGTAATGCCGGGTCGAGAGTCGATGTTCCGCCTCTTGGAGTGCGCTTCGGAGTTCAGAGAGCTTGATCG
This sequence comes from Halococcus sp. PRR34, assembly GCF_028617175.1. NCBI lineage: Archaea > Methanobacteriati > Methanobacteriota > Halobacteria > Halobacteriales > Halococcaceae > Halococcus > Halococcus sp. PRR34. The sequence goes on along the minus strand of NZ_JAQJDA010000023.1, from coordinate 46,158 downwards.
AATCGGAGAGCGGCTTGCGCTCGATTCGGACACGGACCTCCGACTGTTCTCGCCATTCATTACGTTCCTCATCAAGCACATCCCAGCAGTAACTCTGGAGAACACACCAGTAGAGTTCCTCCCAATCACGGTCACAAATCACAAGAACGACCGGAATGGACGCCTGCAAGCAATCTTCTATGAGAAAATCTGTGTCGAGATCATGCCAAACTGACTCTTGATCGTTAAACTTCTCAGACGATTTCAGTTGTACATAAAATGGCGAGGGGAGCACCTTGTTCCCGTGCTTATCTCGTGAATCGGTCTCAAACCCCTCAGTTGGACGGACTTCAAAATCGAACGCGTAATCCTCATCCAGCGAATTCACGACCCATCTCGACAGCGTCATCTGCAACCGTCCCCGCGAGTACCGCTCTAATTCGTGTTTCCGATCCTTTCGTTTCCCCATGTCCAGTAGACACATTCGATACCCCTGAACACTGCGGTAACGTTAGACAGCTCAGGTATAAATACTGCCATCTACTGACTCGGTTGGAGATGCAGGTGATCACCGGCGGAGCCACATCAGTCTCGCCAAGCATCTCCTGATCCACGAAGACAGCGAATAGCCATACGAACAGGATGTCATAGAACTCTCCACACACCTCAGTAGGATCCCGAGAAACGGTGTATAAGAAGCAGTCAATATCGCCGCCATTCAGAAATGGCGACAGTAGATCTCTCGGCCGATAGCTGAAATCCGTGCCAACCGTTCTATGACATCGCTGAGAAACCCGCTGCGTGAATAATCGACGAGGAACGTGATAATCGTTCGGGTCGATCTACGGTACTATCGCTGAACGTCATAATCCACAGGGGGCGAACGAGTCGAACCTATCCATTCCACCGGATGGTACACCGTGAAACGCTTTACCATCCGCTCATCGCTCGTCGCTTGGCCGGAGAGAAACACCTATGCGATCCTCAGGCTCTCACCTCCGCTGGATTGTCTGGCTTTGTGCTGGTGCGGTGCTCCATCATGACTTCTTCGCTTGGAGTCTGGACGCGTGAAGCGGAAAGACATCGCTACGGACTTGCAGCCACTGACCTGCGGTCAGCCGGCTGCGATTCCACTTCTCCTGTTCCTTCGCATCCAAGGTCAGTCACCCTCACACGCTCTACTGTGCATGTCATAGATCGGCCTTTGTGACTCCTTGACGTACTTCACGTTCCAGTGACTTCAGCGGGGTTCTCATGGAGTCACCCTCTAGAGGTGTTATCTCTGAATCGCGACCACACTGACTGCGTCTCAGACATCGTTTCTCAGGCTGCTGGTGAGGTGGGTGACGGATTCTGTGGCCTCCGGTAGTTTTCCTGTCAGCCGTTGTGGCCGGTGTCGATTGTCGGGGACCTCCTCTGGAAACGACGGTGGATCCTGTAAACAACGACGCGTCGCCAGCCGCTCGGAACCGTTCTGTGGGTGCGACGTTTGAGGCGAACGCCGTCTGTGGACCTCGGGTGTTCGATTGGAAGCACCGATTATTATGGTGCTTGAACGACAGATTCGACACTCAACGTTCACACACGGTTCTACCAGCTGACATGGTTCGAGGGGTTCGCTACTGGTCGCTTAGCGACTAGTCCAGTGTTCACAATCGGCCTCAATCCCCGCAAGAAGCACTGGTGCGGGTGAATCGGATCCGAGTGTGAAGACCGGTTTTGGCTACTGATCGACCCTTGCGGAGGGATCATCGAACAGTGCGGCCGATTCTGAGACGGCCGTTCGCAGGCAGTTGAGGTCCTCAAGGAGTGGTTTTGAGAATCGGTGTTATCTGCCTGCCGATGCACGCAACCGCTGGACGATCGCCGATCGCACTCACACACTGCACACCGAAACGAAAACCACCAGACGGTAACCGTGTGCGAACTTTTGGCTGGTTCGAGTCCCGCCGCTTGAATGATTGCAATACTGGATCGATCGAGTCCTCAGGACGCTTCAAGGCATCTCGCAGGCGCTCTAAGACGGATTTCGCCGATCGGCCGTTGGATTGGTTTGGTGTGCGCGGTAGCGGTGATCCGGTTCACACTCGCATTCACGAGTAGTACATTGTCTTCCTTGCGGGCGGAAATACTATTGTGAAACGGTCAGCAACGGGTGAGAACGCACGAACAAAACTCTGCGTGTCGCTCACCGAGTCAAGACGACTGTGACTCGTATGTCAAGGATTCATCTGTTCGACTGAGCGGCCATCCAGAAGAGATCATCGAATGGGGATCACAGATGCTAGCTCGCCTCTCTGAGTGGACTCGGTCATGGATACAGGAACATGGAACTTCCCCAAAGACCTATATTACTCTGGGACGACGGTGGCATATGACCGATCCCGCCCCCGAAGAGTTCTCCAATGTCAACGAGGCGGTCGGGGAAGACTGGGAAGCCGAAACTACTCCCTACGAGCGTGTCCGTGAAGTCATCACCCGTACATATACCCCGCTTTCTGCCGATACCGTGGCCGGGGACGCACGAACGTCGCCGAAGACCGCACGAAAACACCTCAACGCCCTCGCTGACGAAGGGTTCGTTGCCACAGACACCGGCGAGAGCGGTGGAAGGTACTACCGTCGGTCACCGGAGTCGCTCGTGGTCGAGCAGGCAGCCGACATCCTCGCCGGCGTCTCAACCGACGAACTGAGGGGACGTGTCTCGGAGATGCGCGAGCGCATCAGCGACTTCCAGGCCGATTACGGCGTCGAATCGCCCGAGGAGTTGGTAATCGACCGAACGAATCAGGCTCTCTCCCAAACTGCGGCAGACCACGAGGAGCTCGATGCCGACGCGATCCGGGAGTGGCAGACGACGCGCCGGAACCTCGCGTTCGCCAACGCTGCGCTCTCGATCGCCAACGCCGAACGCTTCGTCGACGGAGAGTCACGCTCGCCCGACGAGAGCGTTCCTGTCCAGTAAATGGGTGGAAACACGGAGGCGGATGAATCGCATTCGCTCAGAGGGCCGATTGACCGGCCAGCCCTGATCGCTATTCGTGACGTGTTCACCGCCGAGGAGCCGCTCGCAACCGCGCAGTTGGACGACTTTCTCGATCCGAATACGCTCGAAGTACGGTTTGATGACGGTCTCTGTGGAGCCGAGACCGCACGACTCGACGTCCAGTGGACGACACGTGACAACTACAAATTCCACTACACGGATTCTCAGGGAGTGAATCTTCGTTGGGGCAAACATCCCCACGGCGGCGACTACGTTCGTGTGAACGGGCTCGAGCACTATCACCCACCACCCGATGCATCCTCCGATCGCAATGCCGTTGAGGACTCCTGTATCACGCAGTCGCCAGAACCACTCGTCACTCGTGCAGTTTGCAAGCTCTGGTGGGTGGCCTACCACGCGGACTCGTTGTCCCCTCTCAATGCGGGGAAGAATCCTCCCTAACAATAGGTGGTAGTACGAGCGTTTCATTCAGTCCACCGTAGACGAAGCCGTTCGCACCATCGGTACCGAGTGGCCCCTGAACAACGAACCCGTACTACCTGCTGACAACACCCCCTGTCCCTCGCTTCCTCGTTACTGGTCCGGCATACTGAGCTACGACAGCTCGTGGCCACAGTTCGGACAGAACGTCTCGTCACCGTCCAGCAGGTGCAGACACTCGACGCAGATCCGGTTGCTCGGGGACGTAGCGATATCCTCCAGAAAGTCCATGGCTGTCCGCGATTCGGCACCCGGGCCGTAACCATGAGCATAGCCGGGAAGCGTCGAGGCCCACTGGACGGTTCCCTCGTCATCGACGACAGCGATGTTCCCGGCGATGTCGAGCGTGCCGTACCGTTTGAATCCCTCCGATGGGGTCGGCTCAATGGTCCGGTTCAGCTCCCGATTCCGCTTGAGATCGCGCTCGTAGACCTTCTCCGGGGAGGAATATTGCACGTCGCCAGGGAAATCCGCGATCGGTCCGTGCTGTTCGTCAATACGGTCGATCTCGACCGTAATGGCATACTCGTCGTGAAGCGTTCCCAGCAGTCGGAGCGTATGCTCGTGCCACTCCCGGACGTCCGCATCGGCGTAATAGCGTACGTTCATCGCTCCAAATCAGTCTCATCTGCGGCCGTGATGCGATCCGAGAGGCTTGCGGCCAGCCACTCGTTGGCGAGATCGCTGGCATGATCGATCATTTCCTGGTGGTCCATCTCCTCCGTGCCGAAGGACTCGTAGACGCGCCACTGCTCCGCGGTTGGGTCGAACACGAGCACATGGGTCTTCGCTTCCATATTCAGCAGAAACGCTTCGATCGCTCCGGGTGTCGAGCCGGGAAACCCCATCGCGCCACGGATCTTTGGGTTGTCGTTCTCACCGATCTGCTTGACGATGTCGTCCGTGATCGGCTGGCTCGGTAGAGACGAGAGAAATGTGGGTGAGGTGTCCGAATTATCGGTCATACGTCTCGTTTCGTGGAGCTGTGTCTTGAATCCGTGGGCTTCGCTCTGTTGCTCATCGAGCGATACTCCTGTCGCCCACTACGGGCCGGGCGTGCATTGACCGTTTTGGGGAGCACTGACAGTAGGCAAGCGGAAGCCCACGACTACAGCCCTGTCTCTTACCCATAAGTCTCAGGAGTGCAGTTCGTATCCCTCCGCCCAAGTCTGGAGTTTCTTGAGGCCTTTCCACATCGTCTCCCAACCAGGGGGAGGATCAGAGCCACGATCGAGGTAGCCGCCCACCTTTGCAACTGCAATTGCGTACGCTTTGGCTCCGTTGGCGGTCAATTCTGGAAATTTCGTTTCCAGAATTGTCCGCTCAGTCTCAGTCAAGAGTACATCAGGTGAGGAGTTCGATTCTCCCCGAGCAAACTCTCGCAACTCCAGGACCTTCCACGCAATTACCGAGTAGACACTCATCAAGACCTCCATACGCTCCCACGTTTCGAGGCGGCGTTCTTCGATCCGGCATCCGGTTTTCAGCACCTTGTGCCAGTCTTCGATCGTCCATCGAGCACGGTAGTAATCTACCACGGTCAGCGAGTCACTCAACTCAGCGACCGATTCAGTGGTGAGCAACACCCACTGAATCGGATCGTCGTCATTTCCAAGTTCGTCGATTCTCACGACGTGTACCTCCACTGGTGAGGTCTGAGTTGGATGGTTCTGTGGAGGAAGCAACTCACAGGATCCGGCTTTGACGGCTAGTTCAGCCTCTCGGGCTTTTCTTCCACCCCCTTGTTCGATCTGGATAGTCGTGCGGCCTTGCTCAGGGAGGGTTTCGCTCCAGTCCATCAGACGCCCGTCCGTCTCGGACGGCGTCTGAATACAGCGATTCTGGCTCGCACGGATGATGAATCCAGCGTCTACTTCATCCGTTACTTCGCGGTAGAAGGCAAATGCGTCGGCTCCTCGGTCGTGGATGTAAATCGGATAAACCTCTTCGGCAAGCCAGTCACTGGCTTGCCTGTCCCCACGGATCCACTTTTTCTGTTCGCTCTCTAATTCGATCGGCTCACCTTTCCCATTCGTATCGTGTTTGGTGCTGGCCTGTTGGTCCTCGATCAGCGACTGCTGATCAATGACCCCAGTCATGCAGTGTGTCTGTGGATCAACTCCGATCGTCGAGTGAACTTTGACACCTTCGAGATCCGTGGTGGAGTTGCCGATATCGCCGAGTCCTTCCTTCGACGGATGTCTGGGGAAGACAAGTTCAGTTGTGTCAGAGACGACTAAGAGATCTTCCTTGTCGCGGACACGTGAGCGTTGTTCTCGCTTGTGAGCGGAGAGAATCTCGTCTGAGTCCACACGCTCGTTATCGCAAAATCGGTACGTAGCCTTTGTGGAGGCCCAGTCCTCGCAGGCGTTTGGGATCGACTCGGCAGGTGCCCTGCCGAGCCGATCTCCAACCTGAATCAATCGATCAGTGAGACGCTCGTCACCAAAATCGGCTGACCGAAACTCATTCCGAACCCAGCCAGAGACATCCGTTTCACGCAATTCGCCCCCATCGTCTACATCGGGTCGCCAGGTCCGTGAACCACTCTGCATCTTGGCCACACTCTCGACGAACTCGACGATAGGATTTGTGGGTAAGAGACAGGACTACAGCCGTGGGTCCGAGCGCCACTGGCGGCTACATGGCTGGTATCAACCGTCTTCAAGCTCCTCGGCGGCCCGAAGCAACATCCTGCGCCACGTCAACCCATGGTCGTTCTTTACACGTGACAACTGCGCGAATTGAGGTTGGATTTCAGCTTCCAAACCATCGGTCCCACGAATGGTACTGGTTCAACTGGATCGAACCCGACAGGAACGTACTGGTTGGGTGGCACCAAGACGATGACCATCCGGATCTCGGGCCCGTCCCTCGACAGGTGAATCAGGGTGAAACTACGATCGATCACGAATCAGCAGTGTTCATCGATGAGCATCCGATGGCAGTTGTTGAAACTCGATTGCAGCAGTTGCCGGATGCACTGGCTCGAATCGACTGGAACAACGGCACTGCTGTCGGGATCGACTGACCGGCGGGGTTCCGGTTGATCATCGGGGCAACACTGACAGTCCTGCTGTTCAAAGCACTTTGTATGACCAGCTACGTGTTCCGTGTCTGGTTGTTACCACACCCGCCGCTGGAGTTCGAACCCGACGAGGAAGTCTGGCGCGACATCGAGGTAGACGGCTCACAGACGTTGGACGAGTTTCACGAGGTGATATTCGAGGCGTTCGACCGCTGGGAGGCCCATACCTACGAGTTTCTCACCCGCGACGAGGACGGCATCTCCACTCGAAGCTACGTCCATCCCCAACTCTATGATGGCGGGTCAAGCTGGGCACCGATGGACAACGACCAGATCGAGCGATTCATCGAGCAGGCCGTTCCCGAGGATATGTCCGAGGAAGCGAAGGATCGGTTCCGAGACCTACAATCCGACCCACCGTCGGAAGGCAACGCTACCGAAACAACGATCGAGGAGATCGACCCCGAGCAGTTGGGATCGCTGACCTACGTGTTCGACATGGGCGATAGCTGGGAACACTACATCGAACTCCAGGAAACCCGTTCGGGGTCGCTGGATGGTGACTCTGCTGTCGTCGACAAACAGGGCACTGCACCGCCCCAATACCCCGACCTCGACGAGTAATAACGCCTCGTTGGCCGGTCGACGCTCCCGATATCGATTCGGATGGCAATAGCGAGACCACGACCGAAGAGCAGCCGGCCGCGTTCGCACCGCAGACGACAGCCGAGAGCGGGTCCCGCCCCGACCGAGGGTAGATTATTCTATTCTAGGATAGATTTATTGATGTGAGGTGCCAAGAGGTGATATGGCAGACAACGCACCCGGTATCGAAGCGTGGAAAGAACACACGAGCGCGTTCGATAGGGTTCGGTCAGTCGCGGAGGCGGTATCACAGCCTCGATCGGCATCAGCCATCGCAGACGAGGCCCTCGTTGCGGAGAACACGGCTCGCAGCCATCTCGAACGACTCGTCGAGATGAACGTCCTCCTGAAGACCGACCGCGAAGGGACGGCGCTGTACACGCCCGATCCGCTCTACGTCCGGATACGGACGCTCCGTGACCTCCTCGAAGAGTACGACCACGATGGCCTCATCGGGCTCAAATCGGATCTCCAGAAACGAATCGAGACGTGGCGCGAGGAATACGACGTCGACGCTCCGGAAACGCTCCGCGAACGTGCTGGGCAGACCGACCAGGTCGAACGGACCAGCGAGATTCGAACGACTGCAAGCGAGTGGGAACTCACCAGGTATCGCCTCACGATCGTCGAGGATGCCATCGAGAACTACGCGACATACAGCCGCGACGATAGGGCCACGGCGTAAGCCCATGCATGGTGGCGATCGCTCGTACGATTCGGCAGCAGCCTCCCACAGGGCACTTCGTGGGATCCGACGCGAACTCGAACGGCATCCAGCGATTTCGACAGTCCGAGGATTTCCGCCGGACGTACACAACCACGTCGTCGCGGATGTGGAACCCGACCGACTCGGACGAAACGTGGACGATGCCACACTCACGGTGCGCTGGTTCGCAGGCGAGACGACGGATGCCTACCCGGAGTTTTCGTTCCATTACAGTGATGATACGGGGAGGGACTTCGGCTGGCATCACGAACCCAATCCACACGTTGAGGGGTGGGGACACTTCCAAGAGCGGAACAACTCCGAAGTGGAGTATGCCTACGAATCGCACACGTTCTCCTCGAAGAATCCGACGCGAGTCGTTTGGGAGGTGATGTCGCTTCTTCCATCCAGGATATGACATTTTTCCATCGCAAGCCACAGCTGTCCAAACACGGATCGACAGTAAGCGACTCCCGATCGGATCGCTCGAACTCCAGATCGCCGACACGCTCTACCTGGGGGCACGAAAGACATCGAGGACGCCGTCCATTGCTACACGAGTTTCCGGGAAAACCTTAGCACCGCGCGGCTCGAAGAGTGGGTACGACGACTCGACGTGGAGGGTGAGTATGACCGACTCGAACGTGCGTGACCGACTCGATGCGAAACACGAGAACGACCGGGAGCAGCGCATCGAGGCGATCAAGCGGTGGGTAGCGTACATCGAATCGGAGCCACCCGAAGTGTGGGGCCCACAGCAGAACGCGATCGTCGACGACCAGCTCGATGCCGCCCAGAACGCGCACACCTCGGCAGCCCACCAACAGCGCGTCCGTGACGTTGCGGCGGCGATCATCGAAGAGCGTGACGCCGAGGGCGATCGATCCGAATAACGCTCGGTGCACCCGGAAGCGTTTTTCCACCCCACATATCGTGTGAACATGCCCAAAGTCGACGCGAAAGGGTGCGTCGCCCTTCCACGAGAAGTCCGTGACCGCCTTGGAATCACCCCTGGGACCGAAGTCAGACCGGCACCGGAAGCCATCGCAGCCAGCCGACGACCCGTTCGGGCGAAAGCAACGGCGGATGGAGCACGAGCCAGTCGAGCAGCGTGAGTCCGAGGCCGTGGGCCACGACCGAGGGAAGGATCGAGCCGCTCCGGTAGTCGACCGCGCCGAACAGCACGTCGGTCGGCCCCGAGAGCAGCAGTTCGATCGGTGGTTTCGCGGCGTGCTGGAGCGCGTAGAGCACGGGACTGATGAACACGCTCTTCGGACCGAGTTCGCGAACGCCGACACAGAGCAGCCCACGGAAGTACGTCTCGGCTGCGATCACGATCACGAACTGGCCAACGGCGTGCGGGAGAAAGGCCCCAAGCGCCGCGCTCGTCCCCCACATCGGGTAGTACGCCCGCACGGACGGCAGCGACGATCCCACGAGATAAAAGGGGAGCACGAACAGCGCGAGCAAAAGGGTGTTCCGCAGTGCCTCGCGATCGACGCGCCATCCCAATCGCTCGCCGTACAGCCACGCGAGTACACCCGGCCCGGCGAGATACACGATCGCGTCGCGAGCGGTGCGCGCCCACAGTCCGGTACTGCCTGCGGCGTCGTTCCAGGCCATCCACACGATCGCGAGGACGCCGCCCCACAGCAGCGACACCTGCACCCACGAGAGTCGGAACCGCTCGAACGTGCGGACCGCCACGACCTACTCGTCCGCGGTCGGCACCGGCCCGGTGCCGACGACCTCGTCGACGTGGGACTCGAACTCCTGGCGGCGCTCGAAGTACGTCTCGTCGATCTCGTCGAGCACGTCGTCGATCCGCCGTGGCCCGTCCGGCGTCCGGATCTCGGTGTCGCCGATCCGGCGTTCGAGCCGTGATTTCTCCATCCCCCACGTCAGTCGCGAGGTCGCCCGCGACAGCGGGACCCCCTCGATCGATTCGCTCTCGCCGAGTTCGACGACCGGTTCGTCCTCGTCCTCGCCGTTGTCGTCGTCAGCCATACCCCCACTCCCACCGCGGGTGGATTAGTGCTTTCGGACCACTTTTTTACTGCGTCGGGTGCGCTCGCTTCGCTCGCCCACCACTCCTTGTAAAAAACTGGACTAAGAACACCCGCTCACTCGCGCCTCCGGAAGAGCAAGCTCTTCGGTGCTCCCGCTCGCCTTCGGCTCGCGGGAACTCCGGCGCTCGTTCACGGCGAACCGCGCTCGCTTCGCTCGCGCGGACAATACAACCGACCGCAACCCCACGCACCGCCGAAGCCCTCGATCACTCACTCCGTTCGTGATCTCGCCCTTCATCCACCAGGAGAGCGAAGCTCTCCTGAGCCTCGACTCACTCCGTTCGTCGAGACGCCAGGCCCGCCCCGCTACCGCAGCCGCCGGCCACAACCAAACAGCCAAATCGCGAGCTACCGGCCCTCGAACTCCGGCTCCTCGTTCGCCATGAACGCCTCCGCGCCCTCGCGGTGGTCGTGCGTCTCGAACACCGCAGCCTGAGCGGCGGCCTCGTTTTCCATCGCCTGATCGAGCGAGTCGTTCAAGCCCTGCCGGATGAGTCGCTTCGAGGTCCGGAGCGCCACCGTCGGCCCCGTGGCAATCTGCTCGATCAACTCGTCCGCGCGATCGTCGAACGACTCTCCGGGATAGACGTGAGTGAACAGCCCGAGTGACTCCGCACGATCCGCTTCGACGAGTTCGCCGGTGAAGACGAGTTCTTTCGCCGTGTTCTCGCCCACGATCCGCGGCAGGAAGTAGGAGGTTCCCGAATCCACCGCGAGGCCGACCTGCCGGAAGCCGAAGCTGATTCTCGCCTCAGCGCTCGCGACCTGGAGGTCGCAGGCGATGGCGAGGTTTGCACCCGCACCGAACGCCACGCCGTCGATCAGCGCGACCGTCGGCAGCGGGCACTCCGCGACGCGCTTCACCGCACGACTGGTCTCCTGAGTGATCCGCTGAACTGCCTCGTCGAGCGTGGTCTCGCCCGCGAGCCGCTCGGCCATCGCGTTGACGTCGCCACCGGCCGAGAACGCGCCGCCCGCACCGCGAACCACGAGACACCGCGCATCGCGGTCTTCGAGGCGCTCGACCGCGTCGATGATCCCGCGCGCGATCTCGCTGGTCAGTGGGTTGCGCATCTCCGGGCGGTTCAGCGTCAGCGTCGCGACCCCGTCCGCAACGTCGAGTACCACCGGCTCGTCGCCCGTCGGCTCACCGCCCGCTCCGTCGCTCATTCGGCCGCCTCCGCTTCGTCGCTCTCACGCCCGCGGAGCTCGAACTTCTGGACCTTCCCGGTAGTCGTCCGCGGAAGCTCCTCGATGAATGCGACCTCGCGGGGATGTTTGTACTCCGCGAGACTGTCGAGGCAGTACTCCTTGATTTCCTCGCCAGTAACGTCGCTATCGGGTACCGGCACGACGAACGCCTTCACGGTCTCACCGCGGCGCTCGTCGGAGATGCCGACTACCGCAGCGTCGGCGATGTCGGGGTGTTCGAACAGCAGCTCCTCGACCTCGCGGGGGTAGACGTTGTAGCCGCCGGTGACGATGACGTGCTTCTCCCGGTCGACGATGTAGAAGAAATCGTCCTCGTCACTGTAGCCGATATCGCCGGTGTGGAACCACCGTTTGCCGTCGCGTTCGGTGAACACCTCCTCGTTGGCCTCGGGTCGGTCGTGGTACCCAGCCATTACGTTCGGTCCCGCGATCACGAGTTCACCGGTGATCGCATCGAGGTCGGTCTCGTCCTCGTCGACCGGCCCCTCCGCGACCGGTTCGACTGGCTCGAAGTTCTCGTCGACCACCATCGAATCGACCCCCGGCAGCGACTGGCCGATACTGCCGACCCGTCGCGCGTCGGGGCTGTTGAAGTGCGTCACCGGCGAGGTCTCGGTCAAGCCGTATCCCTCGTAGAGTTCGATCCCGAACTGTGCCTCGAACTGCCGGAGCACCTCGACCGGGAGGCTACTCCCGCCCGAGTTCACGAACCGGAGTGACGAGAGATCGAACTCGTCGACGTTCGGCTGGTTGATGACGTCGTTGTACATCGCGGGCACACCCTGCATGATGGTGAGCTCCTCCGAATCGACTAGCCCGAGCGCGGTCTGTGCGTCCCACTCCGGCAGTGGGTAGTACGCCGCGCCGGCGAACAGCGAGGTGTTCATGACGACCGTCATCCCGTAGATGTGAAAGAGCGGGAGCACGCCCAGCGAGCGGTCGTCGGCGGTGGTCCCACCAGGAAGAAGGTCCATCGCCATCCGTGCGTTCGAGGCGAGATTTTGATGGGTCAGGAGGACGCCCTTCGGCTGGCCGGTCGTCCCCGAGGTATACGGCTGGACCGCCACGTCGTCGTCCGCCCGTTCGGCCACTGCGGGAGCGGCCTCGACGAGGAACTCTCCAAACGGTGTCGCGCCCTCGGCCTCACCACCGACGCTGACGACGTGTTCGACGGCTGTGTTGTCGCGGACTTGCTCCACGATCGGGACGAGATCCGAGAGCGTGACGACCACCTCGGTACCGCTGTCCGAGAGGAGGTGATCGATCTCGCGGGATTTGTACTGGGGGTTCATCGGCACCACGACCGCGCCCGCCCGGAGCGCGCCGTGGAAGGCGATCACGAACTGCGGGAGATTTGGAAGATAGATCCCGACCCGATCGCCCGACTCGATGCCCGCCTCCGTGAGCCCGGCGGCGAACGCCCCCGTCCGCGACCAGAACTCTTCGTAGCTCAGCTCGGCCCTGTCGTAGTGAATCGCGGTTTCCTCGGGATGTTCTGTCGCCGTGGATTCGACGTTCGTGACGAGATTTGTCATGGTTTCTCGTGGGACGTGGACGCCCGCCGGCTAAAGCGTTGCCCCGCAACGAACCAGTGGTTGATTCTGTGCCGACGAGAGTTACCGATCGTAATCCCCCAGGAATCCGTTTCGGTGCGGGAGGTCCCCGACTATCCACCGAGGTAGACGTCGTGGATGTACTCGTCCTCGCGGAGTTCTGCCGGTGCGCCCTCGCGGACGATCTCACCGTTTTCGAGCAGCGCGATCCGGTCGGCGTGGTCCATCGCGAAGGTCACGTTCTGCTCGCAGAGCAGGATCGTGACACCGGCGTCCTGGATGCGGTCGAGGCCGTCGCTGATGTCGTCTAGCACCACGGGTGCGAGGCCGAGCGTGGGTTCGTCGAGCACGAGGAGGTCGGGTGAACTCATCAGCGCCCGGCCGATGGCGAGCATCTGCTGTTCGCCCCCGCTCATCGTCCGGGCGTGCTGGTCGGCGCGCTCTTCGAGCACGGGGAAGAGATCGTAGACGAACGACCGGCGCTCGTCGGCGTTCCCGCGTCGAAAGGTGCCGAGCGAGAGGTTGTCGGCGACGCTCATGTGGCCGAAGAGGTCGCGCTCCTCGGTGCAGTGGATCAGCCCCTCGCTCACGAGGTCGCTCGTCGAGCGCGTCGAGACCTCGGTGTCGTAGTAACGAACGCTACCCTCGTAGGCGTGAAACCCAGAGACGGTCTCGGCAAGCGTCGTCTTCCCCGCGCCGTTGGGGCCGATCACCGAGACGATCTCGCCGCTTCCCACTTGGAGATCGATCCCGCGGAGCGCAGCCACCTTGCCGTACGAGACCTGGAGGTCCTCGATCGCGAGCGTGGTCTCGTCTCCGGCTTCGCGGTCGGTTCGCTCGCCGCTGTCGGCCTCGTCCGTTCGCGTGGTGCCGTCGGAATCGCCGGCGGCGTCGGTGTCTGTGCTCATAGCCCTCCTCCGAGGTACGCCTCTTGAACCTCCTCGTTCGCCCGGATCTCCTCGGGCGTGCCCGAGGCGAGCTTCGAGCCGAACCGAATCACGATCGCCCGATCGATCAGCGAGAGCAGCCCGCGCATGTTGTGATCGACCACCACCAGGGTCAGTCCCTCCTCGCGAAGCTCGGTGAGGAGCCCGGAGACGTCCTCGACCTCACCACCGGAGAGTCCGGCGAACGGCTCGTCGATCAGGAGGAGATCGGGATCGGTCGCGAGCGCTCGGGCGAGTTCGAGCCGGAGGAGCCCGGCGTGGGGGAGCTCGCTCGGCGATAATTCGGTACGATCGCCGAGCCCGACCCGCTCGCAGATCGCCCGGGCCTGTTCGCGCAACCCCCCGCGAAAGCCCGACAGCGAGAACAGTCTATCCGGCGTGAGTGCGAGCGCGACGTTGTCGAGCACCGAGCGGTCTTCGAGCGGGCGGAACGACTGGAACGTGCGCGCGAGGCCGCGTTTCACCATTCCGTGGGCCGCAGTGCCGGTGACGTCCTCGCCGTCGTAGTGAACTGTCCCGGCGGTGGGCGGATAGACCCCGGTGACGCAGTTGAACGTCGTCGACTTCCCCGCGCCGTTCGGCCCGATGAACCCGAGGATCTCGCCCTCCTCGACCGCGAAGGAGAGATCGTCGACCGCGGTGAGACCGCCGAAGCGTTTGGTGACGTTCTGGAGGACGAGGAGCCCGTCGTCCGGCCCGTAGGCGTCGCTCGCGGCCTCCGTTTGGGGCTCGCGCTCGGCAGTCGTCGGCCCGTCAGGCTCGCTCTCATCGGTTTGTGCTTCGTTCGTCGCGCGGTCGTTCGTGGCGTCGGCGTTCGATTCAGTACTCATTCGTTCTCACCGCCGTCGAACCGATCGTTCAGTGCGTCGAGTGCGCGCCGATACCGTTCGGCCGTCTGTTCGATGGGGTTCGTCGCGTCGCTGCCCTCGGTGGCTTCGTCGGGACCACGACCGCCATCGGTGGCGACGGTTTCGCCTCCGCGGGCGCGCCGCAGCCCACGCCGGCCGGCTCGGATCGCCGACGGGAAGATGCCCTGGGGCAGGAAGTAGACGATCACCATCGCCAGCAGCGCGAACAGCAGCAGGCTGGCCTCGTTGACACCGACGTCGACGAGGGGAATGGTGGCGTCCTGCTGGTTCAGGAGATCGTTGGTGAAGTAGAAGAACACGCCGCCGAGCCCCGCGCCCACGATCGTCCCCATCCCGCCGAGGATCGCCGCGATCAGCACCTCGATACTCACGATCAGGCCGAGGAGCTGGCTCGGCTGAGGGCTGCCGACGGGGGTGTGGACGAACATCGCGCCTGCGAGCCCGCCGACGGCCGCGCTCAGCACGAACGCGAACACCTTGAACTTCGCCACGTCGAGTCCCGCCGCCGCGACCGCGTCCTCGTCCTCCCGGATCGCGGTCAGTACCGAGCCGAGTCCCGAACGCATGAGGAGGAGGAGCGCAAGCATGACGGCGAGAAAGAGGCCGAGCGCGATGTAGTAGTTCGCGACGACCACCAGCTCGAACTCGTCGGCGGTGACGAGGCTCGCGGGCGAACTCAGTCCGAGCTCGCCGCCGAAGATCCCGCCGTAGACGATGAACGTCTGGAGCAGGATCAGCGGTGCGACCAGGGTCACGAGCGAGAGATACGGCCCGCGGAGTCGGAGTGCGGGCACACCGATCAGCACGCCCGCGACCGCCGCGAGCACGACCCCGGCAGGGATCGAGAGCGTCGGCGGGACACCGTGGCCGAGGTTGAGCAGCGCCGAGGTGTACCCCCCGACCGCGAAGAAGATCGCGTGGCCGAAGCTGATCTCGCCGGTGTACCCCGACACCGTGTCCCAGCTCATCGCGAACAGGCCGAAGTACAGCGCGCCGATGAGCACGAGGAGCTGGGTCGTCGACACGCCGAGAAACGGGAGGAGGGCGAACACCACGACGCCGAGGAGCCCCACGAGATAGCGTGGAGCGAGAAGCGACGCGAACAGCGACGGCTCGTCGGTCGTCGCGGACGGGTTCTCGACCGTCTCGCCGGAGAGGTTTTCGTCCGCCATCTACGCCTCCGCGAGCTCCCGGCCGAACAGGCCTTCGGGACGCACCAGGAGGACGAGCACGAGGATCACGAGACCGGCGAGCCCGCTGAGCCGCGGGTCGATCGCGGAGGTGGTGATGACTTCGAGGAAGCCGATGACGTACGCCGCCACCAGGCTCCCACGAATGGAGCCGAGTCCACCGAGCACCACGATCGAGAACGAGAGGATCAGCGGCTCGCGCCCCATCGCCCAGTTCGCGGTCTGGTAGGACCCGAGAAAGAGGCCGGCCAACCCCGCAAGAACGCCAGCGATCGCCCACGTATAGAGGTTGATCCGGTCGCTCTCGATCCCGACCAGCGCCGCGCCACGCGGGCTCATGCTGGTCGCGAGGATCGCCTTCCCCGTGCTCGTGTAGTTGATGAACGCGAACAGCCCACCGATAAGCACCCACGAGAGCACGACCGCCACCAACAAATTGTTCTGGACAGCGTTGCCGAGGATCTCGGTGTTACCCGCGACGAGCGTGGGGATCGCCCGGGGCTGGCTCCCCTCGACGATCCGGATGACCTCCTCGACGACGATCGAGGCCAAGAGTGTGAGTATCATCACCACGATGACGTTGTCGCTGCGGCGCTCGGCGAACCCCTTGTAGAGGAGCACGCTGAACAGCGCCGGGACCGCGATCGCCGCGAGCACGCCCGCCCAGATCCCAAAGCCCGCCGTCGTGACGTAGTAAGCGGCGAACGCGCCGATCGTGATGACCGCTCCGTGTGCGAGGTTGATGGTCCCGCCGACGCCGAAGATCATCGTAAAGCCGATCGCGACCAGCGCGTACAGCGAGCTGATCACCACCCCGTTGATGAGGATGTTGGCGACATCGACCATCGATCAGATCCAGGCAGGCGGCTGGTAGTCGGCGGTCTTGTACTGTTCGGGCCAGATGACTTCCTGGACCCCGCCGCCGTCCTCGCCCTCCTGCCACTGGAGGAACACCGGGTAGATGGCGTCCTCGCTGTAGATCGGGTCGTGGGGGTGGTCCTCGTCGCGCCCGTAGAACTGAAGGTTGCCCGTCGTCCCGGTGAACGAGGCCTCTTCCATCGCCGACACCAGCTCGTCGGCGTCGGTCGTGCCCGTCTGCTCGACCATCGCGGCGTAGAGTTTGATCGCGTCGTACGCGATGTACCCAGTATAAACTGGATAGCTGTCGTACTCCTCGTTGTAAGCCTCCACGAACGGCTGGGTTTTCTCGGTGACCTCGCTCTGTGGCGTCGCGGAGGTCTGGGTCACGCCGTAGAGACAGGCCCCGTTGACCGACTCGTAGTAGGAAGGAAGCTGCATCGGGACGTGGATGCCCGCAAAGCCGAACGGCCGCTGCTGTTTGGCCCACTGGACGACCGCCTCGGTTCCCGTGTGGGCCATTGCGGTGAACATCCCGCTCACGTCCGCACTCTCGACGTCGTCGAACAGCGGTCCGAAGTTCGTCGTCCCGCTCGCGTAGCGCTGATTGCCCCCCACCTCGACGCCGACCTCGCCGAGGCTCTCGTTGAACAGCTCCGAAATCGGCTCGGTCCACGTGTAGTCCTCGACCATCGCATACGTCGAATTCCAGCCCATCGCCTCGAAGTTGGCCTTCCCGAAGTCGATCATGTTCCGGCCGAGGTCGAGGTCGTTGAGCGGACCCGCCCGGAAGTGGTATTTGAACTGCTCGTAGTTCTCCGCGATCATCGCCGAGACCTCCGTGCTCGCCGCACCGGCCGTAATGTGGACCGTCTGCTGTTGGGCGATGTCGTCCATGATGTTCAGGAGGACCTCGCTGGTGAACACGCCGGTCGTGAGGTCTGCCTCCTGGTTCAGCACGAGCTCACGGTAGCGCTGCTGACCGGTCGACGGATCTTCCTCGGTGTTTCCGACCGCCAGCTCGACCTCCGCGCCCCCGATCCCGCCGTTTTCGTTGAGTTCCGCGACCGCGAGCTCCGCGCCGTTGACGATCGAGCCACCGATGGGATCGTTTTCGGGGTTCGGGGCCAGCGCCCCGATCGTGATCGGACCCTCGATATCGGCGCTCCCGCCGGAGCCACCACCCGATGCGTTGCCGCTGCCGCCGTCGGTCCCATTGCCACCACCGCCGGAGCCGTTGTCACTGGAGCCGGTGCCACCGCTCCCACCGGAACCGTTGTCGCTACCGCCCGAATCGGAGCCGCTACCTCCGGAACCGCCACCGGAGCCGCCGTCACCGCCGGAGCCACCATCACCGCTGGAACCACCGCCGTCGCCGCCACCGAGGCTGAGACAACCCGCAACCGCCGCCCCGACCGCTGCACCGCCGGTCGCCTTCAGGAACGTCCGCCGACTGCTGTCTCCCTCGTCAGCCGAGGGACTGCTGCGTCCATCGTCCGCCGATGGGTCGTTGCCGCTCTCACCGTTCGATTCGTTACCATTGTTAACCATTGGTAGTCCGTGACTAGGACACATTGTTCATAAAAGTTCCGGATGGTGCAGTTCGTGAAGCGACAGGTCGGTGCGTCTTGATTGGCTGGGCCCGAACGGGTTCGGGGTCGGTTGCAGAGAGTCGACAGGCCGGACCCACGAAGGGATGGCGGGTGGCCCGGAATCAGTCGTTCCGCCCCGACCATTGCTTAACAATGATGAGTGTGTTCCGGGATTCGCTGACCAGTGGCGATGGAGTTAACTCCGTGCCGGGTGGGTTCGTCTGTATGGACGCCAGTGAGATCGAGCGTGTCGCGGTGCTCGGCGCGGGCAACATGGGCCACGGCATCACCGAAGTCGTCGCGATCGCGGGCTACGACGTGACGATGCGTGATGTCGAAGAAGAGTTCGTCGACTCGGGCTACGAGGACATCGAGTGGAGCCTCGACAAACTCGACGAGAAGGGCCGGATCGACGAATCCGCCGACGACGTGCTCGATCGGATCGACATCACGACCGACCTGGAGACCGCGGTCGGTGACGTCGATCTCGTGATCGAGGCCGCGCCCGAGCGAATGGCGCTCAAACAGGAGATCTACGGTGAACTCGACGATTTCACACCCGACGACGCGATCCTCGCCTCGAACACCTCGTCGCTCTCGATCACCGAGATCGCCACCGCCGTCGACGATCCCGAACGCGTGGTCGGCACCCACTTCTTCAACCCCCCAGTCAAGATGGACCTCGTCGAGGTCATCTACGGCGAGCGGACGTCGGACGAGACCGCCGAAGCTGCCCACGCGTTCGTCGAATCGCTCGATAAGACCCCGATCTACGTCCGGAAGGACGTCCAGGGGTTCGTGGTCAACTCCGTGCTGGGACCGTTCATGGTCGAGCCGGCGTGGATGGTTTCAAATAGTGAAGCCACCATCCAGGAAGCCGACGCCGCGATGGTCCATCAGCGGGGCTACCCGATGGGACCGTTCGAGCTCGGCGACCTGACCGGGATCGACATCGGCTATTCAGTACGGGAGGAGGCCGGGATCGAGAACCCGCCGCTGATCGAGGAGAAAGTCGAAGCCGAAGAGCTGGGCCGCAAGACCGGCAAGGGCTACTACGACTACGAAGAAGGAGAGGGAGCCGACTACGAACCCGGGGATGGCGAGGGGTTCGATACGCTTCGTGTCGAGGCGCAGATGGTGAACGAGGCCGCGAAGCTCATCGGGCAGGACGTCGCGACCCCGGAAGCGATCGACACCGGAATGCGCCTCGGTGCCGGGTTCCCCGAAGGCCCGTGCCGGCGTGCCGACGACATCGGACTCGATCGGATCATCGAGAAGCTCGAAGCGCTCCACGACGAGACCGGCGAGGAGCGGTTCGCGCCCGCCGATTACCTCGTCGAACTCGGCGAGAGCGGGAAGACCGGCGCGGACGCCGGGCAGGGGTTCTACTCCCACGGCGACGGCGACGAGCGGACGTATCACGACCTGAACTACGAGATCGACGACCGGGGCGTGCTCGCGATCGAACTCGACAGGCCCGAACGGTTGAACGCGCTCTCACAGGACCTTCTGGAAGAAATCGACCACCTCCTTTCCACTACTGATCCCGACGAGCTTCGCTGCGTCACCATCGAAGGCACGGGCGAGCGCGCGTTCTCGGCCGGCGCGGACGTCACCGGGTTCGCCGACACCGAGCCCGCCGACGTGCTCCGGGCGACGCCGACCTACGAGACCGTCGCGGAGTTTCCTCGTCCTGTCATCGCGAAGATCGAGGGGTTCTGCCTCGGCGGCGGCCACGAACTCGCGCTCGCGTGTGACATGCGGATCGCGACCGAGGGCTCCAAATTCGGCCAGCCCGAGATCGGACTCGGCCTGATCCCCGGCGGCGGCGCGACCCAGCGACTCACCCGGCTCGTGGGTGCCGCGCGCGCGAAGGAACTCGTCTTCCGCGGCCACCAGATCGACGCCGCGACCGCAGCCGACTGGGGGATGATCAACCGTGCGGTGCCGGCCAACGAGCTCGACAACGCCATGGAAGAAGTCCTCGCCGACATCGTGAACGGGCCGCCCGTCGGCCTCGAAGTCGCGAAGAAGGTGATGAACGAGGGCGCGGACGCCGACCTCGACGCCGCCCTCACGCTCGAACGCCAGGGCTTCTCGATTCTGATGGGGACCGACGACGTGGCCGAAGGCACCGCCGCCTTCCGCGAGGACCGCGACCCCGAGTTCGAGGGGCGCTGAATCTCTAAATCGAATCGAAAAACCCGCCCAAACGCCGTCTCAGGCCCGTTTCTGAATCTCTTCGCGGAGGAGTTCGCTCACGGTGTCGCCCTCCGCGCGACCGCCGAGCGCGCCCATGCACTCGCCCATCAGCCCGGAGAACGCGCCCATTCCCTCCGTCTCGACCTGATCCGCGTTGCGCTCGACCACCTCGACGACGATCTCGCGGACTTCCTCGTTGCCCGCACTCCCGAGTCCCTCCTGATCGGCTGCCTCCGCCGGCGAGAGGTCGGGGTTCTCGGCGAGCGTCGCGAGGAGGTCGGGCAGCCCCTCCGTCGTGACCTCGCCGGCGGTGAGCAGCGCGAAAGCGTCGAGGAAGCGATCGTCGTCCAGCTGCTCGATCGGCACGCCGTCGCGCCGGAGCTCGGTGACGGTGCTCTCGACGGTTTGGGCCGCGAGCGTGGGATCGACACCCTGCTCGACTGCCGCCTCGAACAGCCCCATCCGCCGGCCGTACGCGACCTGTTCTGCGAGGCCGGCGTCGAGATCGTGCTCTGATTCGTAGCGGTCGACTTTCTCGGTCAGGAGCTCCGGGGGTTCGACGTTCTCGATGTCGAGTTCGACGGGTGGAACGTCGGTTTCGGGGTACATCCGCGCCGCGCCAGGAAGCGGACGGAGGTACTCCGAAGTGGTTTCTTGGACCCCGCGGGTCTCCTCCGGGACGCCCGCGATCGCCGCGCGGGCGCGCTCCGCGACCGCCTCGATCGCCGCCGCGGCTGGTTCGGGATCGGCGGCGACCATCGCCACCGCGTCGTCCTCGCTCGCGTCGACCGCCTCCCGGAGCGCGTCGACCTCACTTTCGGTCACGCCGTAGGCGGGGAGTTCGTCGGTGTGGAAGATGCCGCCGACGCCGTGGCGTTTGGCGTGGTCGGCGAACTCGGTGCCGAGCCGGCGATCGGGCTGGATCTCGTGGCCCACGAGCCCCGCGAACCCCTCCAGTCGAACGGCCATCGCGCGGCCGTCGCCCGAGAGCGCGCCGTCGATCACGCTGCTGTCCGTCCCGGCGAAGACGTCGGTCACGTCCACGGGCTCGCCGACGCCCGCCTCGCGCTCGTCGAGTTCGTCACGGATCGCGAGGAGTTCGACCTGTCTGTGGACCTCTCCCGCCACGATGTCGTCGATGTCGTCGAGACTCTGGACGCCCTTGAGCTCGACGCGCGCACCCTCCGCGATCGAGACGTTGACGTCCTGGCGGATGGTCCCGAGCCCGCGCTTCACAGTACCAGTCGAGCGCAACAACATCCCGATGCGTTCGGCGGCCTCCTTCGCCTGAGCGGGCGAGGTGATGTCGGGCCGAGTGCCGATCTCGACCAGCGGGATTCCCAGCCTGTCGAGCGCGTACCGCACGCCCGATTCGGTCTCGTCGACCCGTCCGGCGCTTTCCTCTTCGAGCATCAGGTCCTCGATTTCAACTGTGCCCGCCGAGGTCTCGATCGCGCCGTCGTCCGCGACGAGCGCCGAACGCTGAAAGCCCGCCGTGTTCGAGCCGTCGATCACGAGCTTCCGCATGACGTGGGCCTGGTCGATCGGCGTCATGTCGAGCAGCGCGGCGATTTCGAGCACCACGTCGACCGCCTCGCTGTCGATCCGTCCCGGCGGCTCGTCGTCGGCTTCGACCAGACAGGTGGAGTCGAACGCGAGATACTCGAACTCGCGCTCGACGCTCGCCTCTTCCAGCGCGGCGACGTCGATCTCGCCGAGCTCGCTCCGCGTGGGATGGAGGTATCGGCGGAACCGATGGGTCGAGTTGTCGGGCTCGCGCCGATCGGTCGGGCAGCCACAGAACAGTTTGGTGTCGGTGTCGAGCTGCTGGTGGATCTCGAGGCCTGCGACGAGACCCAGTTCCTCGTAATCGTGATCATGACCCGGATCGCCGTCGGGATCGTGGTCTGGCTCCGCGCTCATTGGGGCGACCTGCGGCGCGGAGCGACAAAAACCCGTCCAGTCGTCGCGACGCGATGCCGGACGTTGGACGCGGCAAAATCGCGGCGTTCGCGCGGGACTGCCAGTGATTGATATCGAGATCACCAACGGAACTCGTGTGCTTTCGTACATCCACCGATTGTACACGTTTTCATACAGTATTCAGGTCGCGACACTGATAGATTGAGCTCTCCAGTTCGAGTAGTTCGAGCGAGATTTGATTCTCCAGCGTTTGGTGGTTTCTGAGGTGATCGTAGGAGTCGGTGTCGGCAGTCAGCCAGCGTTCGGCGCTTGGCTGACTGCCGTTCCAGGTTTCGTGAAATCGGCCGACACGCATGGTGTAGGTCTGGAACAGCTTCTCGGCGATGTTCCGCTCGGAGTAGTTGAGGTCGCCCAGCAGATCGGTCTTGGCCAGCGCCGTCAGGTAACCCATACCGTCGACGAGGAACTCCGCGTCTCCGAGCGGTGCTCCTCCTTCAATTCGCAGAGGACGTCGTTGCGGGCCCAATCCCGTGATTTTGAGAAAGTCGTGCTTCACGCACGACTTTCGAATCGACATCGATAGCGGCGTAGAGCCACACCTTCTCCTCCTCAGCGAGCTGGATCTGCTTCTCGTCGGCGGCGATACGATCCGGGTCGGCGGTGAAGTCCTGATCGTAGTGGTCGGCGTAGGATTGGTACCAGTGGTGAATGGTGGCACGGGTTCGGCTGACGCCGAACCACTCGCAGAGGTCGCGACACTCCGCCAGCGACGCTGTAGCGGCGTGAGCAGCGCACGCCAGCCTGATCAGCCAGGCTGGCGTCGACGCACCAGCCTGGAAACCGCCGCTTGTCCGGGAGTTTATCGCTGAGAACTTCCGCGTTGAGTACCCGCTCGCACACATCTACCGCGTGATGCACAAGATCGGGCTGTCGATCCAGACAGCCCAGCCGATCGCCTATCAGGCCGACCCAAAAGAGCAGCGACACTGGCACAACCAGTTCAAAAAAAGTGGCCGACGCTGAAGGCAGAGGGCTATCGGATCGTCGCGATCGGTCAGCATTCCAAACGGTCGCAACCAACCAGAAGCCCGATTGATTCGCGGTGAACTCATCCCCAAAACTGCCGGTCTCGGGCGCTCGTGGGAGGGTAAACATGCTCGGAGCCGTCACCGACGACGGCGAACGGTTCGTGGCTCTCACACGGAACCAGTTCAATGCTGAGGTCGCGAAGCACTGTCTCCGGGCGATATGCCACGAGTTCGGCGAAAAGTTCGCGATCGTCTTGGACAACGCGAGCTACTTCATCGCGAACACGCTGGAGAAGCAGGCCGCCGCCGACGGCCTCGATTTCCGCTCCGAACGACACGGAAATCGTAACGGCGTCGAACGTGTCCTCCGCGAGGGAAAACGACGCACCGCCTCGTTCTCGAACTGTTTCAGTCACGCCGATCCAGCAACTGCCGACGAGTGGTTGCGATCGTTCGCCGTCGCATGGAATCTGCGTATCCGAACACTACCCACGAGGTGCTCGTTATCACAGACGACACACCGCTCCGAAAGCTGTCGTGACCGCTCGGAGACGGTCATATGCCCCATCACAGCCGCTCGCGACGCGCCTCCGGCAGCGTTACAACCCCGACCGATGAATCGTCGGTATGACTGACGCCGATCCCACTGGAACGCTCGATCGGGTTGGCCTCACCGAATACGAGGAGGGTGCGCTCACCGAGCTGTTCAGCCTCGGACGGACGACCGCGCCGACGCTCGCCGAGGCCACCGGCATCCCGAAGGCCCGGATATACGGTGTGCTCGACGCGCTCGCCGACCGCGGGTTCGTGAAGGTGATCCCCGAGCGCCCGAAACGGTACCAGCCCCGCTCGCCCGAATCGATCCTCGATCGCGCGGTCGAGAACCGCCGTCAGGACTACGAAGGATTTCGGACGGACCTCGACGACCGGCGCGAGGCGTTCCTCGACGAGTTCGAACCCCGATTCGAGCGAGCGAGCGAGGACGTCACGCCCGCCGAGGAGCTGTTCTCGGTGGTCGACGTCGGCGAGCCGAGCGAGTCAGAAACCAGACGCCTCTACCACGAGGCCCGTAGTCAAATACGGGTTCTCTCGAAGAGCTTCGAGTACCTCGACACCGTCGCGCCGGCGCTCGCCGACGCACTCGAACGCGGGATCGACGTCGACGTGCTCGTGCTCCATCCGGACAACCTCTCGGCATCGAACGCCGCGATTCAGGCCGACATCGTCGAACGACTGCGGAACGAGTTTCCCGATGTCGGACTGCGATTCAGCACCGAACAGCTCCCCTGGCGGGGCACGCTCGCCGATCCGAGCATGGACTACGAAACCGGCACCGCTATCTTGCTCGTCCAGGAGGACGAGATCCCCAACCACCTGCGTCAGGCCGCGATCACCGAGAACGGATCGTTCGTCGCGGGGCTCCAGCGCTACTTCGAGCTGATCTGGGAGTACGAGAGTGTCGGAAAGTACCCTGGCGGACGGTAGGCAAACACCGCATCACGATCGACGGTCGCCCGTCGAGAGTGCTCGTGGTGACTACCGCATGACGTCGATCAACTGGTCGGGCAGATTGTCACGCACCGTGGTTCGGAACCGCTCGGATACCACCGACAGCGCCGTGAAGTACGTCACTGCACCGACGCCTGCGAGTGCGAGTGCAACCGGGATCGACGCGCCGAAGGCCATCCGACCGCCGAGCACCACGATCCCCATCACGGCCGCCGAGAGCCACTGTTTGAGGAGCTCTCGCACCGGAACGGGAACGTCGATGACCGCGGTCAGTGCGCGGTAGCCAACGAGGAGCGAGACCACCGCCGAGATCGCTGTGGCGACCGCTGCCCCGCCCCAGCCGTAGCGCCAGACGAAAACGACGTTGAGCACGAGGTTCGCACCGATGAACACACCGTTGACCCGGAAGGCGGCGTCGGGTCGGTCGATGGCGTTGAGTGCGTTAGTGAACTGGTTGCTGTATCCGTACACCAGACGGGCGATCACGAGAACCACGAGCACCCAGTGACCGCGTGCGAACGCCGGGTTGTAGATCGAAAGGATCGCATCGCCGAGAAGCGCCGCGCCGACGAGGCCGGGGATGACGAACAGCCCGGCATAGGCGAGCGCGTCCTCGACGAGTCCCGACACCCGGCCCGGCCCGTCGGTGCTCGCGATCTGGCTGACTTCCGGGAACAGCGCGTTGCTGATCGCCGTGCTGAACACCGCAAACAGTGAGGCGATGTTCCACCCCACCTCGTAGACTGCGATGAGATCAGTCTGATTCGCCGCCAAAAACGCACCGAGGACGATCGTATCCATCGATTTGAACGCCTGCGTCTCGATACCGCCGAGCCACGAGTATCGGGCGTACGACACCAGCCGCGAGAAATGCTGTCGGGCCGGGAGCGTGATCCCGAGCGGTCTCTCACGCCCGAGAAGCGCGATCCCGGCGAGCGTCGCCACCAACCCGGAGATCGCATAGCCCCAGAACAGCCCCGTGATGCCCAGCCCCACGAACACGACCCCGAGGTGGAGGACGCTCCGCAGCGAGCGTTCGGTCGAGCCGAGCACCGCGGCGACGTGAACCAGATGGCGACCGTTGAGCACCGCACGCAGAAACGAGTAGCCGATGCTCACGAGCAACAACAGCACGATGAACGGCGTGTAGTTCTCGATGGCGTCCGTGATCGGTCGCTCGGGGAGCACGCCCACAAACCGCCACGCCACGACGAGCAGCACCGCCATCACGACGAAGACGGCCAACTGTAGCGTGGCCCCCGCCAGCAGGTAGGCATCGTCGTCACCGGCTTCGCTGAGACGCTTGTTGACAGCCTTGCGGACCCCGAGATCGCCGACGATCTGAAACCAGACCACGACCGAGATAACGACGGTGTAGGTCCCGAAGACGTCGTCGCCAAGGACCCGCACGATGGCCAGTGTCGCCAGAAACCCGACCGCGGTCGAGACGATCTGCGAACCGAAGCCGATGATCGAGGTCTGGCCGATCCGCATCGGTCAGCGATACCCCAGTGCTCGCAGTCGTCGCTCGACGTCATCGCCCTCGGCGGCCGACACCGAGTGAGTGCCCTCGTCGACCACTGTCCGTCGCTCGCCGTCGATGGTCGCCCACGGCACCCTCACCAGCGCCGGCAGTCGAAGCCCCTCGGGGTGGCCGTACAGCCGCAGCGGGAGTGGCCACGCGCGTTCACCGATCGCGTTGCCGTGATCCGTAGTGAGCACGGTCCGCCCGTCGAGTTCCGCTGCGAGGTCCGCCGTGTGTTCGAGCACGAGTTCGAGGTTCTCGGCGTAGGCCGCCCACACCTCGTCACGATCGGCCGTTCCCCGCTCGATGGCCTGCCACGGGTCCTCCGCATCCGGCGACCGGCGTTCGGGGCCGGCGATGCGGTCGGGATGCCAGCCCGTAAACCGACGCTCGTACCCCACGAACGGGTAGTGTGGCTGCATGAAATGGCAGATGAGCCGTTTGTCGGGATGGCGCTCGTGGGCCGCGAGCGTGGCATCCACGACCGCCTCGGGGAGCACGGTTTGCTCGTCCTCGTCGAACGCCGTCCGCCAGACTTCCACGAGCTCGTGAAACGAGTCGCCGGCGGCCAGCGAGACGTGTGGGTTGGCCGAAACGTACACCGTGTCACCGAACGACTCGTCGGCGAAGTTCCGGCGAACCCACTCGGCGGTCATGCTTCCACGGCTAGTGACGCGGCGGTAGTCGTCGAACGCATCGGCGCCGGCAACCGTTTCGAACAGATCGGCCCGGCAAGCATCGAGCACCACGAGCGTATCCCACTCCTCGTCCATCACCCCGATGCCACCGTCGCCCGGATGAACCCGCGTCTGGAACGGCCGGACGATTCGCTGGACGAGACGGTCCTTCCACCACTGTCCATCGTCGTAATGGGTGGCGAGTTCGTCGACAGCGTAGCGAACGAGCCGCCGGGCGTTCATCGCTCTCGCCCCGTCTCGGATGGGTGAGAACGTCTTCGTTCTCTCGGTCGGGCGACAACCATCGGCGACGGCCATGCGCTCGGCGCTCGCGGTCCCGGAGCGTCAGCCATCGATGCCGTCGGCCTCGACGGTTCGGTACAGCTCCCGTCCGGAACGAAGGTCCTCGGCGTCGTCGATTTCGACCCACGGGCCGACTGGCGCGACGCAGCCAACCGAGACGTCGCCGAACAGTTCGGCAAACGCGCGCTCGTACCACTCGCCGAGCGCCTCGTTCTCGATGAACTCACCGAGCGTCTCGACCAGCCGTCTCGCGCTCTCGGCGTCGAACTTACAGAGGCCGATGTACTCGCCGTCGGCCGCAGCGAGCTCTTTGCCGATGTCGACGACCGTTCCGCCGTCGATGGCGACGGTCATCTCCTCGTCATCGAGTGACTTCTCCTGATCGATGACCAGCGTCGGCCCTGTGGCGGCGACGAGGCGGCCAACGGTCTCCGGCGAGAACAGCGTATCGGCGTTGACCAGCGTGAACCCGTCTGTAAGCGTTTCGCGCGCCAGCCAGAGTGAGTAGAGGTTGTTCGTCTCGGCGTAGCGCTCGTTTTCGATGTAGTCGATCTCGAACGCCGAGACGTCAGCACAGTAGTCGCGAATCCGTGCGGCCTCGTGGCCCACGACCATCGTGACGCGGCGGTAGTCGTTCGCTCGAAGCGCAGCGAAGATGTGGCCGAGAATGGGCTTTTCGCCGACTGACAGCAGTGTCTTCGGTGTATCGTCAGTACGGGGTTGCAACCGTCTCCCCATGCCTGCCGCGAGCACGACGGCGTGGTCGTTCTCGGTCATTGTCCCTCCCATGTCGGTGTCGGTTTATATGACTGTGGAATCCCGGAGACGGCGTGCCGCCGGCGCTCGGTCCGCGGCTGCCAGCAATCGTCAGGCGATACGTTACTCTCCGGCCGAACGCACGAACGAGTACACCCGCTCTGCGGCGTTCCCGTCGGGATCGTCGAAGAACCGATCGCGCACCCGTTTCCGCTCGGCAGCGTACGGATCGTCGTCGCCGAGCGCCGTGGTAATCGCCGTGTGGAGCTCAGCGCCGTCGGTCGCCACGGGGCCGGGCGTCACCGTCTCGTACTCGAAGTACAGCTCCCGGTCTCGGGCCACGTACCGTTCGAGATCGTAGGGGAAAAACACCAGCGGGCGATCGAGGAGCAGGAAATCGAAATAGAGCGAGGAGTAATCCGTCAGCAGACAGTCGACGTGCTGGAGCATCGCGTGAACGTCGAGCCCCGCCGGCACCGCAACGATCCGGTCGTACGCGCCGTCGTCGAAGGCGATCTCGGTACTCGGGTGGAACTTGCAGAGTAACACTGCCCCCTCTTCGGCGAGGAACGCATCGAGTGCGGCGAGATCGATGTCGGCGTCCGCGATCGGGTTGCCGCCGGTTTCCCGCCACGTCGGCACGTACGCCACGACGTCGTTGTCGGCCCGTAGCTCCCGTAGCCGCGAGAGCATCGTCGGATCGGAGCCGATGTCCGCCCCGGAGACGGTCCCGAAGAGCGCGTCGTTGCGCGGGTAGCCGAGAGACACGACCGACGCCTCGCTCGTGGCAAACGCCGAGGCGAACTTCGGAACGAGACTCGCAGCGGTGGTCACGACGTCATCGTAGCTTCGATAGAGCAGCCGCGTTTTGAGTCGGTTCGCCCACCCCATCCGCTGGAGATAGTAGCTGTCGTCGAGCGAAACCCGCTTCAAGGGGACGCCGTGCCAGAGGTTGACCGCTCGCGCACCGATCGCACACGACATCACGACGTCGTTGAGCGAGTGGGTGAAGAAGACGGTGCCGGCGCGGAGCGTGACGTACTTCCCGTACAGCGTGTCGGCGTGGTGGGCCTCATAGCCGCGTTCGCGCAGTTCGCCGACGATGTCCCAGCGGCGAGAGAGCCACACCGGACGAACCTCGTCCGCGTGTTCGTTTGCGGCGTGCAAGAAGAGATATTTCGAGTTCTCGGCAAAGCGGGTCCCGCCGTTACAGCCGAACACCCAGAGCCGTTCGTCGCGCGGCGACACCAACCCGAGCGCGTAGAGTAGCCCCTTCAGCAGGCCACCGAAACACGCCGTCACGAGCCGACGAACCCCGGCGAGACGGGCGTCCGATGGCCCGTCGTCGCGCTGGCGTTCGGAGTGCATACCATCGCTTCTCCGCGAGCGGGAATTGGGCGTTTCGCTTCGCTACCGACGAGCAGGGCAGCTCCGACGGCAATCGAACGGCCCCGTTCGGCCGTCGATCCACCCACGAGAGAGCCGTCGGGATCGGAACAGTGTAAACCCCGCCGCCCGGTTGAGTGACGAGAACCGTGACGGACGCCATCTCGCTGCCCGATTCGCTGCGGACCGGCCCCGGGCCGCTGGTGTCGGCCATCGTGCCGACCTACGGCGACGCCGAATACCTTCCGGAGGCTCTCGAAAGCATTGCGGCCCAGACGCACGAAAACATCGAACTCATCGTTGTGGATAGTTCTGGCGTGGCGTGGCTTCGCGATCTCGCCGCCGACACCGTGGGCTTCGAGTACATCCACGAGGAGCCGCGCGGGCTCGCGGCGGCGCGAAACACCGGCCTCGACGCGGCCACGGGCGACGTGATCGCGTTTCTCGACGCCGACGACCGCTGGCGACCGAAAAAAACCGAACGACAGCTCGCGGCGCTCGATGCGGGTGCGGACGTCGTCTACGCCGACGTGTATCTCCGCCAAGCGGGACGCACGCGCTACCTGTCCGCACTCCCCGTCCAAAACCCCGACAGCCATCACATCGACTTTCTCTACGAGGGTGGGGTGCCGATGCCGACGGTCGTGGCCCGCCGGGACTGCTTCGTCGACGAGCGCTTCGACGAGCGCCTGCCGGCGGTCGAGGATCGCCACCTCTGGGCGCGGCTGTTCGCCCGCTACACGCCCGCCCGCGTCGCTGAGCCGCTCGCGTACTACACCCGCCGCGACGACTCGATGAGCTCCGATATCGAAACGATGTACGAGGCGGAGCGTGACGTGATCGCGGACCTCTGTGAGCGGCTGCCATCAGTCACGTCCCACCGGACGGCGCTCGAACGCAAGGCGCGGTACAAACGCGGCAAACGACTGCTCCGCGCCGGCGACGCGACAGCCGCCCGTACGGCGCTTCGAACGGCGTTTGCGGCGGATCGCACCGACCCGCGGACGCTCACGCTGCTGGCTGTCTCGTTGCTTCCTTTCGGGCATCGTCGGCTGCTGGAACTGCTCGAAGCCGTACAGGAACGATTGCGATAGCTCACCGATAGCCGAGGGCACGCAGTCGGTCTTCGACGGCTGCCGTGTCGGCCTCCCGTGGCTCGACCGACGGTTCGTACTCGCCGGTGTCGCGGCCGGTCGTCTCGGCCCACGGGACGAGTCTGACGCTCGGGAGGAGCACGTCGGAATCGTGGCCCCAGAGACCGAACTCGCCGAAAGCGTTGCCGTGGTCGGCGGTGATGGCGACCCGTTCGGCGTCCATGTTCTCCAAGAGAACCTCGATGTCGTCGAGCACGTACCGAAGATTGTCGCGGTAGGCCGCCCAGACCTCCTCGGCGGGGATCGTGTAGCCGGCTTCCGACCACAGGCTACCGAACGATCCCTCGCCGAAGTCGTCGGGCGTGCCGAACGATCCGAGGTTGGGGTCCGGCACGAACGGTGCGTGGGGCTGCATGTAATGGACGACCATCTGCTCAACCCCGTTGTCCTCGCGGCGTCGCCACGTGTCGATTGCGCGATCGGTCAGCGGCCGCGCGGGGATCGTGTGGTACTGTTCGTCCCATGCGTACTCCCACACTTCGTCGAGGAGCGCGAACGAATCATCGTCGAGCGCACGGGCGAACGGGTTCCCGGTGACGTATGCCGTCCGCGCCATCTCGTCGGCGTACTCCGGCGTGAAGTTGCGCGCCAGCCAGTCTTCGGACATGCTCGCCCGTGAGCGGAAGGTGCCGATCTCGCCGAGGAACTCGTACTCGTCGGCGACCTCGTGGAGCAGATCGGTGCGGCAGGCATCGAGCACCAGCAGCACGTCCCAGTCGGGTTCGTAGATCGGCCGGCCGGGGTTGCCGACGGCCTCGACGAGGCGCTGATTCGCGACCACGAACACGTCTCGCCACGCGTCCAACAGCCCCTCACGTGCGCCGTCCAGTCCGTTCCGTCGCGACTCCTCGATGGCGTACCGACCCCACTTTCCGAGCCAGTACGCGGGCGATCGCTCCATTGGGAGGAGGGCACGGCCGACGATCATGAGCGTTACGTTCGCGGTGCCGGCATGCCTGGGACTGGGAGGGATCGTTGTCACTGTTTCCCGGTAGCCGCCGGCCCCGTACCGATGGCGTACCGAAATGACGGACGACAGTCCCTCTCACCATCCGAACAACCGAGTCCTGCATCGGTTCATCGCCCGATGTTCAGTCACGGAAGGACAACGAACCGAACACAATGGTGCATATCGCGGCGAGAGCGCCAAACCGGGGGCCACTTCCGCTACTAGTTGCTGACTGTGATGGCCCCGACGGAGGCAAGACAGCCGACCATCAGGATCACGATAGAATCGTTGACGGCCGGAACAGGACTCCGGCGGAAGCGTTCTCGCTTCTGTCAGACAGGGATAGTCGATTGCACTATCCTGGTACTGAGACTCAGTGTCGTGAGATGATTTTCCCCCTCGCCTCGGCTTCTCTCGTCGGTTATCGGCCCTCTCCTCTCGCCACGCCTTCGAGTACCTTCCCGTACGTCGCCGCCACCCGCTCGTAATCGAACCTGCGAACGAACGTCCGGAACGCCTCGGTGGCTCCCTTCTCGTCGTCGGCTCCGTCCTCGTCGCTGGCTCCACCATCGCCCGCTCGTCGCACGGCCCGGGCGATGGCCGTCGGCGTCGGGTCGCAGAACGTGACGTGCTCGCCGAAGCGCTCCTCGGCGCGGCCGCGAGCCTGCACGACGCCCAGCCCCGCTGCCGCATATTCGAGCACTTTCAGCGTGTGTGGGTCATCAACCAGCGAGATTCCGACGTCCGCGGCGTGGAGATAGCCCGGCACCGCGTCGTGATCGACCGTTCCGAGAAAGACGACGTTCTCGCACTCGCGGGCGGCGCGCTCGACATGCTCCACCAATGATCCCGCACCGAGCACGACGAGCGTCCACCCGTCCAGGCGCTCGATCGCCGCGAGCAGTTCGTCGATGTGGTAGATCGGTTCGAGACCGCCGACGTAGATCGCCACTCGGTCGTCGGCGTCGATCCCCACGGTGGCGAGACGGTCGCGTGCGCGCTCGACGCTTGCCGGGTCGGGATCGGCGAACCGATCGTACGCCACCCCGAGGTCGGTTGCGGTTGCGGCGCGGGCGTACCGCCGGACGCGATCTCGTTCCTCCTCGTAGACGTAGAGAGTGTGATCGGCGAGCGTGAAGGCGACGTTTTCGGCGGCCCGGACCGCGAACGCGAGTTCCGAAGAGTGAGTGTCGGCGAACTGCCGGATGGGATCGATGTGGTCGACCACGAACGGCGTTCCGAGGAGTTTCAGGACGACGCCGGCCATCGCGCCCGAGCGCGTCGTTCCCACGACGACGTCGTAGCTGTCGCGTTCGCGGAGCGAGGCGAGGAGCGTTTGCGGGGTAGTCCCGCGGAGCGTCACGTCGATCCCGTCCTTGCGGAGGTGTTCGGCGATCCGCCGCCGCCCGACGCTGATGTCCGCCGGCTTGTCGGGTGTGAGCCACAGCACTCGCAAGGCCGTACTGCCCTCCCGCTCGCCGTCGGGGTTCGTCATGCCGCCGACCCGAGATCGTTGGGATACTGGGTGAGTCCGTAACAGTAGCCGATCCCCACCAGAGCAGTGAACGCGACCAGCCCGACCAGCCTGGCTGCGTGCTCGCGTGACGGCTCACGGAGGAGGCCCCACAGTCGACCGGGGAAGAACTCGACGAGGAGTCGGCCGAGAAACGCGCTCTCCTCGCCCGTCGAGTCGGCGACGAAGGTCTCCATCGCTCGCTTTGAGTACCCCTGCCAGAACGCGCGGTCGGCGAGCCACCCCGGCCGGGTGCGATACTCGAACACCTTGTGTGCCACTCGTGCGTCGGGGACGTAGTAGACGCCGTGGCCGTACTCGCGTTCGAGGCGGGCGCAGAGCTCGGTTTCGCCACCCTGGAGGTTCGCATCCCCCTTCCGACCGCCGATGGCTGGATCGAACCCGCCGAGGTCGAGGAACGTGTCGCGGTCGAACGAGATGTTCGAACCGAACGTGTTCCGGACTTCGCCCGCCGCGGTCTCGTCACCGTCGGGGCCGAACCCGCGATGGGTGACGCCAACGAGCCAGAAGAACTCCGCAGGGAGGAAGGCCGGTCGGCCAGCGACCCACTCGGGGGTCATCCGTCCGCCGACCGCGGGTGCGCCGGTGCGCTCGTAGGCCCCGACGAGGCGCTCGACCCACTCGGGGTCGGCCCGGACGTCGTCGTCGACGAACGCGACGACCTCACCCGAGGCGAGCTCTGCGCCCGTGTTCCGACTTTCGAGCAGTCCCCGGTTTGCGTCGTTGCAGTGGATCACGACGTCCTCGCGCTCGCCGTACGCTTCCCGCACTCGCTCGGCAAGGTCTGGTCGCCCGTCGACCACGATCACGAGCTCCACGGGTGAATGGGTCTGGTCGAGGACAGTGTCGGCGGCCTCACTGAAGACATCGAACTGCGCCGGATCGTACGTACAGAGGACGACCGAGACCCGCATAGCGCCCTCTCGAACGGGCCAACGGATAGCCGTTTCCGTTTGCGGAACCGCCGCCACCGCGCGCTGTCGGCGGCGTTCGGGATAGTGACCCGCGTTCCGGATGCCGGTCCGCGTGCCGAATCCGACCATGATTCGAGCGTGAGCAAGCTTTATCCAGCGCCGAACTCAGGAGTGAATAATGTCGTCGCGTCTTCCCACCGGGATCGACCTCCTCGACCAGCGCCTCGGCGGCGGCATTCCGCCGGGAAGCATCGTCGCGCTGACCGCGCCGCCAGCGAGCCAGGCCGAACTCCTACTGTATGAGTTCATGGCCCCGCGCGAGACGCTGTATCTCACGCTCGACCGAACGGAACTCGCCGTGGCCGACGCGCTCGGACGGACATCGATCGACACCGGCGATCCGACGATCCAGTCCGTCGCCGCGGACTCGCGGGTCGATCACGCCATCGAGCTGTCCGGGGATCTCCCCGAGCGCTCGACGCTGATCGTCGATCCCCACACCGTGCTCGAACGTGAGGACCGCCCGCGTTTTCGGGAGTTCATGACGCGACTCCGCCGCCACGTCGTCGACACCGAAAGCGTCGCCGTGCTCCACTGTCTCGACGGCCGGAACGTGCCGGCGCTACGCGACACCACCGCCCACATGGCAGACGTGATCCTCCGGCTGACCGCCACCACCGCCGGCACGGCGGTCGAAACCAGACTCGCGGTCCCCAAGTTCCGCGGCGGACGCGCGCTCACCGAGACCCTCAAGCTCCAGCTCACCGATCGCGTCGAGATCGACACCAGCCGCGACATCGCCTGAGATACCGGTTCCATCACCGAACGACCGACTAACGGGGAGAGCGCAGCGCAACTCGGAGTCCCATCGATCGGGTCGTCGATACGTTTCCCAGTCAGTAGCTCGACAGCTGCAACGAACGACGAAGACCGATGACGCGAACGGTTCAGATCGTCGACGACGCTGGAATCCGCGAGCGACTCCGGTTTACGCCCGAGAAACACGATTTCGGGGTCGCGACGAGGTCGATACCATCCTGCCGGTGGTGTTGTTGACGGCGGCAGAATCCCGTGAAGAGATCGATGATGCGGTCGACGTGGCCGATCACGTCGAGAAGCCGTTCCGGGCGAACGAGGTCGTCGACTGCGTGCAGCGCGTGCTGGGAGAGTCGGCGTCGGACTGGGGAAAATCGACGGCTCCGGGGAATACGGTCGTCGAAAGAGTACCGCTGTTGGACGATTACTCGTCGACGTCGCCGAGCTCCTCGGTGATCTCGTCGGCGTCGATGTCGGCGTCTTCGAGCTCTTCTTCGATGGCTTCGAGGTCGGCCTCCTCGCCACCGCCGCCCATACCGCCCATCATGCCACCCATGCCGCCCATCATCCCGCCGGAGCCGTCGATGACCTCCTCGACGATCACGCGGTCGAGATCGAGCCGGTCGATGAGGTCGCCGAGGATCTGCTGTTTGCCCATCATCCACTGCTGGTCGAACTGGAGCTGCTGGGACTGCTCGATGTAGAGCGTCTCCTTCTCGACGGTCTCGGTCTCGAACTCGGGTTCGGCTTCCTCGTCGTCGTCCTCGTCCGCCGCCTCGTCGGGTTCGACCATCCGCTCTTCTTCCACTTCGTCGACCTCGATCCGCATGTCGAGGTCGGCGTCGAAGTACATCCCCAACATTCCCTCGGCGCGCTCGATCCGGTCGTCGACGGTGTCGAGCACTTCGTACTCGTACTCGACGTCCTCGCCCGCGAGGGGGTGATTGAAGTCGACGCGCGCGCGGCCGCCGATGATGGTGTTGACGTGGCCGTGCTCGCCCTCGATGTCGACGTGGCCGCCGGGATACCGGTCGTCCTCGGGGATCTTCTCCGCACTCAGCGTCCGGACCTCTTCCTCGTCGTACTCGCCGAACGCCTCGGCCGCGGGCACGGTCACGGAGCCGGAGTCGCCGGCCTCGCCCCCGATGAAGTCCTCCTCGACGGCGTCGAAGAGATGGCCCGCACCGACCGCGATCACGCGCGGCTCGAAGGTCTGCTGCTGGTCATCGACGCCTTCCTCCTCGGCGACGTCTGGATCGGTAGTGTCGACGAGCTGGTCGTTCTCGACCGAGCGGGCGGTGTACGCGAGACGGACGAAGTCTCCCTCCTGGATGCCGCTCGATTCGGCATCGTCGGCATCGCTGGGCTCGTCGTTCGGTTCGGCGGCCTCGGGCTGATCGTCGGTCATGTGCGCACTCACACCCGTTCGACGTTTAAGAACAACGTTTCGAGTTCGGTAGCTTCGAGCAGACGAATCGAAACGCTCCGACGACGAGCGGCGGAGATCTTATTATATTCAGGCGTGTCTACTATGGTATGGTTGATACTACCACCGCGAGCCAGACAGTCTCACGGGAGGACGTCGCGGGAGAGTTGGAATCGCTCGCGAACGAGCTACGTGACACCGAAAGCGAGATCGATGTCGCCGTCGGCAACAAGTCGGTGACGCTCAGCCCGGACGAAACGGTCGAGTACGACATCGAAGTGAGCGAACGGGAGCCGATGATCGGCGACAAGCGCGAATCGATCAGCATCGAGGTGAGCTGGAAAGCGGACGAGTAGTCCATCGCGGCGCTCATGTAGCGGAGGCGAGTGGCACCCGCCAGAGGCTACCGAATGTACGAAGTCGAACTCAAGGTCCGTGCCGCCCACGAACCGGTCCGGGAAGCGCTCGTGGCCCGCGAGGCCACGTGCCTCGGCACCGTCGAGCAGAACGACACTTACTACCACGCACCACACCGATCGTTCGCCGAAACCGACGAGGCGCTCAGACTCCGCCGCGAGACGCGGGAGGAGAACGTGGAGAACCCAGAGGACGTGGAAGGCACAGAGGAGAGCACGGCCCACCTCACCTACAAGGGGCCGCTCGTCGACACCACGTCGAAGACCCGTGAGGAAGCCGAAACCGTCGTCGACGATCCCGAGGCGGCCGAGACGATCGTCGAAGCCCTCGGCTTCTCGCCCGCCGCCAGCGTGCGAAAACACCGCGAACGGTTCGCTCTCGGGGAGTACACGATCGCGCTCGATAGCGTCACGGACGTGGGACAGTTCGTCGAGATCGAGCGCACCGTCGAGACCGAGGCCGAGATCGATGCCGCTCGCGACGGCGCGCGCGAACGCCTCGCCGACCTCGACCTCGATCCCGACGACCAGCTCCGAACGTCGTATCTCGCCCTCCTGCTCGATGCGCGCGGGACGGCGGACGAGCAGAACGAGCGTGACGGTGGCAATAACCCACGATAATCCTCCTGTGCGCAAAAGTTTCCGTAAGTTATAGACCGGCCGGCCGCGAACCTCGGTCATGACCGAACGGAACATCCGGGTCGAGGCGCTTGACCGGCCCGCAGTCGACGACCAGACCGTGGAGATCGTCGAACGAAAGGGCATTGGCCACCCCGACTCGCTCTGTGATGGGATCGCCGAGAGCGTCTCGCGCGCGCTCGCGGCCGCGTATCTCGATCGGGTGGGGACGATCCTTCACTACAACACCGACGAGACCCAACTGGTGGCGGGCAACGCCGCGCCCGCCTTCGGCGGCGGCGAGATGATCGAGCCGATCTACATCCTGATCGTCGGCCGCGCGACCAGCGAGTACGAGGGCACGAAGATCCCGACCGAGCCGATCGCCCTCCGGGCGGCCCGCCAGTATCTCGACGCCCACGTTCCCCACCTCGACGTCGGCACCGACGTGATCCTCGACGCGAAGCTCGGTGAGGGCAGCGGCGATCTCCAGGACGTGTTCGACGACGGCAGCGTCCCGATGGCGAACGACACCAGCTTCGGGGTGGGCCACGCGCCGCTCTCGGAGACCGAAGAAATCGTGCTCAACACCGAACGCCGTCTCAACGGCGAGTACGCGGCCGACAACCCCGAACTCGGTGCGGACATCAAGGTGATGGGCAAACGCGAGGGCGACCGGATCGACGTCACCGTGGCGGCAGCGATGATCGACGCCCACATCGCAAGTCTCGGCGAGTACACCGACGCGGTCGCGGGCGTGCGCGAGTACGTCACCGACCTCGCCCGCGAGTACACCGACCGTGAGATCGAAGTGCGAGTGAACACGGCCGACGACTACGACGAGGGCTCGATCTACCTCACGACGACCGGGACTTCGGCCGAACAGGGCGACGACGGCTCGGTGGGCCGGGGGAACCGCGCGAACGGTCTCATCACCCCGAACCGCTCGATGTCGATGGAGGCGACCTCGGGGAAGAACCCCGTCAACCACATCGGGAAGCTCTACAACCTGCTCTCGACCGAGATCGCCGAAAGCGTGGTGGACGAGGTCGACGGCATCCGCGACCTCCGGGTACGACTCGTGAGTCGGATCGGCCAGCCGGTCGATCAGCCCCACGTCGCCGACGTTCACGTCAGCACCGAATCCGGCGTCGCGATCGGCGATGTGGAGAGCAAGGTCGGACGGATCGTCGACCGCGAACTCGCCGACCTCACCGACGTGACCCGTCGGGCCGTCGACGGTGAGATCGCGACGTTCTGAGCCGACGGCCGACCGTCATCCCACAGCAGGACGCAATACACAAGAGCGTCGAACCCTTCCTTCGAGGCATGTCGAACGAACCGGCAGCCACGACGGATGATGTCCCCGAAACCGACGAGGAGTGGCGTGAAGTGCTGACCGACGAGGAGTACGAGATCCTGCGCGAGCAGGGCACCGAACCCAAGTTCAGCGGCGACCTCCTCGACCAGAGCGAAGACGGAACCTATCTCTGTGCGGGCTGTGGAACCGAACTGTTCTCTTCGGACACCAAGTTCGACTCCGAGACCGGCTGGCCGAGTTTCTCCGAGGCGATCGACGAGCACATCGAACTCCGCCGGGATACCAGTCACGGAATGGACCGGACGGAAGTTGTGTGTGTCGAGTGTGGCGGCCACCTCGGCCACGTCTTCGACGACGGTCCGGAACCGACCGGCAAGCGCTACTGCATCAACTCCGCGGCGCTCGGCTTCGACGAGAACGAAGCGTAACCGACTCGTGGCCATCCGCCGACACCACGTCTCGTTTCGGTCTCGGTGAAGAAAATCGATCGTGGCGATGACTCACGTGTATCCGAGTGCCAGCGTTTCGATCCCTCGGGTCGGGTTGAGATACCACGGGGAGTCAGTCGCTCGTGTCGCCATCGGGGTGAGCAAGCCCACTGCCGTCTGTCGTCGCCGATTGCTGGTCGAGGAACGTCACGAGTTCGGCCTCGGTGACTGGCTGTGACCCGAT
The DNA here is from genome assembly GCF_028617175.1 of Halococcus sp. PRR34. Lineage (NCBI taxonomy): Archaea > Methanobacteriati > Methanobacteriota > Halobacteria > Halobacteriales > Halococcaceae > Halococcus > Halococcus sp. PRR34. The sequence continues at coordinate 6,894 of NZ_JAQJDA010000023.1, read as the reverse complement.
GTCCAACCCAGCATCGCGGGTGATCCGAACCGTACTCGGTGGGTGGAGGTTCGCCTCGGTCAGTAAATCCTCGTCGTAGAACACCTCGCGGGGGCTCCTGTTGTCGATGACGTTTCCTTCAGACATCACACAGATACGATCGGCGATCTCGGCCGCGATATCGAGGTCGTGTGTCGAGAGGACGACGCTGATACCTTCCGCGTGGATCCGACGGATGCGCTCGACAACCAAGCGCGACCGCTCGGGGTCGAGACCGGCGAACGGCTCGTCGAGAACGACGACGCTCGGTTCGAGGACCAGCACCCCAGCGAGTCCAACAAGCCGTTTCTCGCCCCCGCTCAGGTAGTGCGGGATACGCCCTTCGAGGTGGCCCGCGTCGACGGTCGCGAGCGCCTCACGGGCTCGTTTTTTCGCGTCGTCGGCTGGGAGACCGTTGTTTTGCAGTCCAAACATCACGTCGTCGAGGACCGTTGGAGCCACGAGCTGCGAATCGGCATCCTGGAAGACGAAACCGACCTCCCGGCGGGCGTGAGCCGTGTCGTTTCCGGTGATTCGCCGACCGGTCACACGGAGTTCACCCTCGTCAGGTGTGAGCGTCGCGTTCAAGTGTTCGAGTAGCGTCGATTTCCCCGAGCCGTTGGCACCCACCAGTGCGACGACTTCGTCGGCGTGGACGGCGAATTCGACGTCGTGCATTCCGATAGTGCCGTCGGGATAGGTGTGGGATTCACACCACAGCGAGACGAGCGGTTCGTCGTCCGTCCCCGTGCTCCGTTCGAGGGGCTCGCTGTCGATGGTCTCAGTCATATCGCCACCACCCCGTAGGCGATGACGAGCGCGTACACGACGACGACGGTGAACATGACGACGACTGCCGCTGCTTCAAGCACTGGTGGTCGACGCACGTCACCGTAGAGGGTGATGTCGCCGTCGTAGCCACGAGCTTCCATCGACGTGACGAGGCGTTCGGATCGCTCGATGGCGGTCAGCATCGTCATGCCGAGGATTCGGGCGTAGAGTCGCCTGTTGGCCCAGAAATCGCTCAGGTTCGCGCCACGAGAGAGCGCGGCTTTCACGAGATCTTCGAGCGTTTCGAGCATGACGAACGTGAAGCGGTACGTTAACAGCGTCACCTGATCGATCGGAGTGGGAAAGATCTTCCCGAGCAGGTAGGCGATATCGTTGTATTTCGTTGTCATCGATGCCGTGAGCGTGAACGTAACCACCGTGAGCGACCGGCAGGTCAGCTCGGCGAACAACGCCGCGCCCTGCCAGGTGACGGACAACTCCCCCAGTGGTGTGGCGAGCGCGCCGAGAATCGGACGGCCAGGTTCGAGGAAGGCGAGTGGCCCAGCGACCGAGACGATAAACAGCATCGGCAACGTGTACCAGAGGACGAGTCGGCGGTAGGGAAGCCCGGCGAGTCCATAGATCACGAGGGTGGCGGCATACAGCCCCGCGAGAACGGCGAGCGCGTCGACGACCGTGACCGCGAGGACGAGGACGGCAACGACGCCGAGTTTGGTCCACGGGTTCACGCGGTGAAGCGGTCCGTCGCGACGTTCGGCGTAGGCAGTGATGAGCCGCGGGTCGGGGACGTGATTCGAGAGGGTCGTCATCCACTCAGACCGTATCTCGTCCGCTATCGGTGTCGCGGTCGCCGTCGCTCTCGCTTCGGTAGCGAGTGGCGTAGACGTACAGCCCGATGCCGACACCAGCGAACAGGACCACGAGTGCGGCGTACTCCAGAACGAGCCCGCCCTTCCGAATGGGGCCGGCGATGACGATGCCTCGACCGAGATCGACGAGTGGTCCACTGCCCTCACGTGCGCCCTGCTGGAGCGTACTTGCGAACCGCTTGGCGTAGGGGAGCGCGCCACCAGTAGAGGTGAAGCCGTAGAGGCCAGCGGCCAGACAGACCACGAGCAATCCCGCGAGACCGCCGTACTGTTTCCAGCGCTGCATCAGGCACCGACCCCTGTGGAAGTTTCGCGCTTCTCGCGACTCGCACCGGGAACGAGGTCAGGTCGAACCGACGCAAGGAACTGGACGATGAATCCAGTGAGAACCCCCTCGATGATGGCGACGCCGAGGTTGATCCCGACCATCCCAGCGACGGCGATGGTGAGATCCGAACGAGGGAGTGCGCTGCCGTTGACGCCACTGATGACGATGATCGCGCCCATGAGGATCGCACCCACCGAGAGTCCGATGGTGGCCGCGCTCGCGCTTGCAGGGAAGACATCCCAGTCCATGCGCAGCAGGGTTCGGAAGGCGTAGTAGGCGACGATCGCCTCGCTGGCGTTGACGATGACGTTCGCGCCGAGTAGGCCGACCGCACCGTGACCGAGCGCTGCGGAGAAGACGTTGACCACGAGCGCGATGAGCGCTCCCAGCAGCGGCCCGGCAAGAATGCCGACGAGGCCGGTCAGATTCATGTGAATCCCACCCCAGATAGGGAGATTGAGCTGGAAGACCGCAAAGCTCGCCGCTGCACCGATGCCAGCAAGCGCGATCTGGTTGGTCTTGATACCACCCTTACGGATGCGATACGTGACGACCGCGAGTAACCCGGCGCCGAGGACGGTCCAAAGGGCGAGTGCCCACAGAGGGAATGACCCTTCCCCGAGGTGGATGTGTGCCATATCGACTGCTAATCTGACCCATCAATATAATAATCTTGCGTACTGAATGGGGCTCGGTTAGCAAAAACTGCAAATGATACTGATTGGATTAGCATTTGCTGCATGACACACCCGTTCGCGGTGAAGCGCGGAGCTCCAGACCGCAGCGGCAATCGACCAGCACGTCGTCTTTCACCACAACGTCTGTCGGTTGTGTGATGACGAATTCGACGGCGCTGCCGAACCTCGCGACCACACCGTACTCGACCACTAACGAGGAGCGCCGTCCCGATCGAACTGATCGCTACCGACCGACGTTTTTGCAGTGCTAGGGGTTCCGCTCCCGCGAGTTACTGATGCAATCAATCAGGCAAGCGTTTCGGCGAAGTCTTCGACAGGGTTGACCGAGTAATCGACCGAAACGGTGTCCTGTGTTGTCCGGATCTTGCCGCCGAAGTCAGCTTCTCCACCTCAACCAGACCGCGCCTGTGCTAGGGTTTGGTTGAACTGTCATACATCCCCTCGAACGTATGCTCGCCACTGGGAACAGCAGTATTTATTAACTTCTAAATATTGGTTAATAGCAGCCATGGGTTCGGACATGTATCGACAGCAGATCCTCGACCACTATCGCAACCCACGAAATTACGGAGAGCTCGACGACGCCACGTTCTCACACGTCGGCGAGAACCCCCTGTGTGGGGATACGATCCGTATGGACGTCAAACTCGACGAGACTGAAGAGATCATCCACGCGGTCCGATTCGGCGGCGAGGGCTGTGCGATCAGTCAGGCGAGCGCGAGCATGCTCTCTGAGGAGTTAGTCGGCATGACCCTCGACGAACTCGGTGCGATGGACCGGGACGATATTACCGAAATGCTCGGTGTAGAGGTCACTCCGATGCGCCTCAAATGCGCCGTCCTCGCCGAAAAAGTCGCCCAGGATGGAGCCGAGATTTATCGTGGCGAGAAAACCCAAGCGAAGACCACCACGGAGTAATCGCCCTCACAATGCAAACGCCTGTGAGCTTCGGTGCTGACAAATCGGGAGAAACCCATCGGAGATCGTCGCCAGTACTGATGACTGGATTCCTCCTCTGGAGGCGTCCACACTACTGATACTCTCTTCGACACCATGCAGGAGTATCTCATCGTTGGTGGTGGCATCTACGGAACGTGCATCGCACGCTGGCTCCTCGAAACGGAAGGACTGACTCACGACGACATCACCATCATCGATCCTCACGACGAACTGCTCGCTTCCTTCGAGGGAAAGGCCGCCGCCTGTGGGATGGAGTATCTCCGGTCACCATACGTCCAGCATATCGGTACGAAATCGTTCGGGATGAGAAAATATGCGGAAGAACACGGCCGAATCGACGAGCTCGTCTCGACACACGGCAACCCGCGTCGGCCTTCAGTCGGGCTGTTCTTCGACTACGCGCGTCGTGTCATCGAGGAGAACGGGTTGGAAGCGATGCATCATCAAGCCAGAGCGACAGATATCTGCCGCGATAGTGGCCACCTCGTCGTTGAAACGGATGCGGGGAACCACCATGGCGAACGGGTCGTCCTCGCTATTGGCCACGGCGGAGCGTACGACGTGCCCGAGTGGGCTGCGGACCTGCCGGACGAGGCTCCTGTGCATCACGTTTGGGAGGAGGGGTATGACGAGTCACGCGTCAAATCCTACGACGGCGAGACCTACGTCATCGGGGGCGGAATTACCGCTGGACAGGTCGCGCTCGATCTTGGAGATGCCGGCGTTGAAGTGACGCTGCTCTCGCGGAGCAGTCTGCAAGTCGAGGCGATAGAGTGCGATCCCCAGTGGATCGGGTGGTCGTACATTCAAGATCACCTCCACCGGCTCCCGTCCGGATCGGCGGCGCGGCAGCGGCTCGTGAACGACGAGCGGTTCGACGGAACCGTGCCACCATACCTGATGGACGATCTCAGGGAGGCGGAGGAGGAGGGCTTGCTGACACGGGAAATCGGGGAAGTCAGAACCGCCAGAGACACTGAGGGTCGTATCGTGCTGTCACTCGAGAATGGATCGGTCAGAACCAACGTTCAGGTCGTTCTTGCGACTGGGTTCGCGGATATACGCACCCACCCTCTCGTCGAACGAATCACAGCGATCCCCTGTTTGACGATCGGAGACGAGGGAATGCCTGTTCTCGATGACGAGACACTCGAATGGATCCCTGCCGACGGCTACTCCGGCTCGAACGTCTACGTCGTCGGTGCACTCGCGACCTCCGTTATTGGTCCGTTCGCCTACAACATCGCCGGGGCGAAACGAGCAGCCGAACGGCTCGTAGATGATGACAATGGGCAGTGATTCCGGGAATCCGCTGCTATCGAAATCAGACGTTCGAACCGCGATTTTTCATATTTGTGACTGTTGTTCGAAACTGATTACGGTGGAAGACTACACATGGCGGAGAGTCTTGATCGGCGTTGGAGCGGCGGGTAGCACTACCATCGCCGGATGTTTCGACGGCAGCGGAGCCGGGGAGGGCAACGAGACTGGCAACAACGGAACTGATAGTACCAACAACGGAACCAGCAGTGGGCCGACAAAGGCTGGAGTTCCGTCGAGGCCATGAAGAGTATCGACCTCCCGACGAAGGCGCTCGACGCGCACTAACGAAGATGACCGAGACAACACTCGGAGACGACCGAAATGAACCGTATCGCTCAGAGATGTGTCAACTCTTCAGCCTGCATCTGGATGGAAGGGTGAACGCTCGTATCCTCGGCTACTCTCTCCAGGTCTGTGATGGCTCCGCATTGACCAAGTGTATTCACTGCTCTGCGCCGATACGACCCGTTGAGACCACCTGTTACCGCGATGATGCGGAGCTGGGTGGCCGCACCTTCCTCGCCGAGTTCGTCAATCGCGTCCATGCGAGCTTCGTGTGATACGTTCTTACTGAGTACCCTTCGGAAGAGCGAGCGTGGAGACGACATGATCAATCTGCGAGACCCACCTCCTCAGCGTTCTCGTCAGCAGGTTCGGCGTCCTGCTGCGTCGATTCCACATCGTCTCCGTCGAACTCGAACACCGGAAAGCGATCTTCGAAGAGACTCCAGTCAGCAGTCATCTCGTCGTCGGTCAGCGTGGCCGCCTCGAGATCTTCGGTGAATGCCTCGTGGTCCATCTCGCTACCGATGAGCACGAGCTGACTCCCTCTGTCGCCCCACTGGTCGTCCCAGATCGCCTCGATTTCAGGATGAGCTTCAAGATGAGTTTCGCGCTCCTCTTCAGGGAGTGACGCGACCCACGTACCGGCTGGTGTGATCCGGATGGACTGTCCAGCGATGTCCAACCCGAGAGCCATGTCCTCGCGGCCCGCGAGCCAGAAGTGTCCCTTCGATCGAACGACGTTCTCGGGGAACGAATCGAGCAAGTCGGCGAACCGTTCGGGATGGAAGGGGCGCCGGGACGAATGGACAAACGACGTAACTCCATGTTCTTCCTCCGCAGATTCGTGGGGTTCGTGGAGCTCCCGTATCCACCCGGCCGACTGACGGGCTTCCTCGAAATCGAACATGCCCGTTCCGAGAACCTCGTTGGGGTCGACCCGTCCGTGTTCGGTGTGAACGATTTCTGCCCGCGGTTGGAGGATTTCGACCATCTCTTCGATCTCGGCAAGCGTGTCAGCGTCGACCAAGTCGCACTTGTTGAGCAAGAGTACGTCACAGAATTCGATCTGATCGACGAGGAGATTGCCGAGGTCTTTCTCGGTATCGCCGTCCATGAGCGATTCCTTCGAATCGAACGTTGCCCAAAACTGGTGAGCGTCGACCACAGTTACTGTCGTGTCGAGTTCATAGTGGTCCATCACCTCGATACCCGTTTCTTCGTAGAACTTCGTCGGGTCGAGATCGGACTGATCGAACCCCATCGTGAGTGTTTGAGCAACGGGCAACGGCTCGGCTACTCCAGTCGATTCGATGACGAGGTGATCAAACTCACAAGTCTGTGCGAGCCTCGCGAGCGTGTCGAGCAGATCTCCGCGAAGCTCACAGCAGATACAACCATCCGATAGTTCGACCAGCTCCTCGTCGTCTTCGGAAATATCGGAGTGTTCGGCGACGCGATCGGCGTCGACGTTCACTTCGCCCATATCGTTGACGAGGACAGCGATATCGAGGTCCGCTCGCGTATTCAGCAGGTTGTTCAACACGGCTCTATTGAATCCGCAGAGGGCAGCGGGATTCACGGTTTGAGGGCCAGTTCGAGGTTGTAGACCGCAGCGGTGAG
>NZ_JAQJDA010000022.1:0-55431 GCF_028617175.1 Halococcus sp. PRR34 | reverse complement strand
GTATCCCCACCTAATTTTTGTGTTTGTGGTGTTCTTTGTTTATTTCCGCTGTGCCCCTTCGGCGGCCCCGCGCTGGTGGTATACTCCGGGTCCCCGGGTGGGGGGCGCCCCCACCGCGGCCGCCGACGACTACCACTTCTACATCACGAACCTGCCGCGAAAGTGGTTCTTGCCGGCGGATATAGCGACGATCTACCGCTATCGGTGGGCGGTGGAATTGCTGTTTCGGGAGCTGAAGACGCTGTACGACCTCGACGAGTTCGACACGTCCAGCCCTGCGGTTGTAGAGATTCTGTTGTATGCAGCGATTCTGACGTTGGTGGTGAGCCGTGCGCTGCTGGATTTGGTAATCGAATACGCAGAGGAGGATGCGGTGTTCCCGCCGGAACGCTGGGCGGCGACCCTTCGGTCGCACGCCCAGCGCATCCTCAAACGACTCAGCAACTACCTCGACTACTCTCCGCCTCCGTTGTTAGAGCGAATGGCAGCGGACGCCCAGAAAATTCACCAAGAGCGTCCAATCCTTCAGGAACGGCTCGCTACCGCTGCTCAATCAACCGCTGGAGTTAGCTAAAGACGGATGGTAATGACGACGAACGTGTCCTGACGTCTCCGAGCAGCACCTGCCGACGTGACTCGCGGCGGTGCCGAGCTTTTTGACCGATGACGGAACCATCCCGGACCGATGCACCCTCAGGACCGACTGATCATCGCGGAGGCGCTGGTTCGCTTCGCTGGCGACGCGCGGGATCTCGACGCACGCGAGAAACGAGCGTGGGAGCTTGCCGAGGCGATCACGGCTGAGGAGGGCCTCGCGTTCACCGAGTTCGTCTTCCAGATCGACGATGACTGGCAGGCCTCCGTCGAGTCAGAGTGATTCGCAGGCTTCGCCATCGCCATCACTATCCAGTCCCAAGACGTCGCTGTCGGGATCGAAGACGGCCTCAACCTGAGCGCGCGTGTCGAAATCGGAGCAGTCGTAGGGATCCGACGCCGGGCCGCTCGGGGTCGGCGTCACAACACCGCCGCCGTTCCCGCTCACGGTTTCCCCGTCGGAGCGAGGGGTTGCGGTGGCTGTCGCCGCCGCTCCGTCGAAGTCCCAGAGACCGACGTTACTCGACTGGGCTTGTGCCTCAGTGCTGGCGAACTCGTCGCGGCGGACGAATTCGCTGTCGTACATGCGAGCGTAGCCCTGTCGGAGGAGTTCGAGGTTGAAGTTCGTGCCGCCGTCGTAGACGACGTACGCGAGCAATCGGCCATAGCTGCCGCGCTCGTCGGACTCGGGATCCATCACGACGCGGACCTGCTGGCCGGCGAGTTGATCGCTGGCGAACTGGCTGGCTTGCTGCCCCCAGTTGTAGAGGTGGTCGCGCCCCGCAGCCGTATCAGGAATGCCCTCGAACTCCGGCGGGTCGGTCCGCGAGAGCGTTGTCTCGGGGGTATCGACGCCGAGCAGGCGGATCGTGTCGGTGGTGCCGTCAGCGAATTCAACTTCGACCGTATCGCCATCGACGACGCGAGTGACCGTCGCCCGTCGTCCCTGACCGTCGCTGGGAGCGGGTTGCGTCGAGGCGGCTGGTAATGTCGTCTGGCCCGACGTTGAGAGTGCGGTCGTGGCTGCGCTTTCGGTGGCGGTTGCTGTCGAGGTCGGTGTTCGGGTTCGTGTGGCTGTCCGTCTCTCTGAGGGTGTTTCCGACGTGGTCGTCGCGGCCGCAGTGGGTGTTGTGGCGTCCCCTGAGAGCGTGCTTGTCCCAGGATCGCCGATCAGAGTGTCCATGCTGGTGGCTGGAGTGGTGTTCGTGGTTCCCTCGCTACAGCCGGCGAGGACCAGGAGAGCGATGAGCGCGACGAGAAGCAGCGACCGTTTCACGCCTCGAAGTGTTTCCCGCCGTTCGTTTAAGTCTACGGAGGCCTTGGTAGTAGATATGGCCAGAGGGGATCAGACCATCGATCGCACTCCCGAGAAACCGCCGCGGAGAGAGGGCGGGACTGGCGACGAGCCCGGATCCGTCTGGCTGGATCGGCTCCTCACTCGCCTCGTACTGGGTACGTCGACCACGAACGAAGACCGCGACGGTTCGCCGCCCGATGGTGCTATCGATCGCGATCCGGAGAAACCACCACCCGAGGAAAGCGGTGCGTGGAACAAACGTGGCTTCCGGAGCGTGGATCGGTTGGTCAACTGGCTCGTCACGGGCGATCCGGACATGCCATAGCGTCCGTTTCTGCATCTGTCATCGCAGAGTAGTAAATCAGATCACCGTCTCGTTCCCGGCGGACACCTACACGAATTCGCACTGATTTTCAGAGTTCTCACATCCCAGGTTGTTGTTCTGTTGAAATCGACGTGCGAGATACAGAGGTTGGATTCAGCAACAGGTGCGGTGAGACTCACTGCCTACACGCCGCGCTGCTCCGGTACGGCATTCGACGTTATGAAGAGACGATTCCTCTCAACGACGATTGAAGATACTGGCTTCTCGGCGGGTGTCACAATGAGCTAGTAGTGGATTTACGTCTTTCACTCGCCATTTGTGCTGAGTGGCGTGAGATATTTCTAATACGAAGCGTCTATTGCTGATTGGATGACTAAGCGGAGTAGCAATCAGGAAGTCGATGAGGTAGGCGAAGGACAGCTCGCTGTCCAACTACGTCCATACGCTGTCGAGAAATACAACAACGACTATGGCATCGACTTCATCATTAATCTCACCGACGAACCAGACGATGGAGAGGACGAGAAGTCCCAGAGTGTTCTCAGCGAGCATTTTTTCATCCAGCTAAAATCGACCACCCGGTTCGATCCGGAGATTGACACCGTACACGAAGATATGGAAGTTCGTCATCTTGAGCAATATATTGACCAGCCAATCCCAGTCTTACTGGCTATCTATGACGATAACACCGAAGAAATCTACTGGCGTGTTATCCAAGAGTACATCTGGGACGATCTTAACACGGAAAAGCCCAACTGGCGCAGTCAACAAACCGTTCGGATCAAGATTTCACGAAACCAGGTCATCACCGACTACGAGCGTCTTGAGCAGGCCGTTAATCGCACACAGAGCCGGATCACACGTCGACAGCAACAAGGACTGAATATTGGGGAAGGAATTGCTTTCACGCCCGACGATTTCGTGGAGCTCCGAGAACACGCCAAACACGAGCGACTTAGCTACCGTGGTCACACCCTTCTCATTGCACAGCAGAACCTGAAAAAAGGCGATGAGGAAGAAGCCCGAGAATCAATCGGCGAGATTTTAGATGTTGGTTACGATGATGAAGCTACTGTTAAGGCACTCTTCGTTCAGTACTTCCTGCGCAACCCACAAAAAGGTGAAGAAGCCGTTGAAATGGCCGAATTCGCGCACAAAGCTGCTGAACTTGCTTCTGAGCTCGATTTGGAAGTGGACCGACGCTTGGCTACCATCTTTCAGCATGTTGCTGGGCTTTTCGTCTTTGCTGAAAAGCGACGCGAAAAGCTCGCTACCGACCGAATACAATCAGTTGACGGGTTCGGAGCGCCAGAATTCGACTATGCGAGAAACGAAGCTTTTGCGGAGTTGTTACAAAACGAATTGGGGGCGATGGCGGGGATCAGTCATGAATTAGCTTTTCTTCTCGAAAATGAAAAATACTATGCTTACGCTGTTGCACTCGCCGAAGTCATCGACTATTTAGCGGCTCGGCGGCAGCTGCAACTGCTTGGAGAACTTGATCCCACTGCTGACGGTGTGAAATTTGAAGGCGATTCAATAGATGATGGGGAATTCGAAGAAGTAGATATACACCCACTCGTCGAGCAGGCCGAACAACTCGCCGATTTCGTCCCAGAGCTCGAGACCGAAGCCAACCTCCGGAAAGGTATCGGCCTTTATTACTATTACAACCGCAACCCGGATACTGCAGTTGAATATCTCTCTGAAGCACGGGATGTAGCCGCTGATAACGGTGATACAGCTTTTGAAGCCCATTTGAGTGACGACATTCAACGTGTGCACGAGGTTTCGGATCCATACGACAATTCTCAGTACCCTGATAAAGAGGAAGAACAGGACCGACAAGAAATGACCAAGACAATCCTTGATATGCAGGGGATCGATGTCGACCTTGAGAACCCGCCTGATCCAAGAGAGAGTGATTCTATGACTGTCATGGCGCACCGCGCAGTGGAAGACGCTGACGCAGAAACATATTATAAACATTGTGAGCACTTACACGTAGGATACAAGCCAAGTCCGGTAGGGAGAATGATTGGAGTAGGATCATTTGGGATGAAGCATTTGTGGTGTCAATATGGAGGATTCATGTCTGGCGTGAGTTTGACTAATACTTTTGAGCGGTTCAAAACAGACTATTGTGAGGGTTGCGAGCACCATTGCCCTCGGCCAGACGATTGGGAACTGACTGAAGAATATGCTCAGAAGCACGCTGAAGACCCAGATTTCAAAGAAGCAGTCAAGACCTATGAATCTGCGTTGGGAGGACAGTCGGTCCCTCCTTTTGATGAGAGAAACGAATAGGGTGAGTCGGAGATCTCAACGCCGTCATCGACGACGATAATCGGAGCGATGTCGTTCATCGGCTCTCCTCCGTGTTCGGACAGGTGACATCATGTAGGATGCAGAACCTACCGTCCGGGTTTTACCCGCCCCTCGGGGTCGTGCGCAGAGAAAAGCGCTATCCTAATTTGCACATCAGATCTCGCAATTACGCAGGCGATGTGCAAAATCAGCACTGAACTTCCGACTTCGCATCTACAAACCGAAACCAGCCAGACTAACGCATGACGAACGGCGAACAGACGCCGATTTAGTCACCCGAGAAAACACCTTTCCGACCCAATATGCAAGATACGCGCCCTGTATCTTGCACGCTGTATCTCCCAACTGCTGGGAAGCACTCGCACAAAATTACGGATTGTTCCAATGATCCCTATTAGTGAAATCGGCGCTCTCCTTGATCTCCAAAGGCTTCTGATCTGCACGTAGAACGGTTGTGCTACCGAATTGTGGTGTGTGATGGGCGTAAGGATGATACAGCGCCAGCCCTCATATGCCATATGCGAACACACGTGACCTTCGTTCTCGACTCGTCGGGGTCGATGGATACGATCAGGGACGACACCATCGGGGGGTTCAACACGTTTCTGGAGGACCAGCATGGCGAACCCGGCGAGGCGACCGTCACGCTCTACGATTTCAACGATAGCGTCGAGTGCATCTATGAGGGTAAGTCACTCGACAGTGCGCCGCAGCTCGACGAGGAGACGTACACACCGGGTGGACGGACCGCACTCCACGACGCCATTGCGACCGCGATCACCGACACCGAGCGTCGGATCGAGAAGCTGCCAGCAGGTGTGCGTCCGGAGAACGTCATCGTGGTGGCCCTGACCGACGGCAAGGAGAACGCCTCCGAGACGCCACAGGAGCGCGTCCGTGAACTCGTCGAGGACCACCGCGAAGAGCACGACTGGGAGTTTCTGTTCATCGGCGCGAACCAGGACGCAGCCCTCACTGCGACCAAGATGGGGATGGATGCCGACAGCTCGCTCGACATGGCGCATAGCGGCGAGGGCTCCCATCGAGCCCATCAGGCTACGTCAAGAAGCGTCAGTCGTGCTCGCCGCGAGGGAGACACCGGTGGGTACGACGATGAAGCCCGTCGACGGCAGGCAGACGCAGACGATTCGTGATCCGTCCCGAGCCGCCTACGTGCTATCAACCATCGAGCCGATCGAACCCAACCTGATACCGAAGCCATCCGGACGCTTGATGGTACTGACGAGATGACGATCAATATCCACCAGTGACCACCGGACCCAGCGGTCAAGAACAAACACAGGGACGCCACGAACTCGCCCGGCGTGGTCGGTGTCCCGAGTGCGACGACGAGTACGAGCGACTCGCGGGTCACTGGAAGGGGTCGTGCGGGCCGCCGACACTCGACCGTCGCCAGCGCACGCTCCTCGCAGGGCTCCTGCTCGGCGACGGCCATGTTGGTGGGAACGGCGAGACCAAGCACTTCCAACTCTCGACGCGGTGGCGGCCGTTCGCGCGATGGGTATTTGCGGAACTCGACTGGCTCGCGGCAAGGGTGGTCCGGATCACGGACGCTCGGGACGAACGCCGCTCACCAGCACAGCGGTACGTCGTCCGCACGCACGCCCATCCCGGCCTCTCGCACCTTCGTGAGTGGTATCACTCCTCCGAGGCTGGAAGTGACGCAGCTGCTGGCGAATCATCCGATACGAAGCGGTTGCCTGCCCCCGCCGATCTTCCCGGCGGCGGGCTCACGTCTCGAATAGGGCGAGCGTGGCACGCCACCGCCGGGTCGCTGGCGTGGTCGGCCCCGGAGTACGCGACGACGCGTCAAGCATCGTTCTCCGCTGAAGCTGACGCTCGTGCCGAGCGGGTCATGGCGTTGCTCGAAAGCGTGGGTTTAGAGCCGACGCGTGCCGGCAAGCGTGTACAACTCCCGCCGAAACAGACGACGGGGTGGCTCGAGTGGATCGGCACCGACCCGGTGCCGGGTGTTGCGTACAAGTGGGCCGCCGACCACGAGGAGTATCAGACCGCGAAGCGCGATGCCGAAGCGCTCCGAGCGCGACTCTGGTACGAGCGAGCGATGGGGACGGGTGGGAGTGATGGCTCGTAGTCCATGACTGACAGTCCGCTCCCTCCACGCGCGAGCCGGTACATCGTCGAGCATCACGACGCAACACCCGACGAGTTACTCCGAGAGACCGGCCTCCCCGAGTCCCGTCGCGATCAGGTCGAACACCTGTGTGCGGTCTCGCGCTATGCCTATTTCGGTGATCGTGAGGAGAACGACGACGAGGGACTCCAGTTCAACGATGTCGAGTGGAATGATGTCGCCGACTGGAACGTGTCTTCGGAGGAGTAAGCCGAGAGCGATCTCTAATCCCGGTAGTGTGGCCCGTCTACGAACTCGTGGGCTCGTTTTCCGTCTCTGTGAACCTTATGTAACGCGTTCCATCGTCTGGGCGGAGAGTCGTTACATAAGGTAGATAGAGCACTGCGAACGCAGAACGGCGAGGAGCGAAAACAGGGCCCGCCTTGAATTCGAGATGGGTGTCGTAGCTACACTGGAGCGTCGTTAACGAGTTGTTCGAGACGATCTCGGTACGGACCGTCGCCTTCGACTACCTCGTCGGTGGAGAGTCGATACGTCTCACCCAGTTTTTCGACGATAACCGTCCTGTCATCGATTTCGGATCGGACGCCGTTGTCTCTGAGATAGTCTCGGAGTTCGTGCAAGTCGGGTTCGGCACCGTTGTCTGTCGCGTTGGATTCCTCGTTGTCTTCGCGAGTGGTTGCAGGTTCGCCGTCGTCAAGCTCATCGGTGTCGCCGGCGGTTTCGCCCTCGCTGTTGGTCCCGGTCGTCTCCTGATCCTCTCCCGCGTGGCGTTCGGCCAGTGAGGTGTCTTCGGCAGGTTGGAGTCGATCGACCGGAAACGCATAGTCCTTGACGTCGTACTCGTGGAGTTCGCTCAACGGGATAGGCGATTCAGGCCAGAGCAACTCCTCGGCGCGTTCAGCGAGATCATCGTAGAAGGCGACGACAACGATGGGTGACTCGTCGGGATACTCGGGGTTGTCCTCGGCAACGGTGGTGTCGGTGTAGGCCGTCCACTCGTTGGCGTGCTTGGGTGGCAGGTTCACCACCACTGCTGGACTGGGCGACTCCTGATGGGTATCGAGGGCGACGTCGCCGACGGTGAACTGGTGATCGCGGCTCATGGTGTGGAGGAGATCCTCTCCGGGATCTGCTGGTTTTCTGTACGCCTCGGTATAAACGTTCACCGTGTCGGGCTGAATGGGTTTACGGCGATATCAGAGGCCGTGTGTTTTCATGCGTCCACACGAGAGGGATGGATATGGCTGCGCCGTTCGGTGCGACGTGGGGGACGCTGATCGAGCGCTGTGAGGACCTCCCAGAGGATGCCACACTGATCACACCACTGTCGACCAGGCGCTTCCGGGTTACTGACGTCCAACAGCAGCGGATCATCATCGGGGATACGGATACTGGTCACTCTCAACCGCTCCAGCGCGAGCAGTTCGAAGCGCTCGTCGAGCACACCCGTGATTCGGCTGGCGAGGGTTATGATCTCGAACGGCTGCCAGCGAAGGCCGAACCCTACGCAGCGGTCCTCGCGCTCCATCCACGGTACGTGCTTGATCAAGAAGACGGGCGGATCATCGAACTCGAGGAGGCTGACGAGAGCGCGGTCCTCAACGAGACGCCGCATCTCTCGACCACGACTGACGACGAGCAGGCCGACGAGCGTGCGGAACCGGACGTCTCGGTGTATTCAGACGCGTTACTGTTGATTGACGCGCTCGAACGCGAGGACCTGACCGAGCTCGAGGAAGTCGACACACCCGAGCTCGTTAATCTCTATACGCTCCTCTCGGATGTTCAGCGCAACGCGAACGACCTGCGGAAGGATGTGACCGATGTCCTGCTCGACCGGGTGCAACACGACCGCCCGGCCCACGGCCAGTACGGCTCGGTCCAGCGGACGACGCGCCACCAGCGCTCGCTCAAAGACGACGAGGCGGTGCTCGACGTGTTCGAGGAGACTGGGATCAACCGCGAGCAGGTGCTGGGTGTCGACCGCGAGAAGGTCGACGAGGCACTCGATGTGGTGTCCGTCCCTGAGTCAGCAGTCTACGACATCACCGAAAGTGAGTATGTGCGGAAGGCCGACGTCGATGAGGAACGCAAAGAAACCCGGCTCCAAGGGCTCAAAGACCGGCTGGCGGTGAGCGACGATCCAGAGGCCGAGGTACTGCGTCAGGAGGTCGACCGCTTGGAAGAGGAGATTGAGGAGCTGACGGAGTTCTCGCCGGGGAGTGCGTTCGCCGCCGGAGACGAAGAATCGTAGTCCCGTGGAAGAGAGCGAGCGGGAGCTCGGAGATTACTGGTCCGAGTCTTCTCCGGAGTTCGCTGTCGTTCCGAGGTGGAGATGCTCTTTGAGCCATCGTCCGAATTGGCGAAAGCCCTCAACGGCGGAGCCACCTGTAGTGCCCGAGTCGTCGCGGGGGAACGTGTCGGTGTCGGTGTCGGTGGAAT
Source organism: Halococcus sp. PRR34 (assembly GCF_028617175.1). NCBI lineage: Archaea > Methanobacteriati > Methanobacteriota > Halobacteria > Halobacteriales > Halococcaceae > Halococcus > Halococcus sp. PRR34. Next base: position 46,326 of record NZ_JAQJDA010000022.1, on the reverse strand, counting down.
CGTCCATGAAGTACTGGATGATCGCCCGTTAGCTGAGGGGATTGTTCTCAGGATGGCCGCGGCATCGCCTCGATCTCACGGATCTCCGGCGTGCGTTCCATCTGCTCGTACACTTCGCGCCACGTCTCGACCTCTTCGTAGAGATTCGCTTGCTTCAGGAGTCGCTCGCCCTTCTCGGTGACTCGGAAGAACGTCGAAGGGAGGTCGCGCGTCCGCTCGCCTTTGGGCAGTTTCACTTTCTCGATGATGTCCGCGTCCCCGAGCTTTCGGAGATGATACTGGACCGTACTCGTTTCCATGCTCGGGTTCCGATAGTCGAGTTCGGGAGCGCTCGGCATCCGCTGTGGATGGGCGAGTATCTGCAGGAGCAACTTCGCGCGCGAGTTTTGGAGTATCAGTCGAAGCGACTCCCACTCGTCGCTCCCTTCGGTGTCGATCTCACCAACCGTCTCGCCCCTGTTGCTCATCGAGGACTCCTCCTATCTCCCACTACGGGCCGCACGCGCATTAACCATTTCGGGAAATACTGATTCAGTTGCTATAACTACTGTCGCTATATCAGTAACTACATCAGTAAGCTCTTGTACGAGCCTGCTGTAGCGACGAGCAACCGATGGCTGGTCGTGAAACCGATCCGAAGCGCCTCATCGAGGACTCCGAAGCGTATCTCGACGACGAACTCACGCCCGAGGCGATCGAGCGCCTCATGGACGCCGCTCTGACCGATGGGTTGCTCCGCGACTTCGGCTATAGCGACGTCGCGTACCTCGTGATCGGGAATTTTGACGAGCCACAGAAGGCCCGCCTCCGCTCGGTGCGAAACGAACTGGCCGATCGAGGGGCGTCGCATTTCGCGTTTCTCCTTGACGAGATCGGCGAGCAGGTCTGGGAGAACTTCGTGGTGAAGTTCAAGATTTTCGCCGACCGCGCCGATTTCGTCGTCGGAGTCTTCGAGGACAACGAGGGCGGCCACGAACTCGAACTCGCGGAACTCGACCGGGAGCGATACCAGCGGAAGACGCGCGTGTTCAAGCAGGACTACCTGACGATAGAGGAAGAACGCGACGCCTACGATGCAATGCTTGCCCACCTTTTCGAGATCATGGACAACCGAGGACAGCTGCATCGATGGGAGACCGAAGAGGAACTTCTCGAACTGGTTGCCGAGCACGTCCCGTCATCTCGGCCCACGTAGCCAGTCAGTTGTGCTCGGGTTTGATATGGCGCACCAGAACCTCAGTCGTGAGAGGACTGGGACGAGTGGGTCGCGTCCGAGCCGTCGAGCGTCTCCATCGCGGCGTCGTAGAACGGGTGCTCCTCGTCGAACGCATCGATGATGTCCTCGGCGTACTTTCGCTCGGTCATTTCGAACTCGTCGGTCGGTCGCCAGACGAACGTCCGATCGCGCCGCTCGAACTGCTGGGTGCGCCACGTCTCGAAGCCCTTCTGCTGGATGAGCAGTGCTGCAGCCTGCGCTGACGACGCCTGAACGGTCGAGAGGCCGAGTCCGTCCGCTCGTCGGAGCAACGCTTCTCGATGACCACTCTCGAATGCAGCGGCTGAGTCGTAGCTGTCAGCGTCGATGCTGTCGGTGTTCTCGCGGAGATACTGCCAGATCCGGACCACGTATACGAGGACGCAATCCCGGTAGTGGTAGCCACCCAGGCCGATGAAATCCGGGAGTTCGATTTCCTCGCGGCGGAGGAGATCGGACGGCGTCTCGATTGGGTCCGACATGGCCCCAATACGAGGTGCCAGTAGATAATAACGTGGGCTGGTGAGCCTTATGCTGGGAGGCTGGTGTCGCGTGCTTCGGCGTAGGCGCGGTCCGGCGGAGCCGGCACCGTATCGTAGCCGCAGTCGTCGCAGCTCCACCATGTAGAGCCGGCTGGGCCGGAGAGCTCGACGTTGACATCGCCACTGCCACAGCCCGGACAATGGAACCACTCGGAATGCATCTCTGTGCGGTCAGTCTCGGCCTGTGCTCGCTCGTCGCAGGCCCGACACGCCAGCGTCAGATTGGTATCGTCAAGATCACTGACGAGGACGAGTTCCTCACTACTGCATGCTGGACACGTCGCCCAGTGACCGGCGTCGCTCCAGTGATGGGGTCGTAATGTGACGATCTCCTCAGCAATCGGGAGGTCCTCGTCGCGGGCGAGGGCACTCGCTTGCGACAGCGCGTTCTCGCGCCCATATGGCCCCTCCAACACGGAAACGGCGCTTTTCGGCGAGTGGTCGACGATTTCGACGGGCTCTCGAACGAGAACTTCGTGCGCCTCGCCCGCCGCCAGTGCCTCGTTATCGACGATATCCCGTTCATGGCGGTCGTCCGGAACGTGGACGATCTGTATTCGTCGGACATCGTTGGTGCCCGTGAGGGATACATTTGACAGGTCGGCGTCATAGACCTCAGTGTAGTCTCTCACTGGGACGCGTCGTGTGCGTTTGTATCCCATAGTTCCGTGAGAGGGTTGCTGCGGGATGACTGTTGTGCCGGTTCTCACGTCGGGTGATGAGTACTCGGAGTCGTCGAGCACCCACCATTGCGGAATCGGAGAACGGAGGCACCCAGTCGTCGTCGGACGCCTATCCATCGATGACGGTGACGGACACGCGGCGGGTTTGCGGGCCGTCACACTCGACGAACAGCACAGACTGCCACCTCCCGAGATCCAGCTCTCCCTCGACAACAGGAACAGTTACGCTCTCGCCGAGGACCGTCGCCTGTAGATGTGCGACGGCGTTGTCATCGATAGCGTCGTGTTCGTAGTCCTCGTCGGCTGGGACGAGGCTTTCGACTGCTCGGGTGATATCGTTCAGTAACCCGCGTTCGTTCTCGTTGAGGACCACACCCGCCGTCGTGTGCTGGACGAACACCAGACACATTCCATCATCGATGTCTGCGGGGACCGCTTCGGCAACCTCGCTGGTGATATCCACGATATCGATACGTTCGGTGGTCGATACCTCGATGGCCATGTGAGAGGTGCTCGGGGAGAGCGCTAAGTCTTTCCGGGCTCTGTCACTATTCGATTAGCGTGCAATCGGTCGTTGCTGTTGCGCCTCGGGTTCTGAAGGGGCTTATTCGGCGTTTTCAGGCATCGAGCGCGTGTACCACCACGCCCAGAGCATCAGAACGCCTTGGAGCGGGAGTCGGAGCCACAGCACCGCTCGAGTGATGCTCTCGGCCCAGTCGGGGGCTGCATCAGTTGCTACGTTGTTGGTCGCCATGTGGACGTTCGTCGGGAACACGGCGATCAAGAGCGCGATGATTCCCCACGCGGACTGCTGACGCGTCCGCCGGATCAAGACGCCAATCCCCAGAACGATTTCCGCGATGCCGGAGAGATACACGAGTGCAACCGGCCGGGGAAACTGTGGTGGTACGACCCGAGCGTAGACCTTCGGCGCGACGAAATGCATCACCCCTGCGGCGGCGTAGAAGACTCCCATCACGTAGAGCAGTGGTCGTTTGAGCCGGCTCAGGGTACCGTCGGTATCGGTGCGCATATGCTTTGCTAAGAGAACGCTGGATGAAGACAGTATCCCATTCGCGCGATACGACATATTCTCAGCTACGTGCTGTCGAGCAGTCGGTCCAACAGCATGGTGGCGAGGTCCTTGTCGAGTGGGTCGTTTGCGTTCCCGCAGTGCGGTGACTGAACGCAGGCCGGACATCCTCCAGTACACGAGCAGTTCTCGATTATCTCCTGCGTCCGGCGCATCAGCGTCTCGACGTCGTCGTAGCCCGCTTTCGTAAGCCCGACACCGCCAGGATAGCCATCGTAGATGAAGATCGTGCTCTGATTCGTGTGTGGGTGTAGCGGCGTCGAGAGCCCGCCGATGTCGCGGCGATCACACAGCAATTCGAACGGGAACATGGCGATCATGGCGTGCTCGGCGGCGTGGATCCCGCCGTTGAAGTCGCCCTCGGCTTCGCGCATGGCGGTCTCGACCGGTTCGGGCACCGTGAAGTACAGCGCTCGCGTCCGAAGCGAGGTCTCGGGCAGATCCAGCGAAAAGCGCCCGAGTGAGTCACCGGTGGCCCGGTCGCGGCGTTCGTAGCCCGTGATCTGCTTGCGCATCGTCACCTCGGCGAACCGGACCGTGACGTCCTCGCGTGTTGGGAGTGTGACCGCATCGAGATCCTCCTCGACGGTGATCTGCTTGTCGTGGAGCACCTGAGTATAGTAGTCCGCCCACGAGGATTCGAGCCCGGCGATGTCGTGGGAGAGGTCGAGCTCCGCGACTTCGTAGGTCCGGCCCTGGTGGTGATAGATCGCGCCGGGATGCGCGTCGCGAAGACCGTCGCCAAAGGGGAGTTGCCCGACCGTCTCGTCGCGTTGGCGATCCCGGAGCTGGATGGTCCGGTCGTCGATGGTCCGCAGACTCATCTCGTGCTGTGGGCTGCCGTCACCGTCGTAGGTCCATCGGACGCCGCCGTTAGTGGTACGGCGGTCGAGATCGCCTCGATCTTCGAGGTCGGCGACCAGCGGCGGGAACTCCTCGCCGAAGTGCTCGCGGTCGTCGGGCGCAAGCCACGACTCTCGGGCGGCACTCAGCACGTGATCGGGCATGAGTTGGTCGTTCGCGGGGTTGACGACCGCTTGCTCTGGATCGCCGTCGAAGAAGTCTGCAGGGTTGTCCATCAGGTACTGGTCGAGCTGGTCCTCGCCGGCGACGAGCACGACCAGACTCGGATCGTCGCCCCGCCCCGCTCGCCCTGCACGCTGGTGAGTCGCCATCCGCGTGCCCGGATACCCGTCGAGCAAGACTACATCGAGTTCGCCGATGTCGACACCGAGTTCGAGCGCGTTCGTACTCCAGACACCGCGGATCGACCCATCGTGGAGACCGTCCTCGATGACGTTACGGCGGGACTGCGGGAGCGCCGCTTGGTAGGCGGTAACGCTGCTGGCGAGGTCACCGTGTCCGCGATCACGGAGGGCGTCGGCGCTCTCGGAGGCGTAGCGTTCGGCAGCTTGACGGGCGCTCGTGAACGCTACGGTCTGGAAGCCGCGACTCACGAGATCGGCGAACAGACGCTTGGTTTCGGTGTGGCTCGATCGTCGTCGTCCGCTGCTGTCGGATTGGCCCTGCTGGGAGTCGTCGTCGTACTCGGGCGGGTTCCAGAACAGCCAGTGGGTCGGGCCGGTCGTACTCGTGTCCTCGTCCACCAGTGCGAACGACTCCCTGGGCTGGCCGGTAACGGCACTCGCGTGTTCGGTCGGATTGCCGATGGTGGCCGAACAGCATACAAATTGAGGATCGGCGTCGAACTCCTCACAAACGCGTGCGAGGCGACGGAGTACGAGCGAAACATGGCTGCCGAACACGCCGCGATACTCGTGGACCTCGTCAATCACCACGGTGTCGAGGCGCTCGACGAACCAGTCCCAGAGCCGGCGAGCGTGCGGCAGGATGCCGTAATGGAGCATATCCGGCGTCGTGAGAAGGACGGTTGGCTGGCGGTCGCGAACGTCGCGTTTCTCGGATTTGGAGAGGCGGCCGGTGTACTGGTCGACACGAACACGGCTGCCGAAGCCGAGGCCATGAGCGAGGTCGGAGAGGGTATCGGCCTGATCGTTGATGAGCGCGACCTGTGGCGCGATGTAGAGCGTACAGCGGTTGTCGGCGAGTGCGCGCTCAAGGGCAGGAATGGTGTAGGCGAGGCTCTTGCCGCTCGCGGTTCGGGTCGCGAGGACGGTGTTCCGGCCGTCGCGGACGGCCTCGATCGCGGCGGCTTGGTGGTCATAGAACTGCTCGATTCCGTCATCGGCGAGGACGCTCGCCAGTCGAGACTCGACATCGACATCTTGGAAAGTAGCGGACCGGCCGGAGAGTTGCTGGTGGAGTTGCACCTGTCCATCGTAATACGGCCGGTCCCGGAGCCATGCGACGGTATCCTCCACAGAAGCAGTACTCAGTCCGCAAGGCTAACGGTTCCGATACCGGCCTTACTCCTCTGCCTGATCCGGTGGGATCTCTAGTCGCGGGCCCGTCTCAGGGTTCCCGACGAAGATGGTCCGACTCAGTTCAACCATCTTGTCGAGTGCCTCACTCGTTTCGGTGTCGCGTTGGTACACTGATACAACATCGTCGTCATAATCGATGAGGTACTCACCACCGCGGTTCCCACGCAGGTAGAGGTGGTGTGAGTCCGCGCCGATGTACGTGCCGTCGCCTGTCACGGGCAGTGGCCGATCCTCGGGAGCTCGCTCACCGGTAGGACATACGTGGACCACTTCGACAGGTGTTCGCCAGCGATAGATCTTCATGTAATCACCACGCTGAAACCACAACGGGTCACGATCCCAGCCGTAGACACGCAATCGTCCTTGCCCGCGATCAGGGTCAGCATAGGCTTCGGTGACGAAATCGCGGGCTTCCAAGCCGTCTTCGAGTGTCGTGCGCGCACCTGAAACGAGCTTGAAATACCGCTCTTCGCCGCCCCGGGTCTCTTTGATATCTGCCTCTGCCTTTGTTGGGACTTGGATGGTTGCGTCGGCCGCAGTTTCGTGGACAAACAGAGTGTCCTGTCGGAACAGTAGGTCCGGATACCAGTTATCTTGCCCGATCTCCACGACGCGGGTATCCTCGATGAGTTGATCGATGACGGAGGTGCTTGCCTCCACCAAGTCGGTGTGGACCGTCTCTTTGTCACTGGTCATGGGTCTTCGATGGACTGTGCGTATGTTCTTGCATATTTCTTATCGCTGGGGAGTAGACGTAACGGTTGCTCCATTCTCATCGCGGGTCTCGATCTGCCACGAGCCACAGTCTCGACACCATGTTTCTCCCCGAACCACCCGTCGAACGGTTTTGCACATCTGCCTGCGGCCTCCGATGAGCCCACAGTTGGCACAATAGAAGCGATAGCGAAGATTGTCTTCATCGATGCTCGAATCAGTTCGCCACTTGGGTACCTCGTCAAGGGAGCCGCGTGGTCCCTCAACACGAAGTTCTCCATCGCACTCCCCGCAGACCTGTGTACCACGGATAGCGCGGCGGACGGCCACACTCCAGCGATGGCGTCCACCAATGAAACCGCAGCCCTGGGTACAGTAGAACTGATACTTGTAGTCTTCAGGCTGGGTTTCGTAGTGCGTACTACACCGTCCCGAGAGGGCTAACGGATCGACCCATTGCTTGAATGATTCGCCGTGTCCTGGTTCAACACCGTCGGTCTGGTGTTGATAGCAGTGGACGAGTTCGTGTCGGATCGTCTGTTTCATCGCCGCGAAGCCCGCTCGGTCGTGGGTCTGCTCGGAGAGTCGGATCGTGCAGTGGCCGTCTCCGTCGGAGGAGCACACGCCATGCTGTCGTTTCATCCGGGTGCTGGTTTCGAAGGTTACACAGTCGAGATCGACAAGAGGGGACGCTAGGGGCCACTCCCCGCCGTCGATGACGGTGTTTGCATACTGTCGCGCGCGCTCTGAGAGTTCGTGAGAATCGCCGAGGTCGCCAGCCACCGCCATACGCCACCCAAAGCGGTCAGGAATCAAAGTCGCCTCGGTTATGTCGCGTATACCTGTCTGACAGCAACCGAGTCAGTGGGAAAATCTAAGCTGACCATTCTGCATCGAGCAGGGTCTGCTGGACGGCTTCCTCGCCGACGGCGTCGGCGAGTGCTTCGAAACCGGCGCGCTCGCTCCGATCGCTTGCGTTCGCTACCAACCGAGAGACGATGAACTCCGGCGTCGACCGGCCGACGGTCCCGAACTGCGGCTGGTAATCCACGTCCAGCGTCAGGTCGTCGCGTAACCCCCGCGCAAAGATGCCGTCAGTCCGTGCCCGGTCGGGCAGGGGTTCGAGATCGTCCGCGAGGTGGGTCACGTAGACACCGACAGCGCCCGCATCGACGGCGAGACGCACTAACCCGTACAGCAGGTCAGCGGCACTCCCCGGTTCGGTGATGGCTTCGAATTCGTCGACCAGCATCAGCGTCCGGTTGCTTTCCGTCAGCGGCGGAACGATCGTCTGGAGGGTGGATTCGAGCACGCCCGCGTTGAAACTCGCGTGCCGGCGGTGGAACACGATCGCATCGACCCGACTCACCTCTGCGGCCTCTGCGGGGACGGGCAGACCCATGTGAGCGAGGACGACCACCTGACAGAGGGTCTCCAAGAGGGTCGTCTTTCCCCCGCTGTTCGCCCCGGTGAGCACCGTGACCTGATCCCCAGTCGGCACCTCCTCCGCACACTCGTGGTCGCCGACGGCGTACGTGACTGGCTGCACCTCGTCGTCAGCCGCCGCCACGAGTGAGAGGTTGCGCGCGTTCACAGCCGCCACACAGCCCGATTCGACGAACGTGGGACGGGTCAGATCGTAGGCGTGAACGAACCGAGCGAGTGAGAGCTGGAAGGCTGTCTCGCTCACCGCGGTCACAGCAGCTTCAATCTCATCGCGGCTGTCGTTGAGCGCGGCCTCCAGTTCGTTCGCGACCGCTTCCTCACGCGTCTCGACTGATTCACGGAGTGCAGCGAGCAGATCGCGGAGGCCCTGCGTCACGAAGTCCGCAGCATCGGCGGCTTCGGTCGGGGTTGCTTCCCGGACACGCGGTGCCGGGAGTGGCGTCTCGTTCGCCACATGGCTGATGAACGCTTCACGGAACTCCTCGGATGAGCGAACGCCGTCGGATTGGATGGCCTCGATAACGTCGATGCCCTGCGCCTCGAGGTGTTCAATCGCCGCGAGTTGGTCGCGGGCCGTATCGAGTTCGTCGTCAACGTCCTCACGGACGGTGATTTCCTCCCCCTCGGTGTCGAGTGAACCGAGTGCTTCGCGGGCGTCGTCGAGCGCGTCGGGATCAATCGCGTCGATCGAGGCGAACACACCGGTGTCCACACCGACGTCTTGGAGCGCGAGCACGGTCTCGACCGCGGCTCGATCGCCACCACCCATTTCATCGAAGCTGGTGAAGACATCGAGCACCGCCTCGCGGGTGGAGTCGTCGAGATCGGCCCAGGTGTCCGTTGCGAGGGTCACCTCGTCGAGACGCTCGTCCATCGCGTCGACCGACGTCAGTGGGGTCAGTACGCGGATCCGATCGCCAGCGTGGTCAGTGACAGCGTACGCTTGTGCTCGTGCGAGGAGATCCTTGTAGACGGTGCGGGCGTCCGGTGTTGTGAGAATGCCCATCCCCTGTTCGCCGTGGGCGTGTCGGAGGATTCGAGTGGCTCGCCCGCGGGCGAGTCCAGTATCGACGAGGGCACCGATGTCCATCGATTCGACCGCCCGAATCGCCCGTTCAGTGCCGAGTCCATCTTCGAGTTGGGAAGCTGTCTTCGGGCCGATTCCCCAGTAGTCTTGGAGGCGCATAGGCATCCGTTCCACGGCGAGCATCCAAATAGGTGAACCACTCACCGAGACAGCTTTAGAACCAGCCAGCTGGCAGGTGAACGTCCCGGCCACCACTGATGAGCCTCAGTTGATGTCGACGTGTCGCCACCGGCTCGAACCGGGATTCGGCCCAGCGGCGGTTGCGGCCTCTCGAACGCGCTCGACGCGCTCGTCAGTCGGTGGATGGCTCGCGAACGCTCGCTCCAACCGTGTGCGTTCAGTACGCTGGCGATTCGGGAGCAACCACGAGAACAGCCCCCAGCCGGGCTCGTTCGCGCGCTGGATTTTCTCGAGCGCACGCGCCAGCGCAAGTGGGTCGTCCAAGACTGCTACGGCCCGGTCGTCAGCCGCGTACTCCCGACGGCGAGCGTAGGCTTGAAGCGCCAGCGTTGGCGCGACGAGTAGGCTCATCACCAGCCGGTGCAGCCCGCGTCGCAGGCTACTGCCAACACTGTCGGGACCCCGCACCGGGCGGCCCACAACCAGCGAGAGTCCCCAACAGGCCATCGAGACGACTACTACGAACGGGACGAGCACGACCAGGAGGAGAGCGGTCACGGTCCGTAGCAGGCTCGTCGCCAGCGTCCGCAGGAGGCTATCGTAGCCTTCGAGATGCGCGAGTTCGTGTGCGAGCACTCCCTCGAGTTCCGCTGGCGTGAGCAACCGGGTGAGCGATTGATCGATTACGAGCGTCCCGCTACCGAGCGCGAACGCGTTGGGCTGGCCGATCCGCGCGGTATAGACGTCAGGACGGTCGATGCTCATGCGGTTGGTCAGGCGATCGACGCCCGCGTGAATCCCTGGAGCACGGGCTTGCGAGAGCGGGGCCACGTCGAGATGCGAGAGGAGACGCTTGGTGTTGAACCGATAGCTCAGGTAGCCGAAGACGAGCGCAAGCACGCCCGTGAAGAGCAACACTGACCAGAGGCTCCTCCCTTTAAGGATCGTCCCGACCACTTGAGAGCCAACGAGGAGACCGATCCCAGCGAGAGCGAGTAACCACACGCCAGTCAGAATGGCGAGGCCGCGTGGACGACGAGATGAGACTGTCATACCCTCTTGTAGGGGTTGCGAACGCAAAACGGTTGTTGCGAGTCATTTCGATGGGATCGACCCCCGGTCGACTGACTGGGTGAATCTTCGTCGACCAGCGAGCAGCACAGCCATAGCGGGAGGTGGATTCGAACCACCGATCTGCGGGATATGAACCCGCTGGAATGTCTGGCTATCCCATCCCGCTACCGCTTCGTCGGTCTCGAACGCCAGTAAGAGTAGCGAAACTCACCCTACGATCTGATGGAGCGGGCACTCCGCCTCATCGCTCCGTGGCCTTCGGTTCTTTAAGTGGTTCTGGCGACAAGGTGAAGATACGAGAGAGGCCTGCCGGGTTCTGCGGAGGACAGAATTCTGCACAGACGCATCTTTCAACACCCAGCGCCAAGTACCACCTGAGTCATGACCGACGGTGGGAGTCCTCCACGTCCGGTTTCCTCGCCACCCGAGGAAGAGGAGTTCGTCCAGCTGAGTCGGCGTCCTGGCGATAGTACTGTCGCACGGGCCGATCTGCAGCGCGACGAAACCGTCCGCCGGTGGGGGCTGGTCACGCCGAGTGCGACGCGTATCGGCCGGGCGGATTCGCCCGATGGCGACCTCAACGAGAACGTGCGTCGGCTTCACGAGGAGCGTCACCCCGCGATGGAGGGCTACAGCGAGCGGGCGCACCGTCTTGAGAAACTCCGCCTCACACATGCGCTGTGCAGCAATCTCGGCCTAACGCCGTGGCAGCGTGACCGCGCGATCGGTACCATGGTTGATCTCGATCTCACCGCGTTCGGCAGCCAGCGCGCCATCCCGAAGGTCGCACTGGTCGTGATCCGCCACGTCGTCGACCGCGAGCGCGAACACCACCTCGGGCTTCACGATGAGGAGTGGATCGCCGAGCAACCGCCCGACCGCCTCGCGGACCTCTACGAGCAGTTTCACTCGATCACCGACGACGATCAGTTCACGGCGCTCTGCGAGCAGTACGACCTCGACGTGACGAACCTCAATCGACTCCGCCGAACCCTGATCAACCAACTCGATGAGCAGGACCTCCACGATGCGGTCTACGGCCGGAATCCCTACCGCGATCCGAGTCTGCCGGATCTCGGTGTCGGTTCCTCGGCCTGACTGACGGTGCGTAGTCGCCGATCGTTCTTTAAGTGGTTCTGGCGACAAGATGAAGATACGAGAGAGGTTCGCTGGCTTCTGCGCAGAATAACATTCGACAGCGACGCGTCCTTCAACTCCCAACTTCCAGGACGGTCCGAGTCGTGACCCCCAGTGAAATCTCGGGACTGAAGCCTTCGATGAGCGTGTTGCCCGCTCCCGAGGCCATCCCTAGCAGGTATCTGGCTGGAAAATGGGCCGGCCGGTTTGACCCCCGGCCCATGGTTCGCGTATACTCCTACGCACGGTGTTCCCGTGTTGACCGCACGTAGCACAGGCAAACACGCCTGCACGTCACGATATGGGTAGCTATGGCTTAGATCTTGTTGCCATTTGGCATGATTTTCCTCATACACATCGGCTTCCCGATTACGGCTGTGACCGAGACGTACTCGATTCGCCGAACGAGAGTGACGGCCTATTCGCTGCCCTATCCCAGCCAAATCGGTTAGTGACTCCGCGTCAGTTCTCTTCGTGTATGCCACCGACCTATGAGCCGGTCGAGTCACCGGACGAGACGACGATCTTCCCGTATCACGATCTCACACCGCCGACCACTGCGGATATCTACCGCGCCCGGCAGATCGTCAGCCAGCACCTTCCACGGACGCCGCTTGTCCGGAGCGACGCCCTCTCCGCCGAGTTCGATGCTGACGTCTATCTGAAACGCGAGGACACACTCCCAACGGGCGCATTCAAAGTCCGCGGCGGGATGACGCTCGTCTCTCGATTGGATGCCGAGTTTCACGATCCAGGACTGGTTGCCGCCAGTACGGGCAATCATGGCCAGTCAATCGCGTATGCTGGCCGCACGTTCGACGTGCCGGTCACAATTGTCGTTCCCAAAGAAGCGAATCCGTCGAAAGTGACGGCGATGGAACGGCTCGGTGCAGAGGTGCTCTCTCACGGCTCGACCTTCGATGACGCCCGCGAGCACGCCGAGTCGTTGGCTGCTGAAGACGGCTATCGGTACGTCCACTCGGCGAACGAATCCGCTCTCGTTGCTGGCGTCGGCACGGCTGGTCTCGAAATCATTGAAGACTTGCCCGAGATCGACTACCTGTTCTGTCCGATCGGCGGCGGTTCAAGCGCCGCCGGATACTGTCTCACAGCCGGCACATTCGCGGATGCAGCGGTGGTCGGAGCGCAGTCCGAGGCCGCGCCAGCGATGTATCGTGCGTGGTCGGAGGGGCATCTCGACCCGGACGAGCGGATGGAAACGTTCGCTGAAGGAGTAGCAACACAGGTTCCGTTCGCACTCACGATGGACGTGCTTCGGGACCACCTCGACGACTTCCGGCTGGTGAGCGAGGAGGCGATCAAACATGGGGTACAGGACCTCTTCACAGATGAGCGAATCACTGCGGAGGGAGCCTGTACGACGAGTCTCGCGGCCATGCGACAACATCGCGATGAACTCCAGGGTCAGACGGTAGTCCTTCCAATCTCGGGGCGAAACATCTCTTCTGAGGCTCTGGAGCAGATTCTCAGCGATGCGAGCGTCGAGCGATAGCTTCGCAGCCTCCCCCTGAACCGATCACCGGCCCGCACCTCGGATCGAACGCTGAAATCACACGCTACTTCGCTCTGCAGCAGCGATCCTCAGCATGGACCGGATCTGTGTCTACTGTGGATCGAGTGAGGGCGCTCGCCCGGCCTATCGGGATGCGGCCGAGCGCCTCGGACGGACGCTCGCTGACCGGGACCTCGGACTCGTCTATGGCGGTGGCGATGTCGGGTTGATGGGGTCGGTTGCGGACGCGACGCTTGCGGCGGGCGGCGAAGCCTACGGCATCATTCCTGACGCACTCCGCGAACGCGAGATCGCTCACGATGGACTCACCGACCTCGAAATCGTCGACTCGATGCACGACCGCAAACAGCGCATGGTCGATCAGTCCGACGGATTCATCGCACTCCCCGGCGGGTTCGGCACGCTCGAAGAGTTCATGGAAGTGCTCACGTGGACCCAGCTCGGCCTCCACAAGCGTCCCTGTGGACTCCTGAACGTCGCGGACTACTACGCGGACCTCGCCGCGTTTTTCGACCACCAACGCGATGAAGCGTTCGTGAGTGCTCACCATCGAGAGATCATCGTGATTGAGGACGATCCTGACGATTTGCTCGACCAGTTTGCCGACTACGACGCCCCTCCATTGAAGAACGTCCTGCAAAGTGCAGACGAGACGTAGCTCTGTCTCTTTAAGTGGTTCTGGCGACAAGGTGAAGATACGAGAGAGGTCCGCCGGGTTCTGCGTGGAATAGAATTCTATACAGACGCATCTCTCAACTTCCAGCGGCCAGTATCGCCCCCTCATTTGAGATTCGGGTTGTTCGTTCGAGGACGTTCTGCCCGCCGGTGGCGATGACAGTCTCGCCGAGCATCGCCATGCTGGCGGCACCACCGTCTTGTTCGACGCGCTGTACTTCCTCGATGACTCGATCGGTTGCGAAGCCACTTCGTTGCACGAACTTCCAGGACAGGTCGAGGAGCTCTCGGAGCGATATCTCAGGGGAGAAGCGTGACAGGCTTTCCTGTCCGCACTCACGCACTCGTTCAACTGTCTGCTCGTCGTCGAGGACGGTACTGGTAGCGATCCCATCGACCGCGGTGTACTCGAGATCGGCCGACAACTCCGAGCGCTGGAGACCGTCACCAGTGTTCCAGACGAGGCCACCGCGATCCTGGATGAAGACATCGCCAAGACCGGTCCCGGCTTCGACCTCGGCGCGGTGGGCCGCTTCGAGGAGTTCCTCGCGGCTCCGCCCGAGGTCGAACGCTTCGTTGGCAGCAAGCGCAGTCGCAAGGGTCGCAGCACCGCTGGCACCGAACCCATACCCAACCGGAACCGACGCAGTCAGCGACACTGCTGCTGAGACATCAAGTTGCCGAAGGACACCCTCGACGGGTTCGAAGGTAGTGGGCTCTTCATCGAGACTGACGGATGTGTCGGTACTGGGCTCAACTACAGCGTCGACGCCGTCCTCAATGGCGAAACTCACCCCAAGCGAGCCGTCTTGTGGAGATTGCGGTGGGACGAAGATCGGCGTCACACTACCAGGGGCAGATGCAGTTATCGACGAGGGGCCTCTCGTAGCCATTAGTTGCCACCAGTAGTCGATCGTATACAAGACCTTGGTGAGGACCCTGTCGGAGTGCAGAGCCCTCGAGATTTCGATGGTGGGCTCTACGAGTCGAAGAACCGGTTGATTCGGTGGAGATCGACGGCGTGGTCGGTATCGCCAGCAGTAACGAAATCTGCGAGAATCTCGCCGACAACGGCGGTGAACTTGAACCCGTGGCCGGTGAATCCAGCTGCGATGTGGACGCTGTTGTAGTCGGGATGGCTGCCGAGCACGAAGTGGCCGTCGGATGATTCGGTGATCACGCAGGTGCGCAGCCGCATCGTCGATCCCGCTCCATTTGGAAAGTACGCCTCGGCGAACTCGCGGTGGCGTTCCTCCTCAATGGTCGTCGGCTCTCGGGGCATTTCGTCGGGATCGACGACGTTCGGCAGCGACGGCTCGCGACCGAATTTGAACCCCGGTACGTCGTGGATCGGAAAGCCGTATCCGTCGCCGTGCTCGCCGGTGAGACTGAACACCGGGAACGTCTCCGGCTGGAACTGCTCGGGCTCGTCGGGCTGGAGCCACGCCATGATCCGACGACATGGGGTGAGTTCCGACGCGAGATCGGGAAAGAACTCGCTGGCCCACGCGCCAGCGGTCACCACCAGGTTGTCTGACTCATAGCGACCCTTGTCGGTTTTCACTCGGACGCCGTCGCCGGTTTCGCGCCAGTCGAGGACGCACTCGCGGGCCCTGACGGTGGCTCCCTCGGCATGTGCTGCTTCGACGTGGGCGATCACGGCCTGCTCGCAGTCGACGAAGCCGCCGTCAGGCTGGTAGATCGCTCGATGGTCCGGCGGGAGGTCGTATCCCGGAAAGCGCTCGTTGACCTCCGTCCCGGTGAGCACCTCGTGGTCGACATCGTGGGCTTCGACCGAGCGGCGGGCGTCGGCGAACAGGTCCGCGTCGGCGGGGCTGGCGTGAATCGAGCCGGTGGTGGTGAGGAGGTCGCGGCCAGTCTTGGCTTCGAGGTCGCGCCAGTTTTCGAAGGTCGCGCGTGCGAGCGGGACGTAGGAGGGGTCTTCGGGCTGTGTGAGCCGGACGATACGGGTACTCCCGTGGCTCGACCCGCGGGCGTGCGGGACGTCGAAGCGCTCGATGCCGAGAACGTCGAGACCGCGTTCGGCGAGTCGATAGACAGCAGCGCTGCCCATCCCGCCGACACCGACGACGATCGCATCGTGCTGCTCGCGGGAGGCGTTCATACCCCAACGCCAGCGGGGCAGGGAGAAGTGTATTGCTGCGGCCGTGGTGATCGCTAGCAAAAGGCTTTACGCTCGGGATGAGTACCGCTGCCCAACCAGCACAGAACGCCGAGAATCCTCGGAATCAGAGTGCCGTTCAACTCATGCCCACGTTCGATGCCGACACAACGGCGATCAACGCGTTCAAGGTCGAAGACGCCGACTTGTACGTCTTCAGCCAGTACTTCGACCAGGAGGAGATCTTCGAGGAGTTGCGCGAGTGGTATGACAGCGAGGAGTATCGCTTCGAAGTGCCCACCGACGAGATGGACCGGATAGAGTCGTTCCTGGACGAGTATTTCTATGAGGTCACTCGCGTGGCACCTAACGATATTGAGCCGTTCTGCGTGGTGAAGAAGAAGTACACCGACCACGCGGACATCCTCCGGAACTCGGTGTATCACACGAGCCAAGGGAGCAGTACCGTCTTCGTGATGCAGGACCGGTTGTCGGCCGAGCAGGCGGTCGAACAGGGCGCGGCACCGCTTGCCGACTCAGACACGAACTTTCGATTGTAGCTGGACGGTGCCAGAGTGGATCGAGCGAACCATTCGGCCGTCCTACTGCTGTGTTCAGAAATCATATCATCGTTACTCGGGCTTAGAGAGCAAAGCACGAGTAAAGCAGTGATCTCCTCTGCTACTACCACTGTGTCAAGCAGATATATGGGTACTGAGAGCGCGTTCGACATCCCAACGCGTGGAACGAAACGCCTCAATGGACTATCTAGTTGCCAGCCTTTATCGCCCTCATCCTTGTTCCATACTCCAGAGATTAGCAGGCATGCACACCATCAGTACCCAACTGTCAAAATCTCTGCCATGAATCACAAAAATAACGCCTCTCAGGATCGAATACCGCTGTCGCGATTATTCTGTGAGTCCGACACCTCCTGCGATGATCTGGTCCGCGGCGGTGATGGATACCGATGAGATGTCAGGTGACACCAGCGCTCGCTGCGTCGTGTTCGATGCGTTGACCGACAGCGGATGCGTCGCGATCTCCTGGAGACTCGACACCGAGTACTGGTACTCACCTGACGCGTCGTCCGCGACACTGTAGGTGAACGTCAGCGTCTGGCTCTCTCCGCCCGCAAGCGTCACCGGCTGGGGGGCGGCTGCGGGATGGAAGAGGTTGAGCATCTGTTCGGTGCCGAACTCGCCGATGTCGTAGGTCGTCATCCTCGTACTGTCTTCGAGGAACGGATAGATCGTCTGTGTCGCCTGTTCGTCGCCGGTGTTGGTGACGGTGACCTCGGCCGTGAACTCCTCACCCGGTGCGGCCTCCGAAGGCCCGGTCACGTTCGACAGCGCGAAGTACGCTGGCTGAGGTTCACTCGATTCGACCGTGATGGTCGTCGAGACCACGTTGTCCGCCGACACTCCGTGCTGGTGTTCACCCGGCGTTCGGTTCGCTTCGACCGTGTAGGTGAACGTCACGGTGGTGCTCTCGCCACCATCGAGCGTGACCTCCTTGAACAGGTTCGAGTCCAGACTCCGCATGTCGGAGCCGAAATCGGTTCCCGGTGGGAGGTAGAACACGG
Organism: Halococcus sp. PRR34; assembly: GCF_028617175.1. Classification (NCBI taxonomy): domain Archaea; kingdom Methanobacteriati; phylum Methanobacteriota; class Halobacteria; order Halobacteriales; family Halococcaceae; genus Halococcus; species Halococcus sp. PRR34. The sequence continues at coordinate 28,854 of NZ_JAQJDA010000022.1, read as the reverse complement.
TTCGGGTGGCCTGCTGGTTGCCGTTGTTGGTCACCGTTGCGCTCACGTTGATCGTCTCACCTTGATCCGCGTTCGCCGGCGCACTCAGGTTCGAGGCCTCGAAGAACGATCCCAGCGTGAAGTTCTGAGTGGTCGTCTCGTTGGCCTTGACGTCCACGAACCGGATGTCCGAGGTGCCGTAGTCGTCCGTCTTCGCCCGGAGTGCGTAGGTGCTCTCTGTGAGGTTCCCGATCTCGTAGTGGCCCGCCTCGTCGGTCGAGACGTTGAACGCGTCACCGTCGGCATCGACCACGTGAGCGCCCTCGATCGGAGTGCCCGCACCGTTGGTGATCGTGCCTTCGATGGATCCCGTTGGCGGGTTCGTCGGCTCGACCGTGAAGTCGATGCCCGTCACGGCTTCGCCCGGACCGACCGTGATGATGGTTTGGGCCTCGTAGCCCGCGGGCGTGTCCGCGACGTTGACCGAGTACGTTCCCGGTGGAACGTCGATCGTGTAGGTGCCGTTGTCGTCAGTGGTGGCGTTGTAGACGGTGCCGTCACCGTCTTCGGCGGCCACCGTGACGTTGGCGACGGGGTCGCCGGCGTCGCTCGCGGTCACCGTCCCCGAGATCGATCCGTTCTCCGGCGCGAGCGTGAAGTCCGCGGTCGCAGTGCCGTTGGCGGGCACGTCCACGGTCTGCGTCGCGCTGGAATAGTTGTCCGCCGAGGCCGTGATGTCGTGGGTACCCGTGGGTACGTCCTCGATGGTGTAGGTGCCGTCGTCGCCGGTCGTCGCGGTGTAGTTGCCGTCCGAGGCGTTTGCGGTCACGGTGGCACCTGCGATGGGCGCACCACTCTCGTCAGTCACGGTTCCGGTGATCGCTCCACGTGCGATGTCGATGTCCACAGGTTGCTCGGCCTCATCGTCCTCGGAAGTGACGACGTGGAGCCAGTCCTGCGAGATATCGACATCGTCGGGCACCGTGTTGGTGAACTCGACGCTCGTGGAGTCGCCCGGATCGAGCGTGACGTTCTCGCTCGTGTCGTCCTGCGTACCCGCGTCTGCACTCACGTCACCAACCGGATCGTTTCCGCTGGCGTAGGCCACCGAGTTGGCGAGGATAGTGTTCGCCGCGTCGGTGAACGCCGGGTTTTCGGTGTATTGCTCCCGACCGAGCGAGGATGCCAGTACCGTCGAAGTGTCCGACTCAACGGCGAGTGCCGCCCCGTCCGAACTGTTCTGGATGCCAACGTTGGCGATGGTCTCGCCGCCGTAACCGCTAAACCAACTCCGGTCGGCGTCGTCATCGGTATGGATCGGCACCGTGTCGCCGGGTTCACCAACGCCGTCGAGGATCGGACTCGAGTTGGTGATGTAGTACTGGACCGGCTGCTGGTCGAAATCGAACCCACTGCCGGTGCTCGCGGGGTTGTCAGTCGCCTCTGACAACTCCGAGATGGCGTCGCTGTTCGAACTCCACTGTTCGAGCCAGACCACGCCAGTGTCCTCGTCGCTGGTCGCATTGACGAACGCCTGTACGTCGAGGTCCGCTGGATCGAGGTCCTGCATCACAAACGTATCGTAGGCATCGAGGTGGTCCATCACGCTCTGATCTTGGACCACCGTGACGTTGTATCGATCCGTCGTCGCGTTCCGGAGTGCCGCGGCGGTCTCGTCACCGTAGCCTTCGTCGGAATCCACGACTGCGACGTTCGTCACAGCGGGTTCGAGTTCGTACTCGACGGACTGCTGATCGGTGGCGTTGCCGGTGTTCTCGACCTGAGCAGTAACGTTGTAGGTTTCGCCGGGCGCGAGTTCATCGGGTGCCTCGGAGATGTTGACGTCGAAGACTCCCTCGTTGACCGTGAGGGTCGCCGTCTCCGAGTCGTCGTCCGTGGCGACGCCGTACTGGTAGCCGCCACCGCTCACGCCTGCAGTGTCGATGTCTTCGAACGTCAGTTCGGTGGACTCACCTGCATCGAGCGTGACGTTCGTCGTCCGCTGGGTCATTCCTCTGAACTGGAATTCCACGGTTTGGGTGTCGATCTGATTCCCCGTGTTCGTCACCGTGGCGTTCACGTCGAAGGAGTCACCTTGATCGACCTCTTCGGGCCCCGAGAGGTCGGACACCTCGAAGTTCGACCCGAGGATTGTGAGTTCGTCGGTTGCGGAGTCGTTCTCGCTCGCCACCTCGATCGTGTAGTCGCCCGCACTACCTATCTCCGAGGCGGCGACCTCGAAGCTCACCGTGGTCTGGTGCGGCTCGCCAACGGGATCATCGACGCCCTCGGGAGCCATGTCCACGGTTTCGGTGGCAACCGGTTCGCCGTCGCCGACCGAACTGTTGTTCGAGGCATACAATGCGATCTCCTGGATTGCCCCTTCATCGCCCGTGTTCTCGAGATCCGCGGTCACGTTCACCGCTTCAGTGTCGTTGACCGTATCCGGCGCATCGAGGTTCGATATTTCGATAGCGCCCTCATCGAGGATATCGAGTACCTTCTTCTGGAGCAATCGGAGATCGTCGGTGGTGACTTCCCCGTCGCGGTTCATGTCTGCAAGATCCTCGCTGAAGGTTTCGGGATCGTCACCGTAGATGAACTGCTGGGTGAGTTTGATATCCTGGACGGTGAGGTTGCCACTCTCGTCGACGTCACCAAGGGTGTACTCGGGCGCAGCCCCACCGAGCATCGAGCTCGCGTTGTAGACGTCGATGATCCCCATCCCGTACCGGGAGTCTTTCGGTCCGTATCGGGTGTCACGCTCGTGGTCGGCGTCCGTGGGGTTGGCGGGCCGCCACGCGGTTTTGTTCAGCGCCTGCTGGATCTCGGAGACCGACGCGTCGGGGTTCACCGAGTGGAGCAGTGCCACCGCCCCTGCGACGTGTGGCGCTGCCATCGACGTCCCCGAGAGCTGTCCGTACTCGCCGCCCGGGACCGAACTCTTGACGTCGACGCCCGGTCCGGAGACGTTGGGTTTGATATACGTGTCGGGCCAGTCGGCGGGCGGGTCGTCCCAGTTGCTCTTCTCAACGAGATCGCCCGACGAGAAGTCCGCAATCCCGCCGTCCACGTTCGACGCACCGATCGAGAACGAGTGGAAGTCGTTGCCCGGCGAGCCGACACAGTCGCCGCCATTACCGGCGGAGTTGACGAACGCCGTGCCCGAGGCTTTCGCGTTCTCGATCACAGGGATCCACGCTTGGGAGTAGACCTCGCCGCCGAAGAGGCCACATCCTGCACCGACACTCAGGCTCGTCACGTCCGCACCCTCGCCGACCGCCCACTGGACGCCCGCGATGACCTGCGTGGTGGAGCCGGAGCCACCGGGGATCACCAGCCCGTGCATCAGCTTGACGTTGGGTGCGACGCCGATGTACTCGCCGCTGGCGTCGCCACCCGAGACCGTGCCGCTGGTGTGGGTACCGTGTTCAGCCGTGTCGTGGGGCTCCGATCCGGGAACCTGGTTGCCGTTTTCGTCGAACTCCGCCCACCCACCGGGGTAGGTCTCGTTCGACGGATCCTCGGAGTACAGATCGATGTCGGGATGGCCGACATCGACGCCGGTGTCGATCACTGCGACCTTCGATTCCCCGCCCATGGTGCCGTAGTCGTCCCAGACGTCGGTAGCGTTGATTTGGTCCAGCCCGTAGGTGGTGTTGTAGCCGTCCGCTTGGGTCTGGGCTTGGGCACCCATATCACCGGACAGGTCGTTTGCAGGCTGGGATTGGCTGCCCTTGGTCGAGTTGGGGATCGACAGCGTGCGATCCTTGACGACGGTCTTCACGCCGTCGATCGTCGCGAGTTTGTTGACGGCCGCGCGATCGGTGTCGACCTTGACCGAGACGATGTTGGCGACCCAGAAGCGATTGACCACCTCCACGCCCTGGAGGCGTTTTGCGGAGGCCATCACGGATGGCTGGATGGAATCAGCCTTTTGCTTCAGGGTTTGGATCGCCGCAGCGCGACTGGCGTCGGTATCTACCGACGCCTGGTCGAGCACTAACAGCGCGCGTACCGTGCCGTTCGATGCCTTCAGTGCGGGATCAAGCGTTGCTGTCCCACTTTCGTCGGCGGTACTCTCGCCGGAATCGGACGCGGCGAGTGTTTCCGTATCGACACTTGGTTGGTCCGCGTGTGTTCCCGCGGTTGCCGTGCCCAAAACGGGCGCACCGGCCGAAATGACGAGACCGAACGCGAACGCAATCACCATGAGTTGTCTGCCTCGTTTATATGTCATGTGTGCTTTTTCGCGCACATAATACACTGAAACGATTTCCTGTTTCAATGGTTCTGTGCGTGCGCTCATCCTCAAACTCAGTAATTATAAATGTATTTCAAGAATATTAACACGCCAATGATGTGATTGGATGAATAGAAATGGTCAATGGTGGCCGAGATTCACACAAGAGCAAAGACAGTTATTGAAGAGTGAAGAAGCATGCTTGACCAGAGCCAAGTGATCGTTAGCCCTGCTGGTCGGCCTCTTCAAAGGAACTGGTCATCTGGTCAGCGAGTTCGCCGGCTTCGATATGCGAGTAGTGCTCGCGCACGACCTCCTCGGAGTTGTCGAGGGCTCGGGCGGCAGCCGCGTGGCCGGACGTGCGGACGAGAACCTCACCGGCACCGCGGCGAGCGCCGTGGGGCATCAGGTATTCCTCGTCGTCATCGAGTTCGATGCCTGCCTCCTCACAGAGACGCTTGAGGACGTGCCGTCCTGCATCGGTTGTGATCGAAGGCGGTTCAACATCGTACTCAACACAGACTTCGATCAGCGAGCAGTCAGTACGCATCTCTTCGATCTCCGTTGTGATGTACCCGCGGGCGGTCAGCTCGTCGGTCACACGCTCCGAGAGCGTCGGGCGATGAAACGAGGGGAACACCGGCCAGCTCTCGCTCGGCGGGTCGAGGATCTTCCCGTACATCTGTAGCGGATGGAGTACTGGCTCGGGAAGCCCTCGATCGTCGAGACGCTGTTTTTTCGCGAACACGGTCACATAGCGGTCGTCGAGATGGACGTCCTCCCACCGAAGCCCCTGGCGTCGCTCGTCGCTCCGGTCGCGGAGGACTTCCGCGCCCCGGACACCGGAGTACGACAGGAGATACACCAGCGCGCGGTCGCGGCAGGCTTTGATCGTTGCCTCTCGATCCTCGCCGATCTCATCGATCGCCGGGTGTGCTTGCTCGTCGACGAACGTGGTGAGCTGTTGGCGATCCTCGGCGGACCACGCCTGTTGGTCGCCACTCTTGTGACCGCCGTCGTCGGGAATGGGTTCGGTCGCGTTGCGCCGCTGGGCGACGTTCTCAGGGAGGAGACCTTCGCGAACTCCCCAGGCACAGAACGCCGAGATGTACGCGTAGTACGTGCGCACCGTCCCTGCGGTCCAGCCCTGGCGAGTAAGGTAGCGCGCGTACTCGCGGAGGTGGCCCGAGTCAAGCTCCTCGAATGTCGTCACGACATCCTCGTGCGCGGTGAGAAAGTCGACGAACCGACCGAGCTCTCGACCCGCATCCTGGCGGTAGTTCCCGCTCTCGCCGTGCTGGCCTTTCCCCTTGTCCGTCAGGAAGTCCTCGACGACGGCGTCGATGCGGACCACGCTACGAGCCTCCGGGACGTTCGTCGCGCTGATCACCTGCTTCAGGGCGAGTAACCCGGGTTCTGGGTTGTTGCATCTGGTTCGCTGTGGGAGAGGGCGGGGAGGTCCAAAAAGTTACTCGTCCTTATTCGATTAAGCACGAGTAACAACCGACCCGAGCTAATATGCCGAAATCAGGCGTTTCGCGCCTCTCAGAGCCCAAATCTTTCTAAATAAACTGCATATCGATATATCGATTAGCCGCCATGGAAGTTGAGACTACGGCGGGTTTAGCGGGGCTGTAATGCGTGGTTTCGGGCGAATTTGTGAGTGGAAACTGCTTCAGAACGCTCTCTAAACGGCCATTCTTGTTGAATTTCTTACTATCTGGACGATTTTCTGCAACTTTCGGTAGCGTTGCCACTCAGGCGACGCTCTATCACGGGTAGAGCACCGTGCTACCCGATTCCGGTCTCCTTCTTCAACAGCGTGAGCGTATTATCGGCCGTCACAATGGGGGAGTGCTCGTATTCACCGGTCAACTCGACTTGGACGAGCAAATCGACCGCTCGCCAAATCGAGTACAACAAACAGGCGAACGCGAAGTAGAAGAATCGCAGCCCGAAATCCGTCGACGTCGTCGCAGCCATGAATCGCTTGATCGACCGATAACCGCTCTCAATCTCCCAGCGATACCCATACTCGCTGAGGAATCCACCGCCACGGTTGGACATGAACACCGAGTACTGTCGATGGTCGTCATGCTCAGAATCGTCTTTCCGGCGGTAGATCAGCGTCGTCTCGTGCCACTCGTTCTTCCCGAGATGGAGTTTCCGATCGGTCTCGTACCGGTCTTGATCGCGCTGGAGGAGTCGCTTGGCCTGGGCTTTCTCGCTCGTCTGCATCCGCTTCGGGACGACGTAGGAGAGCCCACGCTGGCTGATCATCTCCAGGATATGCTGGCTGTCGAACCCCCGATCCATCAGCACGTTATCGACGTGAACGAGATCCTCGGCAGAGTTGAGCAGATCCTCGACGATCTCCTTGCGTGACTCGCCTTTCCGTACCGGGCGCGCGTCCAGCACGAGTGGAACAGCGTTGCCGACCAACTGGACTGTCGCCCACTGGTAGGCGTATTCGTCGTTTTGCTCCTTCGTCCCGATGATTTCGTCCTCATGGCCGGTGCGGTCGCCCGTAAAGGGGTCGTCCTCAGTAATGTCGATGGCAACGATTCCGGCTCGGTAGAACTCCTCTGTCTCCGCGAGCTCGTTGATGAGCTGTCGGAGTGCCTGTCGGGACATCTCGCGAATCTGCTCGATAGGGAGATCGCGAATCTGGTCGCGATGACCATGCCCAAGTGGTGTTCGATCACGCGTCGACTCGTGGATGAAACTGCGAGCGCCATCGTTAGCCGCTAGGTTCTCACGGAGTCCTAAGTAGGTCTGTAAGTCCCAGTAGGCGTTCTCAGGAATTTCACAGCCCTCGCCACGGTCCAGCGAGAACGCGGGGTATACGACGCGACTGATGTGGTCGGTGATCTTCCCAGCCTTGTCGAGGATGGCTTGGTCGTTTGGGTCCGATTCAGTAGCGTCGTCGCCTCGATCCGGAAGGTTTCGTTCTGGTTCACGTGGTACCGCGACACCTGCGTTCTGTGCTTTGATGAGGATCGTTCGAGCCGCTTTCTGGATCGTTTCCCGAATATTTCCCGTGAAACGCTTGTTCCAAGTACGCCAGAGCGTCGACTGATCAGGCACTGTTTCCAACTCTAGGCGTTCGCAGAGTCCGGGGTGGCTATTGAGGTACTCGACGAGAGATGTTTCGTGCTGCCATCCGTGGAGTTCTTTCAGTATGAACACGCGAAAGAGAATATCCATCTCGTAGCGTGTCGACCTTCCGTAGCAGTCGTGGGCCTCAAAGCGGAAGTAGGCCAGAGGGATCGAGCAGACGAACTGTTCGAGTGAGTTATGATTTGGGTGCGTGAACCAGACACTCGAGACGACTCGAACGTCCGATTCTAACCCACCGAGTGAGGAGCGATCGTACAGCGGTGTCGAGTCATATGCGGGCCACTCGACGCGCTGCTGGTGTGCGATTCGTCGAAAGACGCTGCGCCGAGACTCGCGAGTCGCAACCACTACAGAAGAATAGCCCGGAGACGCTCAAGAGTCCGTCCAACCGACCAGTATAGAGAGTTCTGTGGCTCTGTTGGATCCCTCAATCACGAATAGGAGTGATACAGCTCATCGTTAGATGTAGGTATGCATCTATTGATCTAGACCGCGTGTAGTAATATATCTGTTAGGTGTGAGCGGAAATTATTGAATAGATCAGAATAATAAGCCTCCAAAGAACAGAAGACTGGAACACAGGACTGTTATCAATATAGATTCGTTGGATTTGTACGTGGTTCGTAATGAGGTTGATCCGGAATGTGCGTACCACTGTGACGCCTTAGCAGCAGAGTTTCCCACTGCCGAAGAGATCGATGTTGGCAGGTGAGCGTATTTCCCTCGACGACGTGGGCGGCGTCGTCCTGACCGGCAGCACGGCTGCCGTCTACGAATCTGACAGTCGTTTATGGATATCCGAACAAGAGGCGCTCGTCCGCGAACTCGTCGATCGAGAGATTCCAACCCTTGGCGTCTGTTTCGGCCATCAAGTAGTCAACTCGGCGCTCGGTGGCACCGTCAAGGAAGTCGGGACGACTGCGACACTTGTCGAGGCGACTCTGGCCGACGATCCGCTGTTCGACGGCGTCGACCCAATTGTTGTTTCCCTCCACAGTGACGTCGTGACGGAACCGGGGGCAGATATGGAGGTCATCGCGTCAGCCGATCACGCTCGCGTGTTCGGGACCCGGCACAACAGCGCACCGTTGTGGACGGTTCAGTTCCATCCGGGGATTACAGCCGCACACCGTGAGAACCTCGTCACCGACTTTGGCTGGGAATCAGAGCAGTTCTCGTTCGAAGACGTCTCCGAAGGGCGAGTCTTTGAGAATTTTGTGAGGCTCGCCGCCGGGGAGACTACTTAGATTCCCAGAATGATCGGAATGAGAACAGTCGTAGCTACCGCCAGTACGAGACCGTTAATGAGTGCTGGAATCACAAACTGCTCACCGGAAACACGCTGAATCAACGGAAGCGTTACGTCCATTGTCGTTGCGCCACCCGGCGCGATACTTGTTACCCCACCGAAGTACTTGGCGACGACTGGCAGCACGAAGAAGGTGACAATCTCCCGGAGGAGGTTCGCAAGAAACGCAATCGCACCCAGTTGCACGCCCCCGAGATCAAACACGACGACCCCCGCATAACTGTACCACCCAAACCCTGCTGCGACTGCTGCGGCGTGGGTAACTGGAATATCGATCACTGCTCCAAACAGCACGCCACCGAGAATGCTCCCGACAGCCACCGCGAATGGAATCAGGAGTACACCCCACCCGAAATGCACGATCTGGCCCAAGGCCTCAGTATCGCTGCCAACTGTGACGCCGACGCCGAATAACAGCGCTAACAGGGCAAAATCAGAGAGAGCGACAACACCCGTGACGAAGTGCTCTGGAAGTCCGCTGGTTGAGAGCCCAAGCCCAACGACGAGCGAGATGAAAATGAGCAGAATGATCTTCCAATCAAAGCCATCATCGCCGACTTCCGGTGGTGGGCCTTGACGATCGATTGTGTTCTCTTCGGACGAGGCGAGTGACGGATTGACACTCGACGTGATCCTGGTGAGCAGGTAGACACACAGGATACTCCCGATGAGACTCCCCACACACAGCACGAATGCAGACCCACCAATCGTATTCACATTCTGAAGGATTTGGTCATCACCACCGAGTTGTACACCGATCGATATGAGGAGGATGCCGAGACCAGTGAAGATGATGCCATCACCGATCTCCTGGATTCGATAAAACGGGGAGTAATAGCCAAGCAGACTACCGATCAACAACGAGCCAAGTAGCGTCCCGATACTCATGCTCCACTAGGAGACGCTGCGGTATAACGCAATTCCATCATTACTATGTATCGAGATATGTACTCGCTACTCGCTACTGGTTCGCTGTTCAACGTATTCGCGCGTTTCGCCCCGCAACACGTATTCCGCCTGTTGAAGGTCTTCGATCGAACCAGAACCAGTGACAAACATGGCTGTCTGCAGCTCGGCAATTAGATCCTCAACTCGTTCGGTAACAGCGTCTGGCCCATCTGTAGCCGGTTTCAGGAACGGTTTCGCCAACCCACCGGCATGGGCACCTAACGCGATCGCTTTTGCCACGTCTAATCCCGTTCGCACTCCGCCACTCGCAATCACGCAGTTGTGTTCGGCTACACACTCGATCGTGCTTGCAGCGGTTGGGATTCCCCACTCTCGGAACAGGGTACCGATTCGTTGTTGGCGTGGTGCGTTCGCGGCGGCTGCACGGTAGGCTTCGATCCCGGACCACGTTGTGCCGCCTTTTCCAGCGACATCGACCGCATCAACCCCTGCCGCGGCCAGCTTTCTGGCAGTCTCTCCAGAAATCCCGTTACCCGTTTCTTTGACAATAATCGGAACCGAGAGATCCTTAGCTACTCGTTCGATCGCAGCTAGGCAGTTCTGTCCATTAACGTCGCCTTCAGGTTGCACGGCTTCTTGGAGGAAGTTCAAGTGAACTGCAAGCGCGTCTGCCTCGATCATCTCAACTGCGCGCTCAACCATTCCGATGTCGTACTCCCGAAGCTGTGCAGCACCAAGGTTCCCATAGATGAACGCATCGGGCGCAGCATCACGGACGACAGTATACGATTTGAGGACGCTGTCATCATCGAGTTCAAGGCCGGCGCGCTGGCTTCCGAGCCCCATAGCGATGCCCGTCTCGCCGGCAGCGCGGGCCAGTGCTCGATTGATTTCCGTGGTGTTGGCGTGACCACCAGTCATGCTCTCGATGAAGATTGGGGCAGATAACTCGTGTCCCAAGAACTCGATGGACGGATCAATAGCATCGTAATCGAGTTCCGGAAGTGCTTCGTGAACGAGCTGTACGTCTTCGAAGCCCGTGCCTGTGGTTTCAACGTCCCGCTCCTGCACGATCTGGATATGGTCGTCTTTCCGGTCTTCAGTCTCCGACGAATCCTGCTCCGTCATTAGTCGAACTTGAAATAGAGGCGGCAAAAGGGTACTGTTATTTTGCTTCACCCTGTCCTGGGTATCCCTGTAATGGAGCGTCTGTCCCCGCTATGTTCGGAGTCCTGATTACCGGACGTTTCTGGCAGTAGAACCTCGAATTATACGCAATCCTACGACACCGTTGTCAAGGAGCAAACTAAGTACAGCACGGACACGTACCGCCAAAATTAGCCGTCAGGATAGTGATCCATCCAAGGTCGCGCTCGTTCAAGCGCTGCGGCGACACTCAGTATATCAGTCTCAGCAAACCGTTTCCCGACAATCTGTAGCCCAACGGGGAGGCCGTCATCGGTGAATCCAGCAGGTACTGACGCCGCAGGATGCCCAGTAAGGTTGAATAGCCACGTCAGCATCATATCGGTCGGGACGCCCCCCACTGACTGTCCGTCGATCTCTGTCGGATAGCCGTCGGCAAGGTGCTTGCTATACGGGGGCACAGTAAGAGTGGGAGTTACAAGGACATCAGAACCTTCGAGGGCGTCTTCGATGCCGTCGTACGCAGCAGTCCGGGGGCCGTTTTGCAGTCGCTCAGCAGTCGCATCGATCCCAGCTTCTAGTTCAATAGTCGCCCGGACTGTCTCCTCAACGTCCGCCGTTTCGAAGTCGATCTGATACTCCGCTGCGATTTGCCGAGCGAACGTGCGGAAAAAGACACCAACCTGCTGGATATACGCCTTCGAAAGTTCCCCGTAGGGCGGGAGCGACACGTCCGTGGTATCGACGGTCGCACCGGCAGCCGCGAGGTCATCAACGGCGGCGGTGACTGTCTCTCGCACCGCCGGTGCGATTGGTTGGAGATCCAGATTCGGACTGTATGCTACCGATAGATCGTCTGTTGGCCGGTCAATCGCGCCCACGTAGTCCATATTAGGGGCAGGGACGCTATACGGGTCTCGGCTGTCGTGCCCCGCGAGAACGTCAAGGAACACGGCGATGTCCTCCGTAGTTCGGGCCATCGGACCGCCGACAAAAAACGGAGAATGAGGGCTGAACCCATCATTCGGGACTCGCTCTGGAACGAGACCAAATGTCGGCTTCAAGCCGATAACGTTGCAGCAGGAGGCCGGAACTCGAAGCGACCCGCCAATATCCGACCCGGTCGCTAATTGTACTGTTCCTGCCGCAAGTGCGGCTGCCGATCCACCGGAGGATCCTCCAGCGGACCGGTTGTGGTCGAACGGGGTGGGTGTTGCTCCAACGAGGCGGTTCTCCGTCTTGATGGTATGGCCGAGTGCTGGTGTATTGGTGGTACCGACGATGACTGCGCCAGCAGCCTCCAACCGTTCGACTACGATGGAGTCCTCATCAGCAATATTGTTCGCAAGCGGTGCAAGTCCCATCGTATTTCGAACGCCAGCTTTCCGACTCCGAAGATCCTTGATAGCAACCGGGACACCGTGAAGCGGACCGAGATTTTCGTCACGACTGGCTGCCTGGTCGGCCTGACGAGCGCGCTCACGGGCCGAGTCCGCGACGACCGTAATGAATGCGTTCAACGCTGCGGTCGCTTCGATTCGTTCCAGCGCCGCCTCGACGAGTTCCAAAGAGGACACTGTTCCGTGACGAACCGCTTCTGCGAGTTCGCGGGTCGACTGTCCTCTGAAATCAGACACACCTCCTTAAGACCACGTATTGGGAAATAAAGGCTTGGTCAGTGCCCGCCAGCCCAGCCGGTAGGGTACGCAACGGTTCGGACAATTCGTCCGAGCAATACGCAACTCTATCTGACAGCGGTTCCATCTTAATCAATAGCTGATAAATCAGATACCGGAAGAGACAATCGGAACTGTGTGCATTAAGACAGCCAGTCTCAACTACTGGCCGCCATCGGCGTCCCAGAGATTCGGAGGATGGATTGCTACAAACCACCTATTTGCTAACAGGTTGAGAGAGCGGGCTGGTGTCTCAGAAACCCCCCTTTCTGAGACACCGCCATTAGCACTAAGTACCGTACTGAATATAGTACGAACCACCGATGCCGACAACAGCCATCAGCAAATCCGGCGATCGCCACTACAAGACCACTGTCCCGCTCGGGTTCGTCGAAGGCTTCGACCTCGACGGCAAACGGTTCGAGTGGTCGGTCAAATCAGGCAACACCTTCGAACTCCGTGTGGTCAACGATGCCGACAGAGACTGAGACTGAAACCGAGACCGCCGTCGGCTACATCCGCCTCTCCCAGGACGGAAAATCCCTCGCTCGGCAGCGCCGGGACGTAGAGGATTACGCGACCGAGCACGGGGCCGAACTGGTCACCGTCCACGACGAGGGCAAACGGAGCTCTGGATTCGATACCGACCGGCCGGAGTACACCGCGCTTCGTGAGCACGTCGCTGACGGCAGCGTGGATTCCGTTATCGTTCCGAACCTCTCACGCCTCTCGCGCGACCGCAAGGAACGCCTCCGACTCTTGCTTGATGTCGATACCGCTGACGTCGCGGTTCACTCAGTCGAACTCGGCCGCGCGGTCGATCTCGACGACGACTGGGCGCTCGTTCACCAGTCGATCCGGGCGACCACCGACGACGTCGAGAAGCGCAAGGAGATCGCGCGCTCGAAGCGTGCGACACAGGAACGCATCGAGAATGGCTACGATCACGGCCGTCCGCCGTTCGGCCTGACCTACAACGAGGACGGCCACTACTGGGTTCCTGACCGTGACACTGCTGAATACCGAGCAGCGCTCGCGTGTATTAGACTCCGCGAGGACGGCCACTCATGGCGAGAGATCGAATGCGAAACCAGCGTAAGCAAGGACACCGCCCGGCGGATCTACACCCGCCGCGATCGGTATCTTCCCGCGAATGTGAACACAAAGGAACGCAGCCCGCCGTCACAGCCGAGACAACCGACCAGCTCGTCGCGGTAGGAGTTGATCGGACGGTCTCAGTTTATTCTTATCCCGCCAGCGCCGACGGCCCCGCAGGGGCCGTGAGGGTCGTTGCAGTGCAGGAGCGAATACCGGAGCGCTACTGTGTAGCGAGGAGAGCGGCGTACAACAGAACTATGCTTGCTTGTTACACACTATTCTTCTTGATGGCAGACTACGTCGACTTAACCCACGAGTTTCGAGACGGGATGCCGGGCTTCAGGCTCCAGAACGAGGACGGGAGTCATACTGAATTCACCGCAGAGATTCAGCCGTTTCTCACACACGAGCAGACTCGCCCGAAATTTGATGGTCGTGCTTCATTCGAGATCACCGAGATGAACTTTCAAACCTCAATTGGGACGTATCTTGATGCTCCCGGTCATCGCTTCCCTGAAGCACGCGACATTTCTGAACTCGACTTGAGCGAACTCATCGCCGATGGTGTCGTCGTCAATGCCCGCGAACGGGACCCATACGAAGCGGTCGACGAAACAGTGCTCCCGTGCGATGTCGACCTCTCTGGAAAGGCAGTATTGTTTGAGTTCGGATGGGACTCTCACTGGGGTTCTGATCAGTACCGAGAGTACCCATACATCTCGGAGTCAGTAATTGATCGCTTGGTTGCCGCGGATGTTTCGGTGGTCGGGGTCGATACCATCAATATCGACGACGATCGGAACCCTGACCGTCCTGCCCACACGACCCTTCTCAAAGAAGACATTTTCATCGTGGAGAATCTGCGTGGGCTGAAAACTCTCCGAAATCGACAGTTTCGGTTCCACGCGATTCCCATCAAAGCCGCCGAGGCCGTCGCAATGCCTGTTCGGGCATTTGCCGAAATGACGTAGCGAACAGCCAGCAGTACGGTGGCTCACCTCACCGCGAACAGTTTGTGACTCACTGTCGGATCAAAGAAATCCTTTCTCGGCCACCCTGTCAATAGCCACTTGGTTGCTGACAGGGTGGAGCAACCACTCTCCGAGCTATGAGAAAGTGTGATCGCGCACCTACTAACTAATTCTTAATCAAACGCAATGATTTCTCTAGTGAAGCACTCCCTTTGTGACAGGGCAAGCGATGCTGAGTCTTTTCAGACTATACTGACGCACAATTGGTTGATTGGTGGCCAGCGTAGAGTCCGAGGAGCGCACAGGCAGTTCCGACAATCACTCCAAGTACCCCCCACATGGCTCCATCGCTACTGCCAGCTAGCATCCAGACAGTCGAAATGCCGATGACGAATATCATCCAAGCAGTGCCTGCTGTCTGTTTCGTAGGCTTTGACACCATACTGCTAGTGGTCGTGCTAGTAGCTTATACCTACCTCTGCCCTGCAAGCAGCCACTCCCTTCATTGCAGGGTGCAACGAACCTCGAACCTTCATATAGATAGAGGGGTGCAACGAGGGGAGTGGCTATTGACAGGGGTGGCAACCCGAACATAGGTGCGTTAGCTACACTAATAATTGGGCCATAACGAACTCACGAGGCGGAAGAACCCGAGAAGCGCGACTCCAGCACCAAGAATACGTGTGACTACTATGTTCCAGTCCGTCGGTTCGACTTCAAACGAAGAACGCGTGCTGCCGATTGCGTCAATCTGTTCACCTACCCGAGTGATTCGTTGTGCATAAATGACCATACCGAGGCCGATAAGGAGAAGTGCTACACCGAGAAGGCTCACCATGTGTCTGTATTTAGCTTCTTTAGATATTAGTTTGTTCGCCGGTCCTCACTCTTACGACCGCCACCAGCGTGGCTAGCTCCAAAGAGGTGACGACCATACTGCAACGTTCCTCACGGCCCACAGGGGGCCGGAGGGCTGGCAGGATACGTATGAGCGCCTAGCACTCATGACGGGGAATGCGGATGGAATAGGTTTTAATACACTATAATACGTTGTAGTACATGACTATGCCGATCACTGTCGATGACTTCGATCACCTTCCGGAGACAGCGCTCGATCTCACCGAAGGATCGAACGCCCAGCGCGTACTGAGGTTTCTGTCTGAACACCCCGGTACGGCGTTTCGCCAGAATGAGATAATCGAGGGAACCGACGTGAAGGCTGGGAGTATCGGCCCGGTACTGTCACGACTTGAAGAGCGTGGACTGGTGAGGCACAAGGGGAAATACTGGACTCTCGGGGAAGACGACCGGCTGGCGTCATATGCAGCGATGTCGCAGACGTTCGCAACCGCTGAGGAGCGATTCCCGGAGGAGGAGATGGACGACTGGCTGGAACACGCGGAAAATCCGTATGAGGACGACCAGAGCGAGGACGCATGACCTACCAGCGCGGGGATGTGGTCTGGGCAGTTGATCCGTACCGAAGTGGATCGAATCCCCGACCGTGGGTACTCATTAGCAACACCTCGTTGCCGTACGCGGACTCGGAATACATCGGGATGATCCTCACGACGAAATCACATCCCGGTGGGCGTCAGCTGACAGCGAGTGATTGGGAGTACGGCCAACCACCGCGGATGAGCTATATCTCTCCCTGGACAGTCGGGACGATCAAACATGATCAGACGAGAAACGTTCAGGGACGGCTCAGGCCGAGCGTGGTTGACGAAGTGGTTGACGATCTCGAATCGTATATTGAGGCTGCTCAGCTTTGCACGTTAAGTAGCGCCACCATGTAGGTAGGAGTAACGGGCGATGCTGCCAATCACAGATCTCCTGTCGTGTACGGAACCAATCGACGAGTTCGAATCACTGTCGCCCGAGCAGCAGCACCACGCGAAAACCTACACCACCGGTCTTGTTGCCGCTAATGATCAAGATAACTTTTGAAGATCGAGGAACTCCTCACACCAAGATTGTGCGTATCTGTTTAGCGGAACGGCTAACTCGAAATCGTAGCTCTCAGGGAAGAGCAAGACGAACAGCCGCTAATCGTGCTTTCCGGGCCTGACGGATCGCCGAGGTCGAACGACCCGGCGATCCGTTCTGTGGGTCGGACGATCCTTCCCCAGCGAGATCTCGCTCTTCTCGCTGAGAACGCGTTTCTTCGCCAGCAAAACGCTGCCCAGAACGAACGAATCGAAGAGCTCGAAAACCGCCTCAAGAAGTACGAAAACGCCCACACACCGTCCAGCAAGAAGGGCGGTGCTGGACAACAGCCACAGAACTCCGATTCGGAGCAAGACGACGAGAACGACGAAGCTGGCGGCGACCCCGACGCCGCCAGCGACTCCTCACCCGGACGCAACCCCGGCCATGATGGAACGACCCGACCACCACCCGACCCGGACAGGACCGTCCGGGTCGGGAAGACGTACTGTCCCGAGTGCGACCGCGTTCTCACCGATCCTGACGAGTATGTCACCCGCGTCATCGTCGATATTCCGCTCCCCGTTCCAACCGAGGTCACGAAATACGAGCTCGGAAAGCAGGAGTGCTCCTGTGGCAACGAGGTCGTCGCCGAACATCCTGACTGTCCGGAAAACGGGCGGTTTGGGCCACACCTGCTGGCCCAAACCGCCCTCCTCCGCTATCACGGCCGTCTTCCGCACCGGAAACAAGCTGAACTCTTCGACTGGCAGCTCGATCATCCAGTCTCACCAGGGACGATCTACAACATGATCGAGCGGGTCGCAGACCGGCTGCGACCCGCGTACGAGGACGTTCGAACCAGCGTCCGTGACAGCGACGTGATCTACTGCGACGAAACCGGCTTTCCGGTCGATGGGGACCAGCACTGGGTCTGGACGTTCGTGACCGACGAGGACGTCTTCTATACGATCAACGAGAGCCGTGGAAGTCAGGTACTGGAGGACGTCCTCGGCGACGAACTCGCCGAGGACGCCACCCTGAGTTGTGACGGCTGGTCGGCGGATCCGAGCTATCACGGGAAACTTCAGCGTTGCTGGGCGCATCTGCTCCGGGAAGCGAAGTACGTAGCTGAACGGCACGAAGAGGCTGAGCCGGTCTCGGAGGTACTGCACGACCTCCACGAGGATTTGACCGCGTTCGACGAGGAGGACCCGCCCGCCTCCGCCCGCGAGCGGAGGCGGGCGCAGGCCTCGCTGTGTCTGGAGGAATTGATCAGAGCGGACTACGAGGCCGAGGAAGTGACGCAGTTAGCCGAGAAGATCAGGAACGGACTGGGCTGTTGGCTGACGTTCGTCACAGAACCAGACGTTGATTCAACGAACAACCGCGCAGAGCGCGCTCTGCGCGAGCAGGTCGTGATGCGGAAAATCTTCGGCGGACTCCGGTCAGAAACCGGAGTCCGCATCCACGAAATCCTCTCGACGATGGTAGCGACGTGGGAACGCCAGGGACTCGACCCACCCGATCAGCTGACGTCAGTACTGGGAGGAAAGCGGCCAGATTCGCAAGCAGAGGCATCTACGACGGAACTACGCTAAACAGGTACGATTGTGCGTAGCTAATCCGTCGAGTTATTTGCTTGAAAACATTCTTGACGAGCTCTTTGAATTCCTCTTCATTCGCGACGATTATTGGGCACATTGTCCATTTGAGATAATCCCATACTTTCTCGATTGGATTGAGATGCGGCGATCCTGATGGTAAGAAAATCAGGTCGATCCCAAGCTGATGCGCGCGCCTGCGCGTGTATTCACAGATATGAGAGCCATGCTTGTCCAAGACGAGCAGAATCCGCTTGCCCGGATTCTGCTCACGAACCATCTCTAACACCTCGCAAATCCGCTCTTTCGTCTCGTCTTCGGTGAACGTCACGAGACTTTCTCCGTTGAGCGCGTAGAACCCTACCGCAGAATCCTCCGTCTTGACTAACGGCCGTTCGACGTGTGGATCGTCGACGTACCAGACACGTCGTGAGTTATCGTACGGCTGTGGGTGTGAAGCATCAAAAAATCCGATCACGGTGCCGCCATCAGTGCAGACATCCTCGTCGACGATCCATCCTTCTTCGTCATCACCCATGCGTTTGTTGTGTGGCTGCTCATCCTCACTTTCGTCGAGCGCGTCGTCGACGCGCTCGTCGAGAACTTCGTCTGGGTTCTCCGGCTGATTGGGACGCTTTGGTCGGGGTTTCGCGTACGAGAGACCGAGGTCGCGGAGGAACGTTCCGAGATAATCTGGGTGATACTCAACATCGAACTCATCCATCAGAAGGTGTTGAACCTCCTGTGATTTCCACGGTTGACCGTCACGAAGGAGTTCGATAAGCTCGTCTTGTTCGTCCTCACCGAGCTTCGGGGGCCTTCCGCCCCCGAAGTTCGGGGTCAGACGACCGAGTCCACCTTTGTTCCATCGTCGTACCCAGCGAGTCGCGGTTGCAGAGGACCTGCCGACGTCGTCGGCAGCGTCCTCAAGCGTTGCGCCTTTGTAGAGCCGCTTGACGAACGTCAGCCGCTTGCTTATTTTGTCATCGTCAGTCTCGTCGAGCAGCCGATCGAGATCGTCTTCGCTGAGATGGCGGACGATCTCTTTGTGACGATCTCCAGCCATAACGTTCGCTGTCCTACGTCATCTTCATAACTTTTCTGGGTCATTACAGCAACAAGACCGTGGCAGGGATCGAACGTGAGGTCCTTCCCGCACAGGGCAAACGAGCAGTCAACAAGTTCCTCACCGAGTACGACTGGGACGAAGACCAGGTCAACCACGAACGGCTCGAAGAGCTACAGAAACACGGTGAGACGCGGTGGTCACAGGATGGCTACGTCATCCTCGACGACTCGGTCACCGACAAAACCGGGAAGGAACTTCCCGGTGTCGGCACGTTCTACGATCACGCCGAAGGCGAGACTGTCTGGGGACAGAACCTCGTCTACGCGTTCTACGCTGACGACAAAACCGCCTACCCGCTCGCCTTTCGCCTCTACGATGATGACAACGATCGCTCGAAGTACGATCTTGCCCGAGAGATTGTCACAGAACTCGAAGAAGAGGTAGGTGTCCCGGCGGACACCTACCTCATGGACGCGTGGTTCACGCACGATTCAAATCTCATCGAGCACATCGAATCATACGATAAGGACTGGGTCGGCCCGCTTCGCAGCAATCGGCAAGTGACCTACGGTGGCGAGGAGATCCGCGTCGATGCGCTGGAAGAGCGCATCGACAAAACTGAGCGAGAAATCGATGATGAAACCTACAAAATCTGGACGCAGAAGCGGTCTATCTCGAAGTTGGGCGAGGTCCGACTCCTCATCGCGGAGAAAGTCACCGACGAGGAGGACGAAGAGAATCCGGTGAGGTATTTCGCCTCGAACAAGATCGATGCGCCGTCTGAACATCTGATCCGGTCATACTCATTCAGGTGGCCGGTAGAGGTGTTCTTCGAGGATTCGAAGCAGGATCTGGGCTTTGGAGACTGCGAGGTCCGGGATGAAGAAGGTGCCAGTCGACACTGCCACCTGCAGATGCTGGCCTACAGTCTGCTGCGGCTTGGTCCGGAATCGAACGCCTCGGGAACGCTGTGCTCGAAAGCGTCATCGATCCAAGTCCAGCTGGAATACGCTCTGAAGGAAGTCGTGTATAACCTGTTCTCATGGGTTCGAGACCACCCAAAACAGGCGCTCGACGAGTTGATGGAGGAAATCGAGCATCTCTTCCTTCATTCGGACGGCTCAGACGGTTCTAAAGGGTGGTATCTCTGAACGTGCAAAGCTGAGGAGGATATCAGTCTCATACTGTCGGACAGAACTCTCCCGGAAACGCAGCCGGAATATCCAGTTGCTGTCCGGCGTCTCCGCCGCTCGATATTCACGTGTTTCCGTCCGACAGTATCAGTTTCGACCGATGGGATGAACCGTACACGCGTGGACCGGGGCTCTATATTGCCATCGTTTCCGGACCCTCCCTTCGTGACTACGCCGATGCAATGGGGGGACAACCATTGGCCCATCGAGAAATCACGACACGTTCTCGACGATATCACGGATTTCTACGAAATCGCGAAAGAGGTCGCCTCATCACAGGATGGTGCTGTGGTCATCAGTGTCGACGGCGTGGTTCAGCGTCAGATGGTCCGATTCAGAGACCTATCGACTGATCACTCACGCGAACAGCGAGAGAACACGTCACTGGAATACGCGGAGTGGAGGGATCACGCCATATGAGTGCGCTTGATACATCCATCCGGTCGGCCGTCGTGACGACGATTACTCTGAGTGCGGAAAATGGACGAGTAACGATCTTTCGAAACGGGAAGTTCACCACGCAGACCCGTGATGAGTTGAGCGCGGAGTGGCGTGTACACGCCGATAATTGAGAAACGGACGCCTGTATACGAGTCTATCATCAGTACCTCACGGTGATGTCTGGAACAGGAGTGAAGATCGAGATGCAGGAATCGTCCATAGTAACTCGACTTTGTACATTCATAAATATACCCGAATTATACTGTCTCAGGCTCCACAAAGCAGTATCTATCCGATAGTCTGTGACTTGACGGGCCTGCTGTGGAGGCGAGTACGGGCCAGATCGGGTCAAATTTGATGATCACCGGCTGGTTGATCACCGATCTACGAGCACTCACGGAGCGAAATGGACACATTTACGTTATTTAATCCGTGCTCATAAGATCCATTATAAACGTACAAAGCTGGGATAGTAATACAAATCCAGAGCGTCCTCCATCGCTTCTGTAGTCAAATTTGACCAGTCGAGAACAAAACATTCACCCAAGAACTCTGCACCACCCTAGCAGCGCCCCCGACACTATTATAATCCTCGCTCAAGAAAGTCTGACAGAGCGCGGGGGCTTGTACCATGGCGATCATTCTTCCGCGCTCACTTCTTGATCTAGGGACGAGGGAATCTAAGATTTCTTTAGGCTCTGGATCGCAGTCACAGACATGGCACAAGCCCAGCTCGCGCTGACGGTCCTGATGGGGCTGCTCCTCGCGGGCGTGGCAGTCTGGCTCACCCGTATCGAAGACTGGCGGTCGTACACTCCGCTGGCTGGCGGTGGTGCCGTCGGCGAGGAGACCGGCTATGCACACGAGGAGAAGCCCAGTGGGATCATCCGGTGGTTGACGACTGTGGATCACAAAGACATCGGGATGCTGTACGGAGCCTACGCGCTCATTGCGTTCTCCGTCGGCGGCATCATGGTCATGCTGATGCGCGCGGAACTCATCGCGCCGGCCACCGATGTCATCGGCGCGGAGTTCTACAACTCCCTGCTCACGAGTCACGGCATCACGATGCTGTTCTTGTTCGGGACGCCGATCCTCTCAGCATTCGGGAACTACTTCGTTCCCCTCCTGATCGGGGCCGACGACATGGCGTTCCCACGGATCAACGCCATCGCGTTCTGGCTGCTGCCGCCCGGCGCGCTTTTGGTCTGGGGCGGCTTTTTCACCGCACCGATCGCAAGCCTCGATATCGTTCCGGCACAGACTGCATGGACGATGTACACCCCGCTGTCGGCCGGTGTCGGGGCCGGCACGCAGGCGAATGTCGGCGTCGACTTCATGCTACTCGGCCTCCACCTCACGGGCGTCTCGGCGACGATCGGGGCAATCAACTTCATCGCCACAATCTTCGCCGAGCGGGGGCCCGACGTCAACTGGGCAAACCTCGATATGTTTTCGTGGACGATGCTCACGCAGTCCGGGCTGATCCTATTCGCGTTTCCGCTATTGGGGAGCGCGCTCATCATGCTGCTGCTCGACCGCAACTTCGCGACGACGTTCTTCGCGGTCGGAGAGGGCGGCGGTCCGATCCTCTGGCAGCACCTGTTCTGGTTCTTCGGCCACCCCGAGGTGTACATCCTCGTCTTGCCGCCGATGGGGCTTGTCAGCCTCATCATTCCGAAATTCTCGGATCGGAAACTGTTTGGGTATAAGTTCGTCGTCTACTCGACGCTGGCGATCGGGGTGCTTTCGTTTGGCGTCTGGGCCCACCACATGTTCGCGACCGGGATAGACCCGCGGATTCAAGCGAGCTTCATGGCGGTCTCGCTCGCGATCGCGATCCCGAGCGCGGTCAAGACGTTCAACTGGACCACTACGATGTGGGGCGGCAACGTGAAGCTGACCGCACCAATGCTGTTCTGTATCGGCTTCGTTTCGAACTTCATCATCGGCGGCGTCACCGGCGTGTTCCTTGCCTCGATCCCGGTTAACCTCGTGCTCCACGACACCTACTACGTGGTCGGTCATTTCCATTACATCGTGATGGGCGCGATCGGTTTTGCGGTGTTCGCCGGGCTGTACTACTGGTATCCGATCTTCACCGGGAAAATGTATCAGAAGAAACTGGCGAAAGCCCATTTTTGGTTGACGATGATCGGAACCAATCTCACGTTTTTCTCGATGCTGTTCCTCGGCTATCTCGGGATGCCCCGTCGGTACGCGACGTACGATTTCCCGCTCGGCCCGGTGAACATCATTACCGTCTTCCACCAGCTCGCAACCCTCGGCGCGCTGATCATCTTCGTCGGTCAGGTCATCTGGGTCTGGAACTTCGTCCAATCGTGGTACGAAGCTCCCTCGATGGAGGACGCTGACCCGTGGAGCCTGAAGGAAAGCGGCCAGTTCACCCAGGAATGGCAGTGGCACGAACGCCGGACTGAGACCGCGATCGCTGATGGTGGAGCAGGGTCAGAGAGTGAGGCAGGGGAGAGCTGATCACGATATCCGAGTCGCTGGAGAATCGGGAACACCCCTCCCTCACAGATCAAAATCGTCGACAGCACGCAGCAGACTGTTGGCAGTCTTCCCAAGAAAAAACCCAACGAGTGTCCCCAGACTGGCGGCTTCAAATCCACCAACTGCATATCCGAACACAGCTCCACAGACAGTACACAGGATGCTGAGATTGTTGCGAATCATGCCCCAAGTAGTGGGTCGTCTGTAGAGTTAATTGTGCCGAACTCTTCAGACCAGTCCGAGAAGACCCCCTACACGGACGGTGCCGATGGGCATTCATTCGCTCGCAACACGAGAGTAACACATGGACAACCACGAACACTCGACGAACCACGAAGATTCGGGTGGTGACCACTCGCATCATAATTCAGTAACTGAGGGCGGTGATGAGACGTCCACGCATGAAGAAAGAGAGAA
Source organism: Halococcus sp. PRR34 (assembly GCF_028617175.1). Taxonomy (NCBI): domain Archaea; kingdom Methanobacteriati; phylum Methanobacteriota; class Halobacteria; order Halobacteriales; family Halococcaceae; genus Halococcus; species Halococcus sp. PRR34. The sequence continues at coordinate 5,233 of NZ_JAQJDA010000022.1, read as the reverse complement.
TCGAGTCGAACAATCGATACTTGAGGAGGAGGCCGAGGATGCTGACGTGGCCGAACACGAGGTCCACGAGCAATACGAACATGACATAGACCACGAGGAAGGCGGCCACGACCACGGTGGGATGCACGCCGGCCACGAACAGTTGTTCCGTCGGCGTTTCTTCGTCTCGACGCTGCTCTCGATCCCAGTTCTCCTCTACAGCGAGACACTCCAAGAGTGGCTTGGATTCTCCGTCCCGGCGTTCCCCGGCAGTGAGTGGATCAACCCAGTCTTCGCGGTAATCGTCTTCGCCTACGGTGGCGTGCCGTTCCTCCAGATGGCCGTTCCCGAACTCGAGGAGCGCTCGCCGGGGATGATGACGCTCATCTCGATGGCGATCACTGTCGCCTTCGTCTACAGTCTCGCGAGTGTCATCCTCCCCACGATGTCGGCGTTCTTCTGGGAGCTCGTGACGCTGATCGACATTATGTTGTTGGGTCACTGGATCGAGATGCGGAGTGTCCGCCGGGCGTCGAGCGCGCTCGACGAACTGGCGAAGCTCCTCCCTGACACGGCCGAGCGCATCACCGACGGGGGTGACACCGAGGAGGTTCCGGTGCGTGAACTGAAAGAAGATGACCTCGTGCTCGTGCGCCCTGGCGCGAGCGTGCCTGCCGACGGGGTCGTCGAGGAGGGTGACTCGGACGTGAACGAATCGATGATCACCGGTGAGTCCAGGGCCGTCTCGAAAGAGCCAGACAACGAGGTGATCGGGGGCACCATCAACGGGGACGGCAGCCTTCGGGTGCGGATCAGTGCGACGGGCAACGAGACGACGCTGGCGGGCATTATGCGACTCGTCGAGGAGGCCCGAGAGAGCGCATCCCGAACGCAGATGCTCGCCGACCGAGCGGCAGGCTGGCTGTTCTATGTCGCCGTCGCTGCGGCAATCGTGACCGCTATCGCGTGGACGGTCGCTCTCTCGTTCAACGCCGAAGTCATTGAGCGGGTTGTCACAGTCTTGGTGATTGCTTGTCCGCACGCGCTTGGACTCGCCATCCCACTCGTCGTCGCGATCAACACCTCACTCGCTGCGCGAAATGGAATGCTCATCAGGGACCGTATCGCCATGGAACAGGCGCGGGACCTGGATACGATCATCTTCGACAAGACGGGCACGCTGACGAAGGGAGAACAGGGCGTCGTCGATGTGGCGACCGTCGAGGGTGTCGGCGAGGACGAAGCGCTCGCGCTGGCGGCGGCCGTCGAGGGTGACTCAGAACATATGATTGCACAGGCGATCCAGGAGGCGGCCGACCAGCAGGGCGTCACGGCACGGGACGCGACCGACTTCGAGGCGCTCAAGGGCCGTGGCGTGCGCGCGACTATCGACGGGAATACGGTCTACGTCGGCGGCCCAAACCTCCTTTCGCAGCTCGATAGCGACGTTCCGTCAGGACTCACGACGTTCGTAGAGCGGGCCGGAGAGAACGCACAGACGGTCGTCTATCTGGTTCGCGAAGACGAGCTCATCGCTGCGTTCGCCCTCGCCGACGTCGTTCGAGAGGAGAGCTACCAGGTGGTCGATGCGCTCCACGAACTCGATATCGAGGTCGCGATGCTAACCGGTGACTCGGAGGATGTCGCCCATGCCGTTGCTGACGACCTCGGCATCGACACGGTCTTCGCCGAAGTCCTCCCCGAAGATAAGGATACGAAAGTGACCGAACTCCAGGATCAGGGAAAGCTCGTGGCGATGGTCGGCGACGGCGTCAACGACGCACCCGCTCTTACACGGGCTGATATCGGGATCGCGATCGGGAGCGGGACAGACGTTGCCGTCCAGTCGGCAGACATTATCCTCGTCCAGAACAATCCGATGGATGTCGTTCGCCTCGTGAAGCTGAGCCGGGCGAGTTATCGGAAGATGCAGGAGAACATCGTCTGGGCGGCCGGGTACAACGTGTTTGCACTCCCGCTCGCTGCCGGCGTGCTCGCCCCCGTTGGAATTCTCCTCTCGCCGGCGATTGGAGCGCTCCTGATGTCGCTTTCGACGGTGATCGTCGCAATCAATGCACAGTTCCTCCGCCGGGTCGACCTGAGTGTGCCGAGTCTCCCTGGCGTATCCGCTCCTACAGAAGCGCAGCCAGCGGACTGACTTCTTGTTGATTGACATACACCAGATGCCCGCAGTTCTTGGTACGTCATCTGGTGAGGCAGTGATGGTATGAAAGCCTGCTAATCCCCAGAGCATGGAACAAGGATGGGGTGGCAAAGGCTGACAACTAGACAGCGCACTGGTGAATCAATGAATGGACAATAGAGTCGCCAAGCGGAGTCACAGGAGCATAGTCCAGCTGATGTGGTTCGAAAGCCCACTATCGATGCGAAAAGACTACACTTGGACATCTACAACACTCATTCGGGGCACTTGGTTGGACTTGCTCAACTACAACCTGCCCCTTTTGACGAACCGCGATAACGAGCGTGTCGGCGGTGCCGGCAGGCTCTGTCCTCGCGGCATTCCGAAAACCGCGTAACCGACATCCACTCCCAAAACTCGTATCACAGGACAAGCTATCATAAGATCAGAAGTTGGATAGTTTAATTCAATCTATATATAGATTCTTGAGGGTTTTAGGTTGGTGATTGATTTTAACTCCCGTCCTGGATTTGAAGCTGGCTAGATTGATTTGTCATGCAGGATTTCCTTCGAAATTTGCAGTGTGGATATAGATTCGGCACATGCTGTGCATGAGAAAACTACCTACCTGACTCGATGGGGAAAATCTGCTACCTTAGCCGGGTCAAGGCAAAGCATGGGGCACAAGAGACCGAGTGAAGTCCGGCGGCTTCGACCACGCGTGCCTGACTGGTCCGAGTGCGAAGGAAGCCGAGAATGGGGCGTCCCAGCCCGGCTGCCGCCGCAGGCGACAGCCGGGAAAGCCCGAATACGTGAGTCTCATCCAACGCACTGGTGCCCCGGAGTGAGAACACATGTTCTTAGGAATCGACATCCACAAGCGGGAGGCCCAAGTGGCCGTCCGCAACGACGACGGAGAAGTGATCGAGCAGGTCCGTGTCAAAAACACGGACCTCGGAGAGATTGCCCAGCAATACGCTGGCGGTGAAGCCTTGCTGGAAGCTACAACGAATTACTTCTACATCTACGATATGCTGTCCGAGTATCTGGACGTGAGTGTCGGGCACCCGCCGAAGTTGAAAGCGATCGCTCGAACCGACAAGAAAACCGACCGAATCGACGCCAAGGAACTATCTCGACTGCTGTGGTTGGGCTCAGTTCCCGAGAGCTACGTTCCGACTGGTGAGATCCGGGAGTGCCGCGCACTCGTGCGCGGCCGGATCAGCCTGCTGGAGAAGCGGACGAGTTTCGCGAACAAAATCCACGCATTGCTGCTGGACAACGGGATCACACGAAAGATCAAGCCGTTAAGCGTGAAGGGCCGAGCGTTTCTCGATGAGCTGTCGCTACCAGCGCCCTGGGATGGGCTGTTGTCCTCATATCTGGCAGTGATCGATACGCTGACCGAAGAGATCGATCAGCTCGATGAGCGGATCGATCAGCGTGCAGAAGGGTGCAGAGAGACCCAACTCCTCATGACGATTCCGGGTATCGCCCACTACTCAGCATTGGTGATTTACGCGGAAATCGGCGAGATTGATCGATTTGATCGAGCCAAGGAAGTGGTGCGGTACGTGGGATTGAACCCGGTGATCCGCGAGTCTGGCGACTCGCGGTTCAAAGGGAGTATTTCAAAGAACGGTTCGGGAAAGGTGCGGTGGGTGCTGGTCCAGGCGGTTCATTCAGCCGTTCATACGGTCGGCGACGAGTATCTGAGTCGGTTCTATGACCGCATCAAGCGGCGGAAGAACAAACAGAAGGCAGCGGTGGCGACTGCCCGGAAGATGTTGGTGTCGATCTACCATATGCTCGACCGCGGCGAAGTGTACGATCCACCCGGCGTGACAGCCTGAGTGTAGCTGCAACCGTAATCTCGCTAGTCCTCTTCGAGCGGTACTGGGTAGAGCTGGCGTAGCTTGATTCGGGCGTCATCGGTGGTGAACTGCCAGTCGATCAGCCCATCAGCAGCGTTACGATGATCCTGCCACGCAGCGACCTCCGACCGGAGGGTCGCTGCGTGATAGATTCGCCGGTCGAGGCACTGGCGTTTGAGTGCGCCAATCTCGATTTCAGCCATATTCAGCCAACTCCCGTGCTTTGGCGTGTAATGAAACTCGAAGCGGTCGAGATACGCCTGCGCCTCGTTCGGTGGAAAGAACCGATAGAAGGCGGCAGGATTGTGCGTGTTGAGGTTATCGAGCACTATCCGGATGCAGTCCGCATCCGGGTAGTGCTCATCAGCGAGTCCAACCATTCGGTCGATCCACTCGCACGTTCGTCGCTTCTCGGTGATCTCGACGTTGACCCAGCCAGTCAACGGTTCAGTGGCGAGATGAAGGTTCTTCTTGCCGTTGCGCTTGTAGTGAGTATCGACACGTGCGACCGCTCCCGGTTGAGCCGGGAGCGGGTCGCGTTTGTGGCCGCGAAGCGCCTTGCTGGTTTCGTCGAAACAGATGACAGGGCGGTCCTCGTCGTAGGGTTCGTGGTAGAGATCGAGAACATCCTCCATGTGATAGACGAACTGGCCGTCGTCTTCAGCGGGAATCGCCCAGTAGTCGTAGAGATGCGGTTTGAGGGTGTTTTTTTAGACGCCGTCTCACGGTTTCGTGAGAGATCGACTCGAAGTCGATCTCGTCGAGGGTGACGAGTTCGTCGGCGAGAAGGTGAAGCGTCCAGCGAGCGTACCCTTCTGGCGGGTCGTTACAGGCGAGTTTGATGAGGCGTGCTTCAGCGTCTCCGTCGAGTTTTCGCTCGTATTCGCGGTCGGGCTTGCGGCGATGAATCGCCGCGAGCCCTCGTTTGCAGTAGTTTTTGCGCGCCTTGTACGGAGTCCCGATACTACAGCCGACGTGCTCACAGATCTCCGCATCTGTGAGCCCGTCGTCAGCCTTCAAGAGAATCCGCGCCCGCATGTTGTCCTCGGCCTTGCGTTCACCAGTCGAGATGAACCAGTCAAGCGTTCTCCGTTCCTCATCAGAGAGATCAACGACGTGCTTCTTCCTGCTCATCCCTCTCCATACGCGGTCAAAGACGATCGCTCTTGTGTAGCGTAGCGGAACCGAGTCACGGAGATTACGGCATCCCGCCGACAGCAGTCGTACATGACCAATG
>NZ_JAQJDA010000021.1:0-58971 GCF_028617175.1 Halococcus sp. PRR34 | reverse complement strand
CTTCCTTTCAGGTATCAGCTACGGCTTCTTGCCGACGGGTATCGTCCCGATTCTAAAGGATTCTGCGACGCGACCAACCGATTCGGGCTTTGGCGGTGACGGTCCGTTCTGCGAGGGCATTGTTCAGTTCTCTCCCTTTGGTGGGTGGAACTGACGAGCTGCCAACGTCAACTCGGTGATCTCGTGGATAGTGTTCATGCTTGTCTGTTCCTCCACAACGAAATAAAGGACACGCCGAGAGAGGCTAAGGATGGAATTTGTGCGGTAGCGGTGGCGCGTGCGTGACTGCGCCGAGACGCAGTCCGCGCGCGAGGGACGGCCAAGTCGGCGCACGGAGGTGCGCCGCGCCGGCCGTCGGCTGGGGAGGACGCGCCGAAGGCGCGGGTGGTCGAAGACCAAAAAAAGAGAGTAGTGGAAGAGCCTGACCGTCACTTGGTCACCGCGACCACGCCGTTCAGCTGCTCGATTTCGGTTTCCGAAGTGAGCTTCACCGAGTACCGTCCTTCATACTCGTCAGTCACGACGTTTTCGAGCCTGTACGTTTCACCCTCTTCGAGCTCGGGCAGATCTGAAGTGACCCACGAGATGAACTTGATCGACCCCGACCGGCTTGAGAGCAGCCCGGCTTGGGCGATGCTGTCGGTGGAGGGCTCCCACAGCTGGTCGACTTCGGCTTTGACGTCGATCCAGTTGTCGGCCGAATCGATCGTCCCCAGCGCCACGGCAGTATCGCCGTCAGCAGCGAGGTGATCGCGCTCGGCAGCCGGGCCGGAGATCTCCGTGATCTCGGTTTCCGAATTGAGTTTGACCGTGTAGTTGCCCTCGAACTCGCCGGAAACGACGCTCTCCAGCGCGTACGACTGGCCCTCTTCGAGCTCATCGAGGTCCGACGACGCCCACGTGACAAATCGGATGTAGCCTGACGAATCGCCGAGCAGACCACCCTGTGCGATTGCATCCACCGAACCGTAGTCCCACAGTTCGAGGACTTCGACTTCCATGTCGAGCCACCGGCCAGTGCTGTTGATCGCCGCACACCCAGTCGGGTAGTCGACACCGCTACCGCCGCTACCGCCGCTACCGCTGCTACCGCCGCTTTCCGCGTTGTTCTGAGTCTGTGCCTCGCCGGCCATCTGCTTGGATTCCGTGGACATGGTTCGAGTCTCCGATTGGGCCGATGATCGTTTCTCTCGACCCTGCACCCCTTCTGGGGGAAATAAAATGCTGAGGCGGTCGCGGTTCTTGGTTCGCGGTTCAGACGTTGCAGTCCGCGGTTTGGGGCTTGCGGTCCGGTGCCACTCGTCCGTGCTGTGTAGTCGATCACGTTCGGGAACGGCTGTAAACGCCGCCGTTAGGGCCTTATGTAACGACTGGGACCCACCTTCCTTGTCTTGTTACATAAGGCCATACGACACCGCCGAACCGCCCTGCTGCTCCGCCGCACCGCCGCTTCCGCAGGTTCCGCCGCCAACCGCAGCGTTGCTTCCCGCACCGCGCTCTGCTACCGCGACCACCGTACCGAGACAGCCTCGATTTCGACTTCGAGGTAGCTGCACTGGGGTTCGAGACGGCTCCGGTGGACCTCGGTCTCGATCTCGATATCAGTGAGTCGGCCGTGCTCTTCCCAGAGCGCATTCAATCCACGTTCGATTCCGGTTCGTAGCCGTGCTTGGGTTTGTTCCTCGCTCAGATAGCTCGGGATGTTTTCAGCGAAGCGGTCGTTCCACTCAACCTGTTCGACGGTTTCAGACCGAGTGGGCAACTCACAGTCGCTTTCAGACATTGGCAGTCTTCCTGGTAGCTTCTGGTTGGCTCGCGTCAGTCGAGTCACCGAACAGATCGGGACCCGCGGCCGCAATCCGGCCGACGTCGTCGACACGACTCGGGGCGTGGCGCTCGGCGAGTCGTTCGGCGTGGCCACAGTGGCGCTCGAAACCTTCGAAGTTGCCGTTGGCAGCGTGCTCGCGCGCTTGGTCGAGATTCGCGGTGATGGTTCGATGAATGAGCGTTGCGTGGACCTGCTTGAGCGTCCGGAACGGGTGCCGGAGGCAATTTACCAGCATCTCACCCCCTCTGGGGGCAGACAAACTGCTGGCGAACGCACCCGGAAAGCAGGCTATCGACGGCTCAGCGAGTCCGTGTGTCGATCAGAGTGGGTCTCTAACAGGCGCTCGATATCATCCAACCGGTCAGGAGCGTGCCAGCGAGCGAGCTGCCCCGCGTACTCGCAATGGCGCTCGAAGCCCTCTCGGTTGCCCTTTGAAACGTCCTCGCGTGCTTGCTCGAGGTGGGCGGTGATCACCGCATCCGTCGCCGTTTCGCGCACGATTCGAAGCGACTGAAGCGGCTGTCGCAAGCATCTCGTGTTTGCCCTGCTGAGCTGTGCCGAGACGAGGTCGGCCGCTGCAACAGCGTGTTGTACCCAGTTCATTGGTCTTCTCAGTCCTCCAGAGCGAACAAACTGCTGGTGGATACCACAGAAACGAACTCAGAAACGAACTCAGGATCCGTTCGCGAACGTGTCGATCTTCCCATCGAGTGATCCCACCTGGAAGTCGAAGTGCGAATATCGCTGCGGACGCGGCTGGAAGCACCAATATTTCGCCTTCGATTGAAGCTCGAAAAGCGTGTTGCTCATGATGTGCTCTTTCTCGGTCCAGATGTGTTCGAAGCCGACGACGGTCCCAAGATGGGTCTCGTCGCCGAGCGCGTGGCTGGCGGTCTCGCTGTCCCAGACACTCTGGTGGGTATCGCCGTCGAGATCGTAGTTGTAGGCTCCCCGAAGATCGGTTTCGTCGACGGTCATCCGGGCGAGATGGCGGAGTTGCGATCCGGCGTACACATCGCGGCCGGTGTCGGTCTCGAAGACGTGTTTCCCGTCGCTGAGGTGTTTGTAGCTCGTGAGCGTCGGTTCGGCGTGGCGGTCGAAAATCTCGATGAATCGCCGAAGCCCGCGCTGGTGGTCGGGGTCAGCCTCTGGAACGACGAATCCATGGATATCGACCCGTTCCGCTGGTGGTGGCGTCTGATCGAGCGAGCGCTGTTTGAGTGGAGCCACGTCGACGAGGAACGCGCCCCGCGAACCCGTAACGACCAGCGTACGATTGTCACACAGATAGACCGAGAGCGCGTCGTGGTCGATGCGGCCTTTGCCTTCGGCGAGTCGGACTGTCCATTCGAGGAGATTCGCATCGATGCCGAGAGCGCTGCCGTGCCGTTCGATGGTCCATTCGGCGATGACGGGGTCGAACTCGTCGTGGAACCGGGAATAGTACTGCGGAACGGCGATCTCGCAAACGCCGTGGGCGAGTAGATATTCGGCGAGGCCCGAAATGACGTACGCGAACCGGTCCTCACCGGGTAACGATTCGGATTCTTCGAGTAGTCGTTTCCGGGCTGTGACTGCTGTCGTACCGCATTCGTACGTGTTCGGTGCATAGAGCTTCCACTCCCACCCCTGGAGATCGGGCAGTTCGTTCGCGACTGGGAGCCCGCGGGAGGGATGCTGGGAAGCACTCGGTTGTTCGAGCATGGCTCACGGCTCGTGACCGAGACAAACCACAACGGTCGGTTCCGGAGCGGCGGCGCGTGCGTGACTGCGCGAAGCGCAGTCCGCGCGCGAGGGACTCGCTCGGGCGGTGTGGAGAGAGCGAGTCGGCTGGGGAGGACGCGAGCGAAGCGAGCGGGTGGTCACAGAGCAAAAAAGACGACTGGGTTACTCCGAGTCGGATTCAGAAGGAGTGGTCCCGTTTTGCGTCCCGTTTCGGAACCGATCCAGCAGTCGACGGGCCATGCGGGCTGGCGACCCCCAGGTCGCACCCCACTCTTCGATCGACAGATCTGATTTGTGATCCGTGCGATCGCTCATTCCTCTGCGTCGGAGTCGGAGTCTGAACGGCCGTTTTGGAAGCGGTTTCTCACCCTGCGTATCCATCCCTGGACCGCTTCTGCGGGTGATCCCCATGTAGCTCCCGAACCGTCACGGGGGAACGTTTTCTCGCTCTCTTCGGTCTCGGCCATGGGTGAGTATGACTGTTCCATACTTATATCGCTATCGCGTACAGGGTGGCGAGAACACCGGCGAACAGCGCTACGTCGCCAGCGATCAGCCACACCGAAATCCTGCTGAGTCGATCTCGGTTCATATCGATCCATTTGCCCATCTGATTGATGAACTGCTGCTCCCAATCCTCGTCGCTCATCGCAACGAGTTCGGCAAGATCGCTCTCACCGGGACCAAGATACGGCCCCTGGAAGCTATAGACGACGATTGCTGCGCCGAACGACACCACTAACAGCCCAATGCCGAGAATACCTGCCGGTTCGACCACCGAAAGGCCGAATGCCTCGACAGCTGTGACGAGTGCCCCGACAACGACTGTCGTGAGTCGTGTCGTTCGCAAGGCTTTGTCGTCGAGGTTGCTCTTGCGCTGCTGCTGGGCGTTCAGCACTGCCCGTGCTTCCTGATACGCGACAGCGTGCTGCGGGCGCGACCACTGCTGTGCGCCGCCACCGTTCACCTGACCATCTGACCCACTCATCGTGGTTGTGTCACCTCACCTCTCCGGGGAAAATAAAACTACTGCGGTGCGTGCCTACTTGACGGTAATTCTGGCACGGGCTCGGCTGGTGTCCATTTTACCTTATGTAACAATCTCCTACCCTATGAAAGGGGACTGTTACATAAGGCTGGCTCAGCACTGCTAAACGGCAGCGGTGGCGCGCGCTGAATGCCGGCGAAGCCGGCAGAACGCGCGAGGGACTCGCTCGGGCGGTGTGGAGAGAGCGAGTCGGTTGGGGAGGACGCGCCGAAGGCGCGGGTGGCCACACACCAAAAAAGAGATGAGCTCTACCTGGGTTCTTACTCAGATCTGGCTTCGGCCTCGCTCTCGTCGTCACCTTCGATCTCGCCCTCGACTCCGGCGACCTGCGCCAGCGCCTCCTTCGCAGATTGCTCGTATTCGCCAAGAGGGGCGTCCTCGTTGTAGGCTTCGAGCGCGCGTCCGATGTCCTCGCTGTAATCGCCCTCGCGAATCTCGACGTCCATCGCCTCGATACGTTCCAGGGTCTGCTCGGCAGTCTCGACGACCCACCGATCGCGCGTTGCCTCATCGACCACCGTGATCGATTCGGGAGTCAGCGACACCCGCATGTCGCCGTCATCCGTTTCGTACGATCGGGGCTTACCGACCACTGCCACGTACTCGGGAGCCTCCATGCTCCGCAGCGCGGCCATCGCTTCGGGCTGGTACTGCCCTGCGTAGACGAAGAACGTCCCCGTCCGATCGACCACACGCGCCTGCCAGTACTCATTATCGCCGCCCTTGGCGACATCTTTGGTCTGGGTCAGGGTTCCCACCGCGAACACTCGATTCGCGTTCGCTCCAGTGGGCAACACCGCGAACTTCGGCGACCGCTCGTCGTCACCGTCCTGGAAGATCTCCGATGCATCCTCGAACTCCGCCGCGAACGCACGCTTGGCTGGCTGGCGATTGCTACGACCGTCGTTACCGCTGTTGGCACTCGAACTCATGATTGATCGAACCTCGATTGGGGTACAACGCTACGTGGCACAACTCCACGTCTCTGTCACCCCTGCACCCCTACGGGGGTGAAAAACTGCGGACCGTCGCCGTCACGGCGCGGTCGGAACGCTGCGTCCACCGATCGCGAACGATGGCCTGCTTAGAACTCGATTCAGGCCATCTCTGCGTCGAAGTGCTCGTCGAGCAGCCGCGCCGCGTCCGCCTCGAACGCGACATCCTGACTGCTCTCTTCGACTTCATCCACGAGGTGATACTCCCCGACCTTCGGCCCGTTGATCTCGAAGTACCGCCCCACGAGCTGGGATCGGAACTCTTCGGCGACGATTGTGGTATCGAGCGCGTCCATCGCTGCGCTCGTCGCCTCGTCCAGCGACCATCCCGTGACGGCCTCGGTGGCTTCAGCATCGAAGATCACCGATTCGACCTCGTGACCATTGTCGAGGGCGGCCTTGATCCGCATGTCGAACTCGCCCTCGACCGAGCCGTGTTCCGAACACCGGCCATCATTCAGGACACGCGAGCAGTCCTCTTCGGGACACCGCTTGATGAGGCCACTACCCGGCCGGATCGTGACCAGCGCGCCCTCGCTGGTGAACGACTCCGATCCATCGGCGGTGTCGATCTCCTCGTCGAGGCGCTCGATCTCGGTCGTCTTGTTCAGCTTGACCGAGAACTTCCCGTCGTATTCGTCCGAAACGACGTTCGAGAGCGAGTACGCTTCACCCTCTTCGAGTGCGGGAAGGTCCGATGCAGCCCACGAAACGAACTTGATTCGCCCGGTTTCGTCGGCCAGCAGCCCGACCTGAGCGATCGCCTCACTCTTGGGCTCCCACAGCTGGGCGACCTCGGCCTCCAGGTCAACCCACTGCTCGGCAGTCTCGATTTCATCACACCCGACGAGGTCGTTACCACCCGACCCCGACTGGTCGTAGAACGCATCGCGATCGACCTCGTGTTCATCGAGGAGGTGACTCACAACGCTTCGACGTGCTTCGGCCTCAGGCACTTGATAGTCATCGATGAGCGTCGTGACGCGCTCTTCGACGTTCTCGGGATCGACAGCGACATCGGCGTTGTTCTGGAACTGTTCGACGATCGAACCACTGGTGGATTGCACGGACATTGGTGGAACTACCTCTCGTTTGATGGGCCAGATCGAGCTTCGATTGCTCTCGACCCTACACCCCTCTGTGGGGAATAAAACTGCTGAGCGGACGCGGAGCGGAACCGATGACTTCGCTCTCGTTCCCGTGAGCCAGTCTCGACTGTGAACTGACTCGATCCATGAGAACGAAACCGACTGTCGCTACGTCCGCGGGGCTTCGCCGCCCCTCACCCCTACGGGGGTGAAAAACTGCGGCCTGCGGTTGCAGTAGGCTGGCACCGTCGGCAAATACGGTGGCGGATAGCCGACTGGAAACAGCGTAGCACGAGTGCCACGCGTCGCGGTTGTGTGGCGAACATACCGTGCTGAGAGCTCGGAAAGATCAACGACAGAAAAAAGAAATCGATAGTGGTCACCCCAAAAGGTGATTCATGCTGCCGACTCGATCTTCCTCAAGTTCGACGACTGGTTCGTAATCGGGAGTCGTCTGCCGCGCCCACTCGCTGTAGTTGTCGTCCTGTGCGACCGAAACCGCCTTACCGCTCTGAGTGCTAGTGCTCATGGTTGCATGCCTGAGGGCTTAACCACCCCTCACCTGCTGCTGTACTGGTGAGAGGCGTTGCTGTCCGTCGCTCTCCCCACGACGAACCCATCTCTCGAACGCCCTCACCCCACTGGGGGATGACAAACTGGCCGACGTTCAATCGGTCTTCCAACTACAGAGGCACTACAACGACGGTACAGTCTGTCAACCCCTACCACTAAAGGATTGTATCAGATCTATACTTCCGAAATAAGTGGCGTTCTTTTGAGGTCGCACGTGAGAAACGCGTGTGATGAGGGGTTCTGCTGCCGCAGTCGCAGTCGTAGTAGCGGTGGCGCGCGCTGAATGCCGGCGAAGCCGGCAGAACGCGCGAGGGACGAGCGAGTGCCCACATGGGCACGACGCGAGGAGGTTGGGGAGGACGCGCTCGAAGAGCGCGGGTGGCCACACACCGAAAAAGAAAGACCTGAGAGCGCCGCTCAGACCGAGGTCGGTTCGTCGCGATCGCCGGTGTTAGAGATCACGAGTGCGCGGTAGCGCTCACCGTGCTCGGTTTGTACCACCGCGCCGGTCTCCTCTTCGAGTTCCTTGTTGCGCCGTTCTTGCTCAGTCAGTTCCTCTTCCTCGCCTGAATCGGCCGTAGATTTACTCATTGGTATGCTCCAGTTGGGGTTGCGCGACTTTGTATCTTTCCGTCAGCACGTACCACACGATCAGACCCGTCGCCAGCGTGACGACCCCGAACAATCCACCTTCGAGTACGAGTGATCCGAGCTGAGCGACCACGAGTGCTGCCGCCAGCGTCCCATAGACCACTCCACTCACAAGTGCCACTAGCGATAGGCGGAACCGAGCAGCGTTGACCTGAATGACTCTACCGTTCACTTGGAGTGCATAGGCGTAGACGCCAAGCGTCCGGCGCAGGTGCGTCTTCAGGTTCGGTTCGTAGTTCGCCGAACTCAGAAGGTCGGCTGTCTGGTACTCAAGCCCGGCGAGGGGATTGCTGCTCAGGTACGTGATGATGGCGATGACCATCGCCCCGAGCAATCCTACTGTCCCCACGATCGCCGCAGCCATGGCCACCACCGAGAACGCCAGGCCACCTCCTGTGGCGTTCGTGCTTACCGTTGCTAGGATTGACGCTGCCGACACGACCACGCCGAGCAGAATTCCGACCACACGAATGATGAACCCGGCCCGCGAGTCGATGTTTCGGATTGTCTGGAGTTGGGCGTCCAGCGTGCGCTCGAGGCGGTCGGCCGCATCGACGTACGGCTGCACGTCTGGGTCGGCCTCTTGCACCCCCGAGGACGAGTTCTCACTGTCGCTCATCTCTTGAACACCTCACCCCTTCAGGGGAGAACAAATCAAACCGCGGGATTCAGCCACTCCAGCAAACTTCGTAGGCCGTGGGAGCAGCGGTAGCGGTGGCGCGTGATGAATGCCGGCGAAGCCGGCAGAACGCGCGAGGGACGACCGAGGAGGCGCACGCCAGTGCGCCCCGCAGGGAGGAGGCTGGGGAGGACGCGCGCCGAAGGCGCGCGGGTGGTTGCAGACACCAAAAAAAAAAAGACCGCCTTGCTCTATCTCACTTCTCGAATCGTTTGTTCGGATTGGCCGAGAACCGCCGTTTCGGGTTTCGATGTCGATAGGTGCGCCGCCGCGCGATCTCTTCCATCGATGGCTCGTCGAAGTTCGGAGGATTGTACCAGCGCGCCCCCTGGGGCGCTGGTCCGTCACCCTCTTCGAGCACTTGAATCTCGGTTCGACCGGAGACAGCCAGGGTTGGCCGCCCGTTGTACCGATCCGGCTCCCCATCGATGATCCGCACCCGATCACCCTCGTGAAGCACCGTGTCCTTGTAGGAATTGTTCCAGATCGTGACCTTACACTGCTGGCCTGAACCATCATCGACCAGCCCGACCTGCTGTTGACTCCACGGGTCATTCGGTTCCCACAACGTGACGACCTCGCCTTCGATGGTCGCATCCCACTGCCACTTCGAGATGTCCTTGATATACTGACGTTGCCCCGAGATGGGCCGCGTGCTCCCCGCACGCTCGTCAGCCGCCAGAATCGCCGCATTCAGCTCGTCACCATCCGCGACGCGCTCGGCGATATCCTTCGCGATGAGGTGGACATCCGGGCACGCCTCCGCGTACTTCTCTCGAATGCTCCTGGCCGCCTCGTAGATCTCACCAGCGACCTCTTTCGCACCGTCCCGCACTCGGGGGTGGGGCTTCGCCTCCTCGGCTTTCATCTCTTCTCGCACTTCCTTGACCTTCCTCCCACGGGGCGTGGGCAGCCACGATCGAGCCAACCGCTTGTTGGCCTCTGCGCTGGCCCGCTCGGGCTCTTCGCCGCGCTCGTGGGCGGCGTGGGCACGTTCATGATGACGATCGAATTCGGCTTCGACGCCGGCCGCACGCTCCTCCTGTTCGAGCGTCCGACTCTGATCGTCGAAGGCACACGTCCAATCGTAGGGATCGTCACCTGTGTCGGCGAAATCGAAATTCCCCATGTAGACCACATTGTCACCCTGTTCAGTCTCGATGTCCATCTCGCGCTGTTTCGAGCTCACGGTGGCCTGTCCACGCTCCGTCGTACCTACCTGAGCCAAGATGTCATCCGATTCGACCTGTGCTGCGACCGGGCTCGTGACGCCACCCGCATCGTCCTCGCGCACATCGAGGGCGATGTTATCCCGACCGATGCCGCTTTCACCCTCACGTTGGGTCACGCTCGTGGGCGCAGTGAACGTGTCAGCCGCCGTCACGTGCCCGTTCGTCCCCTCGTTCCCCCGCTCTCTGAACCGCGTCGCACACCGCTCCGCACCCGCTTCCGCGTCCACACCGTTCTCGATTTCATCCTGTGCGACCGAAACCGTCTTACTGCTGGAGTTCTTAGAACTCATTGTTACTCGATTGGGGCGTGGTTGTCTCATCAACCGCGTCTCGCCGTCTCATCGACGAGACACATCCATGCGCCCTTCGCCCCGTTAGGGCGCACAAACTACCGTGCGAACCACCAGTCAACCACCACTGCGGCGAGTCGGCTACTGCCGCAACCGCCCGCGGCCCACCCGCCTGCCTACACTTGAACCTATGCTCTGAAGCGACGGGCCGCCACACAGCGGCAGTCCGATACACCCCCGAGCGCGGTGTGGAGCGAGCGGGGTCGCGGGCTGCCGGCAAGTGGCGGCCCCAAAGCGTCGCCACCTAATGGTTCCGCCGCGCGAGCGCGGCGTGGTGCGGCTGTCCGAAGCGCGGGCGGGTGCCGGTTCCGGGTGAGCGCGGAGCGGTGCGGCTGTTCGAACCCGGTCTCGGCCCCGCGTCTGCGCAGTCCGTCGTGTCGTCATCGTGTCCAGCCGATTGGCGCGGGCAGGCGAGCCGCCCCGGTATACCCCCGAGCGAAGCGCTAGCGGAGCGAGCGGGGTCGCGGGCTGGCTCGGCAAGCGCGCGCCGGGCGGGGAGGCTGGAACGCGAAAGGGCGAAAGCGCGTCGCAACGAGCACTACCGGGGCCTTTAGGTGGCGTCAGAGTAATCTAGCCGGCGCGACAGCGCCGTGGGAAACCCCAACGGGGCGACCGAATCCCCGCTCGGGCAGTGCGGAGAGAGCGGGGTGAGGGAGTCTTCGACAGCGCGTCGCACCCGTCCGTCGTGAACTGACCGAGCACCGCCGCCGGCCGACCGCAGGGAGGTCAAGGCGGCGCACAGGTCCGTGAACGACGCAACGGAACCTGAAGGGCCGATCCGAACCCCTACCACGGGGTGAGGATCGGGGCGCGCGCCGAGAAGAAGACTGGAGGACTGGGTGGGGTGGCGGACCGGCGTAGCGAAGCGAACCCCCGGACCCAGCGCCGCCCTCGGCGCTGGAAGCCCGTGGGTGAGGCTGAGCCGGGCTCGCGCCCCGCGGCTCGCCCACGGCCCGGATGGGCCGTCGCGGAATTCCGTGCGCGCGGCACGCGTGCGCGCTGGCCCTGCGAGAGCGAGCGAAGCGAGCGTCCGCGCGGCACGAGGAAACGCCGGTGGCGGTGCCGTTGTGGAGCTGAAGGCGGTCCAGTCCGTGCGTGAGGAACGCGCGCGTGGTTTCTCTGCGGTCGCGGTAGTGGTAGCGGTTGCAGAGCGGTCTGCAGTGGGTGGGACTGAAAGGGGCCGGAGCGCTCGGGGAACCCCGGCGACGCAAGCACCGGAGCGAAGCGAGGAGCGCAGCGAGCCGCGGGACTCGAGCGTCTCCGGGGGCTTTCATAGTCGTGGTCGTGGTCGTCGTCGCTGATCACACAGCTCCACACCGAATTCCTCCACTCTTCCATCCAGGTGGAACTCTCACACTACTACCAGTATACGACCAAACACGCGCAACAAACCGTACGCAGCACGCATACGGTCACGATACCAAAAAACGAGACCACGAGAACGCCGGCCCTACAGAGGGAAGACCATCGCAGTCACGATCGACGAGACGATAGCGGCAACTCCAAGCGAACCAACGAAGTTGACACCCTCGTTGTTCCGGAGATCGACCAACGAACGAACGTTGACCGACCCTTCCCGATTGGTAAGCGGCCACAACGGCTCGATATCCGAGCCAGTCACCTCACTGGCGAGCACGTGTCCGAACGAACTCGCCAGTCCGATCACGAAGCCGTATTCCGCCGCGGCGAGCGACGTTACGAGCCGTTGTCCAGCGTAGATATGGATATTACCGGCGAACCACCACCCACCGGCGGCCAGCAGCCCGCCGATGACGATCGATCCAGCTAGCGAATGCGTCCACCGCTTCGGGATCCCGATCCCGGTCAGCAGATCCGGTCCACTCCCAACGACGACTGCCAGCACTCCACCGAGAAGTGCGAAGCTGGGGTACGTCGTACTGATCCACCACCCGAACGGTACATACGCAAGCACCGCACCGACGGTCGATGCGATCTGTTCGAACTCTTCGTTGTTGTCTGGCTGTACTGCCGCTACCAGTCTCCCGCTGTGAGTCCCAGAACTCATTGATTACTCCGAGGGCTTCACCGACTCGTCTCCTGTCGTCTCGGTTCGTCTCATCTCGGTCCGGCCTGTCTCTTCGACACCAACCTCCGAGTGGCATCGCTCCATCACTCGAAACCCTCACCCCCTCTGGGAAGAACAAAACCTCCAGGACAGTAGACCAGGCTTTTGCCTGCGAAACGACCGACCCGTAGCAGGGGTGGGACGACCGGAGGGAGTCTCACCCCGATGCGGTGCAGAGAGAACACTGATACGGAGAGGATACGAGCGAAGCGAGCGTGCCACCCCAGAGAGCAAAAAGAAAGCGCTGGTGCTGTCAGGGCCGTCGATACGAACAACCCTCGTCGAGTCGCGAGCAGTATTCGAAGACGGCTTCGTACTCGTACTCGATAACATGGGGATACTGCTTGGCGAAGCCGTCGTTGCGAACCAACTTGAAGATGAGATCGCCGGCGCACTCACTATGTGGACACCGGTCCTCGACGATGTAGACCGGGTCACCATCCCCGATCGTTTCACACTCCTCAAGCGAAACTTCACCATACCGGGGGATCTTCGCCTTGCCACCGAGCTCGTCCTGGGCAGCCTCGAACCGCGCTTCCTGCTTGGGCTGACACTCGTAGTCCGGATGGTGTAGGCTGTCGCATTCACCACAGGCGACCATGCCCTTGCTACAGTTCGAACACCACCACCCCTGATACAGCGTCGTTTCGAACTCGCATCCGTGCTCGCGGATGACGTCGTACTCCATCTCCTCGCTGCAGTCCGGACAATCACGAGTCTGTGCGTTGCCGCCGTCGGCACTGATGCTCATCTCTTGAACACCTCACCCCTTCAGGGGTATGATAAATTGCCCTACGTATAGCGGTCGGCCAATCGTGACAGTTGCGATGGCCAGACCACCCTCCACTGCGGACGCGGCCGCGGATGCTGTCCGGTCTCGTCAAACGCGCGCGAGAAACGCGTGTGAATGCGTTCTGTGCTGTGCGGTGCGGGGGAGAGTCGTCTCTGAGAAGAACTCAGCGTAGCAACCGACTCTGGGCGTGAGAGACGACACGAGAGCAGCCACCGAGGAAGACGATGAGACTGGCGGTGAGAACCATCCAAACTGGAAAGATCCCACCGAGGACGAAGTCCAGACCAACGAAGGCGAACAACACTATCCATGTGACTGTCCGGAGTTGATGAGCTGTCGATGCAACCTCCCGTCGCCGTTGCCACTGCATCCGTGCCATTCCTTGGAGTCCCTCACTCCCTCGGGGCTGAAAAATCGAGCCCACGACTGCGTCCAGGAGTGGACAAATCTTGAGCGGGGGTGAACAGTCTGGATGATCTGGTGATTCTCTTTCCTCACCTCATGTCACCTCATCTTCCTGTGCCTCACTTCTCCACTACTTCGACCCTCCCATCTGGAACACCGAATAGATGTTAGCGAACGATCTCGATGACCATCCCGATCCCGAACGTCACTCCGGAGAGAATACTGCTTATGGACAGACCAGTCGAGACGATCGGCCAGTCAACCACGATTGCTAAGCACAGAGTGGTGATGTAGACAGTAAGCAAGACACCGAACACGATGGCCGTCAATCGAGCGAGTTTGTCGAGGTCGATTATCTCGGCGATGCCAATGATGTCGGAGTGATCTCTTGTGGTCGTCGTCGATTCAGTTTCTCGGGCGACTGGTAGCTGGCGCATTTGCGATGACTCCTTCACCCCCTCGGGGAGCGACAAAATTGGGCCGTTGTCGACGATCGATTTCGGGGGTGTACTCAACCAAATCATGGGGGCTGATTGCTGCGATATTCTTGGATATGTGTTGTATCACGATATAGGTATATCGAACTGAGACAGATCGAGTATCGTCGTTGTTTGTGGGGTGTCGATGATGCTCTCGAGGTCAGTGAACTGGTCGAAGTATTCTCGATTACCTCAGGCTCAGTCAGTGTGTGAAAGTGCTCCTGGTCACCCACCGTTTCGGACGGCTGCTACCCTGCCCAGATTCACTATCAGATCTGTGATAGTCACAGTATCAACCCTAACCTCCCGTCCATCCAAGTCCAATACGATTTGCCCCCCTCTATATCGGTTGGTTTTCCACCCGGCTCCCTCGAAGACCGAACGCCGTATTGCGATTTTCCCTCGAATTTCGCTATCCATGCGAATTCCCACTGGATCTCCCTCGCAAACTCCCCCGTAATCCCTGCGCAGTATTGCGATTTTCGACAGGTGTGTTTCGAATAGCAGTGACGCAGGAACACCTCCTTCGAAGTCTCCCTCTAAATCCCTGCACTGTATGGCGTTTTTCCTTAGAAATAGTATATAGATGAGAATCTACAAATATTTTATTGACTGAGGTTTCTACCGCGTTTCGTTAGCCCGATATTTATATAGCAAGATCGAGTCTCACTATCGAGTTTCCGTCGAACCGTTTTGGTGTCTATATCGAGAGTGTCGACATACGGGTTGATGATATCCCGAGTGAATCTCGATGTGTTCTTGGGCTTGTCGGGAAGCTGGCCCTCACTGAGATGTTCTTGTTGCCACATGTTGAAAGAGTCAACAGCTTCATCTTTCGGGATGACGAGATCACCATTGCTGATGATGGCTGCTTCCTCTAACTCGGGATTGGATTCGAGGTCATCAGCGGTGAAAAGACATTCCTCGATGAACCGCTCTTTCGACTCTTCCCATGTGAGTGACTCCGGCGAAGAGGACGGGCTTCCCTGTGAGGATGCATCATCTGATGCCTCGTCACCCACAGTAGAGGTGTGTGCTTCTGGCACAATATCATCCGATGCGAGTGCTGCCAGTGGAGCGGTCGATCCATCCTCGAACACGTAGGGATCGTCCCCTTCCTCAGCCGGCAGAACCACGATCGAATAGTCCTCGCTCGGGGTGGGGATTTCGTCGAGATCGATCGCTGGGACGAACGGTTGCTTGACCGTCACCCACTCTTCGGTGAAAGCGTCTTTCGAGTCGTAGGTGTGCTCTGCTGCACCCTCGTAGACGATGTACGTTCCCGACTCCGAATCACGACGATACCGATAGACCGCGGGGAAGCTGGACTTCCGTGGCTCCGCAATCTTGCTTGCGGTGATTCGTGTTATTTCCTCCCCACCACTCGTCCGGAGCACGTACTCGTCGTCGCCGTCCTCGATAGACTCGCGCGTCCACATCGACCGGCGTGAGTCGTCTTCACCGGTCACTCGTCGGACTGCTCTCACAGTCCCGTCGATATGGCCACCACCGGGGAACTCGAACTCCTCGTCGCTGTTCGTGTAGAGCTCAACAGTTCCATCATCGCCGTGTTTCTTGACCGGATCCGAGAGAATGTTCTCTACTCGGTGTGCCCAGTGGAGCGGATCGTCGGGCCTCTCTTCAACGACTGCGAGGCACAGCGCGTTTTTCTCGGCGGCCTTCAGGTAGTTCTGGATTACCTTCATCGGCACTTCTGGTGTCGTGTGCTCGGCTTCGACGTGGGCGACCTGCGCCATATCCGGGTGGTAGGCGCGTGCGTCCGGGAGATCGAGACTGTCCTGCTTGACTGTCTTCATCGTCCAGCCGTTGGCGTGGAGTGCTGCATCGATCCGCTTCAGTGCCTTACTATGTCCCTCGCCACCGCTCGTTCGGTTGGTTCCGACAGCTGGTTTGGACTCCGTTTCTGACTCGATGACTGTCTCGACGCTCTTGTCCTCGTTCTCGTTCTCACTATCGTCTCCGCCGAGGCTTTCATCTTCACCCTCGCCCTTGTCTTCGTCCTCGTCTGGAAGCGTATCCTTATCCCCACTTGCCTCCTCGTTGGTTGGCTCTTCGTCGGTTTCCTCACTCACCGGCGATTCCCCGGTGTCGTCCATCCCTGTGTCTGCGCTGGCACTGGTTTCGGCCAGCCGCACCTGCAGGTTGCTATCACTCCCGCTTGCGTTGGTGGAGTCGGTGAAGTCGGTTTCGAGCTCCAGGAACCGCGACCGCTCCATGATCCCTACCAGCTCGTCGCGACCGGGCATGTCGTCGGTCGAGCAGCCGTCGGCCATCTCGTAGCAATCACTGAGTTCATCGAGGACCTCGTCGACGTCAACGGTCTTGTTGGGCGTCTCTCGGCTGGTCGTCATCTGCGCTGACTGCACCAACGATGCCAGAACTCGGTCCATGTCTCGCGACCCCAGATCCAACAGGTCAATCACTCCCAGTGGAGCCTCGGTCAGGATCGATACTGGCGTTTCTTCAGCCCCGTATTCTGCATCCGTGTGAGCTGATATCCGGGCGACTGTCTCTTGGAACCGCTCTTCGTCTTCTTGACTCAGTGGGGTATCACCTTCGGCGTGTCCTGGCGGGATCGGACGCGACTGCACGGTGAACGGCCGTGGTGGAGACTCAAAGAACTCTGGGCTCGGGAACCGCACGAACCACTCTCCTGGCGGCATCGACCGGAGACGGTTTTTCACTGCGACAGGGTCCGATTCCTCGGTTGCGAGTGCTTCTGCGAGATCATCGTCAACCGGGATGTTCCCCACGATCCGGGTATGGATATTGTTGAGTGCGTTCTGATAGACTTGCTCACCACCTTCGTGACGCATCTGCTCGGCATACTGCGCGTACAGCCCGACGCCGATCCGATAGCCACGCCCCTGTTCGAGCAGCGTGTTCATCGTTTCGGCGACCGTCACCGTATGCGCCTCGTCGACGAACAGGTTCACGACGTAGTTGTCGGGCCGGTTGTTCAACCACTCGTTGCGATCATCCAATGCGTCGTAGAGCATCGTCAGCAGGACTGCCGCCATGCTCTTCGACGGGTTCTTTCGCAATCCGCTCAGGTCGAACAACACGATCTTGTCGGTTTCAAGAATCTCGCGGAAGTCGAAATTCGGCGTCGTGTTGTTGAACAACTCCCGGATATGCGGATCACGCGAAATCGTATCCGCTCGCGTTGCCACACCCCGGAGAATGTTTTTCGCCGTTGAAGGATCGTCCATCAGATATCGACGCAGTGAGCGTGTAGTCTGGTCGGTTGATGACTTCGGGAGCGCGTTCGTGTTCTCCACTTGGATTGCTTCCAACACGCGGTCGATCACATGCTGGAGCTGTCCATGCGAGAAGAAATCCTCCGATTGGCGGTATCGACCGTTCTCACGACCGTACTCTTCATCGAGCAGTGCGTCGATCAGGTAGTTGATGACCGTCTCGGCGTTTTTGGCGTCGTTGAATGCATCCGTTCCCATCCGGAGTTTGATGATCTCGACGTAGCGTTCGGCCAAGTCCTGGATGACGTCTGTTCGGCGCGCTCCCTCCGAAAGCGATTGCCGGGCATCGAACACCGATACACCGGGAAGGACCTCTGGTACCGGGAAGTACAGCACGTCCTCTTCGAGGGCGTCGAACCCATACTTGGCCGCGTAGGCTCGCATGAAGTTCTGGATCACGTCACCGTCTTTCGGCTCGATCACAATCTCTGGGCCGTTGGTGCTTTCCGCAGTCGATAGCGCATCCGTCGCTAGACCTGTGGATTTCCCCGACCCGGTCGCAGCGAACCGCGCCCAGTGAGTCCGCATCAACGTCGCTGGAAGATGCATCGTTTCCGGCTGCGTATACCCGGTCGTATCCGGCAGGTCGCCCACTGCCATCCCCTCTTTGTAGTGTGGCCGGAGTTCTGGTCGCGGCCCAGCAACAGGCGACCGGCTCTGCTGTTCGGCTTGGACCGCTCGCGTGGCCTTCTCCGACAGGTTTTCGGAGGACGGAACGACGAAGAGACTCGCCAGCTCGTTGGGAGTGAACACGAAATCAGATCGGGTTTTCCCTCGGCCGGTCGTGATTTCCCGGTTGGTGAACCGATCGAGGGCTTTCTTCGCCTCCGCTTCACCCTCGATACGCGATCCCTGCATCCTGTAAAATTCTCCGTCAAGGAGATCGAGAGCTGAGCAGAGTCCATTGAGCGTCGCTTCAAGGCTGGCGTCAGCTCTACCCTCGCTTTCAGCCTCCGCTTCGAACGGTGACTGCTCCCCACCCGCCGCACCGTCAACCTGAATACCGACTGTCCGGATGTTGGTCGTGTAGGACTTCCCCGTAGTGACGGCTTTGATCTGCTCCAGTCGCCGGTAGTCCTTGGTGTCTTCTTTGGGACCCGAAGAGCGCCGACCACTCGGAACAGACTGGTTAGGAGTCCGATGGCCTTCTCGCCGGTGCCGCCGCTGCTGTTTGACCCCTTCCGGTGGCGCACCTGTATCAAACACCCCCTCAACTGCGGAGGTAACCAGGTGAGCTGCCCGTTGACCGAGTGTATCCTTCCGGTCCTCGATAGCGATCTGGCGATCGATTCTCGCATCTTCCCAGTCAGGTTTCGGCCGGAAGATGAACTGTGCTGCAGTCGGTTCTTCTGCGTCGACGAGGTAATCGATCACCTCGCCGTTCGGGGCTGTGGTTTGCTCGTGTTCGGTCGTTTCCTGATCGCTCTCATCGGTGGTCCGCCGTTGGGTGGTCCAATCGGACAGGGTCGTGGCGGAGGTCATCCAGTCCTTCTTTCGCTCGGGTGTATACGCGTCCCAGCGCACGCCGAACGGAGTCACTGAATCGTCATCGATCGGTGGCCGAGCAAGGACAGTTCCTCGCTGCGTGAGCGTCGGTCGTTCGAGGTTGCTCAGCGAGTCGTGGCGGGGGATCGCATCGGGCGGGTCGAGCGTCATGAACCCCGTCTCATGGCGGATGACTCGCGGTGAGTCGGTGGTGGCTGAAGCCTGTGCCGTCCCGCCGTCAGCACTCGTGGGGTGATCGAGACCGTCGCTGGCCGTGTCCGTGTCACTGTCGACAGGAATCTCCCCGTCTTCGGTGCCAGATTGGTCTACTGTGGCTGTCCCAGCGCCCTCCTCAGAAGCTTCGATCGCCTCTCGTTTCGCGCCGACAACGGTGCTGCCGGCACTCCCCGTCTCACTGTGATCCCAGTAGAGCTCACCCTGATCAAGCCGGTCGCGGAATTCGTCGACCTCGTACTCGACGGGGTGGATGAGCTTGCGTGTGAGGTCGGTGGTGATCCGCTCGATCTCGAACGTGGATGGGTAGAGCGTCCGGAGACGCTCTTCGAGCGTGTCGAGCAGATCGGCGTCACACCCATAGTAGAATTCGACGGGCTCGTCTTCGCCCTGACTGTAGATCACCAGCTCGAAGGAGGGTTGCGGTGGGTCCGTACTGTGGAACGGGACGAACGCTCCGAAGAAGTCTTTGACAGGGGTTTCGGCGTCGTCCAACCAGAGCTTGTGAAGTGTGGCCAGCAGATCCGGCACATTGCGTGGTGAGTACGACTCGGAGCTCGGGACAACGTGAACATACTCGCGGTTCATGATTTGATTCTATGAATCTCGCGTTCCGCCGTGACTGCCACGATCGTCAGACTGTGGGTACCAACGACGAGTAACACTACTTCTACTGCTGGATGAAGGCTTATCAGACATCGTACCGTTATGATTCACTACCTTCGTCATCAATAATATAGTTGTCGCCGGAGTCTGTTGGAACCCCAGAGAAGTCGTCGACGTTGGCCCACTCTTTCAGCTGTGTAGCTTGCCGCTGAAGCTCTTCGGGGTCGTGGTTTTGAGCACACGTGTCGCAGATGGTGACGAGGTTCTCGACTGCGTATTCGCCACCATCATCGGTGTTGTTGCCGTCACCTGCGGGGACCGCAACCAGACCGAGATCGGTCTTGGGATACCCGACAGCACCGCACAGCTGACAGATGCGATCATCGCGATCAAAGGCGAGCTCCTTGTTCTGCGCGTACTGCGAACGGGTTCCACCTGTGCCTGAGCCGCCTCCCGTATTACCATCTCCCCCGTAGTCGCGGGGACTATTTGTCCCGGTATCGGATCGAGGAGTCTGATTATCACCTGCTGGACCCTCCTGTGGAGAGGTCCCATCGTGAGAGCGGTTAGAGTGAGTGCCGGAACGCCCACTACCGGTGCTCTCGGTCTGGGTGTGAGACCCTGACCGGGAGTCTTCATCGTGATTTTGATCGTTCCGATCATCGTCATCATCACCATGTATGATGATTTCGTCACGCTCTTCCAATTCGTCAAATATATCAGCTACTTCGTGAAATGACGCCCCGAGCATCTCAGTCACTTCAGACACAGACAATATTCCATCGTGTTCACTGAAAACCTCGCGCACGTCATCAAGACTAACATCTGCCTTCTGTTCATCCTCTTCATCAACCAATTCGAAATCATGACCAAGATAAGGGTTAGAGTGCGGACTCCACGGTCGATTGAGGATGGATGGTAGCGCTTTGGCTGTCGACAGTATCCCTGGTTCGCTCTCGTTGAGGGCGGTTTCAAACACGGTTCTCGGCCGCCAGAGCCCGTGCATAACCTGTGACACCTGTCGAGACTGAAGTTCAAGATATCGCCGGCCGACGTATGCAAGCCCGGTCGTGCCTGGGAGGAGAACGGCAACAGCGTCTCCGATCGGTGGAAGGAGTGTCCCTGCGTATCCGAACAGCAGTTGGAAGTCAGCCGGCGTATCGGCGAGCAGTCCACTCATTCCGGAGGCTGTGAGAAATCCAACCCCACCGAGGAAAGCCCCATATCGAACCACGGCGATCCAAGGACCTGCCCGCAATCGAAGCCCGTATTCGGTTATGTCTTCGTGGAGGGCTGGACGCACGAGGTACGCACTCCCGAGTGTTCCGAAAATCCAGAAGACACCTGCTCCGAACAGATTGTCGAGAACACCTATTGAGATGAGGACCCAGTCCAAGCCGCCGAGCAATGCGATAGCACTGCATACACTGAGGTATTGCCATGTAGGCCGAGATAGTCCATATTTCGAGGGCGAAACCTCTATATTTTCATTATGGTAGCTCGCATATGGAAGTCGAACTGTGAAATGATACCATTCGCGCTCAATCACATGTGCAATATATCCGATGCCAACGCCCAAAACGATCAACAACGGCATCCCAGCGATTGTTTGGACGGTTTTGTATGACAAATCGAACATATTGAGAAACCATTCGATGCCCGTTTGAGGCGAAACAAGCAACCCACCGCCAATCCCTGCAAGAAAACCAAGTGAGGAAATCACGAGTAGACATCCAGCAAGAAAGACAAGATACCGGCGCAGAATCAGGAAACGCCCTGTGTGAGCGAAAACTCGCGTTTTCTGTTTGAGATCGCGGAGTATGACCTTCGCGTATGCAATTGAAAGCCCTCGTTCGATATGGTTCCACTTCGACAACTCGCGCATCTTTTGATTCACTTCGTCAGGGTTGTTACTGAAGAAACATTTATCGCACACTACCACATGGTTATTGAGTGTTTTTTCCGTCCCTTTGACCGGAATCGGCAATGAATTCACGTGTTTCTTTTGATGTGTTATAACGCCGCAAATTTGGCATGTGTGATTGTCTCGAGAACGGATGACATCAAACGGATTTCCATCAACAGCTTCAAGATCAATGTTTCCGTCTTTACCTCGGTTACGTGGTCCAAACATGGGCGAGAATAGCGTCTTATCTATGCGCCCTCGTCCTCCTCATCGTCGGGATCGATGAGCGGAATCTCTTCTTCCAGAGCTTCGACACGCATCGGGAACTTCCCGACGTTTTCGACGCAAAGCAAGGCAGTGGAATACCCCAGTTCCGACTCGCCCATCGTTGCTGATTCGACGAAATCCTTCTCCGAGTCGTTGATTTCGAGATACTTCTGCTGCTCGTCAGTAATCCCCTTATCGATCCGATGGAGAACCTGGATCTGGGTGTTATCGGCGATTACTTTCGCATCTTCGTGGCCCAGCATATCCTCGAGCGATTGGGTCATGAGCTGAATCGATAGATCGTGGTGCCGGCTATGGCGCGTCGCGCGCTCAAGCCATTCGAGACTCTCAGAGTCCTTGATCAGCATGTGAGCCTCGTCAACCGCGAAGATCACTCGCTTGGACGACTGTTTCGCGCGCTGATGGATCATCCGGAACATGAGTTTCATCATCAGGCTGGTTTCTTCGTCCGTTTCGGACTCTTCGAGGTCGAGGTAGATGACCTTCTCATCCGATTCGGCGATATCGACGTCCGTCTCTTGGGCGAGGTGATCGTACGTCCGGCCCGGCCGGAACGACTGCATCGCCATCCGTAGCGCGCTCGCGTGCTGCTTGTACTGATTGATGTCTTTGTCGGTGATGCCGAACCGCTCAGCGTCGATATCCGGCATCTCGGGTTTCATCTGTTCGGGTCCACTGTCAATGCCAGCGGCTTCGAAATCGAGTTCTCCCCCATCAGCGGTCGCAGCCCCGACAGATTCGTCAGCCTCTCGGATCCAGTCTGCTGCTACCGACTTGGGAGCACCTGCGGCATCTGCAACAGTCTCGGGAGTCGTTGTTGCGAGATCACCCACCGTCGAGAGGTCTTCCTCGCACAGCCGATCACGGTATGTTGACCCGATACCATCGATCTCTTCGACCGAATCGCTTCCACCATCGGCGCTAACGGAAGAATCGGCGCTCTCGACGGTTTCGATTGTCCCGTTGCCGATCTGGTCCGCGATGCTCGTTGACTGCACGTAGTCGACGATATCTGGGATGCCGAGTTGTTCGAGCTCATCACCCTCGAACTCGATGCCGGTCTCAGCGGCGATGACGAACGGGAGCGGATAGAGCCCCATCGCGCTAAGGATGTCCAAGACATCAGTCACGGTTGGACTCTCGTTGCTGTGTGTCCGTGGATCGGCGGTGATCCCCTTGAGCGCATAGGCGATCTCGACAGCGAGCTCGAGAACCGCGCGTCTGGTTGCGTCGAGACCGCTTTCGTCGTTGCCCTTCATCGCGAAATACATATCAAAGAAGTCCAGTGCTGCGATGCGCGACTGCCGGAACGGGTTGTGGTCGCGATCGTCGATTTTCCGGATGATATGTTCGGGCGTTTCCTTGATCTCCATCGGGTTCAGCGATCTCGACCCATTGATGGGGATCGTCTTGCCGTCGAACGTCTCGGTCAAGCTGTGGAACTCGCCCATTGGATCGATCACGATCAGTACTGTGTCGCGATCCTTTGACAACCGGCGCAGGAGATTCAGCTTCGAGTCGAACGATTTCCCAGCACCGATATCACCCGCTACCAACAGATTGTATCCACTCCGTGCATACCGATCGACCACGAGCGGACTATTGTTCATCGCGTGGAATCCCCAGAGCACACCTTCTGGTTCGATGACTGATTTCGATCGGAAGGGGAACAATGCTCCAGCAGCACCGCCAGTCATCCGCTTGCGATAGCGAAGGATGTCACGTGCAAGTGGGCTCGTGGTCACGAGGCCGTCCTGCTGTTCGTAGGCGGGCTTTTTCACCGTGAGCCGCCGTTTCCGGAGCGTGTCAATGATGTCGTCCGTAGCATCACCGACACGATCTTTGCTTTCTGCACGGACCGTAATATAGAGCCCAATGCTGACCATTTCATCCTTCCCGGAGATGAGCTGGTCGTAGATGTACTCGTGTCTTTTCAGCCGACGCTTGCTCCGCCGCGCACTCGATTCGCCTTTGTCTTCTTTCTGGACGACTGCAGCTTTGACGTCATCAATCGCACTCTCGACGCCATCGATTGCACTGTTCGTGTCGTGATTGTTCACGTAGATGCTGACATCCACGTTCGCACCCGATGTCGAGTAGATCGAGTCCAGCATCCGCTCATCGGTGTTCTCCGGATACCCCTCGACGAAGATGGTCTGTGCCCACATCTCTCCGGTTCGCATCTTATTGGAAGCGAGGACGAGATGCGTCGGTGAGATAAGTCGGGCATGGACGGCTGGATCGGACCCATCGAGTTCGTCGGGGTGTTCATCCTCGATCCCAAGCACGTCTCGAAGGTGTTCTTTGATGCTTTCGAACATTATGAGGACACCTCTTCACTCTCAGTATCCCGAACGACTGCTGGGAGGTTGTGGATACGTGGGGTTGAATCACCATAATCGACCCTCTCGCCCGTCCAGAACTCCTCAAGCAGGTCGCAGTGCTCGCTTGCATCGACTGGTTCAGTGGTACAGTCGGGGAGTTGTTGGATACCTCGTCGGACTCGCTGCAGTCGCTTGTTGAGTTCACGCTGCTGCTGTTCTTTCAGTTCCTCTTCAGGCATCTCATCACTGATCACTGCGAGAGACTTGAAGAGCTGCCCAACGAAGGGCCAATCAGCGATCTGGCTTGTTGAAGACCGATCGCGAAGCCGGATCTCCATCGGTGTGACTGCGACAACGACATAGTATTCGCGCACGCTCGTGCCGCGCTCGCGGAACACCTCTGGAAGTTTCTCTTGGTACGTCTGAACGAGATCGCGCAGCTGATCGTTGTCCCGAATATCGCTCCCTCGGGCACGCGCACGATATGGCTTCACGAGTGTATCGGGGTCAATACGTCGACCTGAACTATAAATCTGAATGTCAAATTCCAACCGATTGATGAACACTGCGAAATCATCGGCGATGTCTTCAAGCTGCCCGTCGCTGGCGAGTGCCATGTTACCAGCATGGACCTGCATCAATCCAACGAGCGCTCCGTCGGTCCGTTCGACGAAGTCCTTGATTGGATCGAAGTGATCGACATTCGTCAGCGATTCTGGCGTGTGCTCGCTTGAGCTGGGATTGTGAGGTGTCATCGTTTTATCGCTGAATCTGAATCTCACTGCAGCCGTGACCCAATCGTGGGGCCGGCGGTGCGACGGTGCGATTTTAATCAGGACGATGGCGGTGATCAGCGCGATTGCGCCAAGGACCCATCCGATCAACTGGTAGGCTTCCGGAAGGAGAGCAACGAGGAAAACGGTGCCAAAGAAGGCACCAGCAAGTAACCAAAGATCACCCAACGTTCGATTCGTGAATGGAATCGTCTCATCCTCTCCAAACTGGTCGAGGACCGGGCGTGAAGGGTCATTTCTACTACTCATGAATCTGTTGTCTCCTGTGTATCGGACCGACTCATCTTTTGTTCAGTCATCGGTCCTCCTGCGTGCGTTCTGGACATCGCGAGCACTCCCTTTATGACGTTCCTCGGCGTCACGGTCGCGTTCGGGTGGTTGCTGGTCAGTGTCCACTTCTGACAAATCATATAGCTGCCCCGATTCTGGATCTCGTGCTGCGAAAACATCATCTTGATCGGCAAAATTGTCACCCATCCTGGAGAATTCTCCTGCTGCAGTATCTGTCTCAACACCTTCTTGATGTTGGTTGAATCCATCACTTTTGATAACGCCAGTGTCCACGTGACTCGGAAGTCCACCCGTTGATTGCGGCACATAGATCTGTTCGCCTTTTGCCTCGCGATAATAGCTACCTTCAGTACTATCTGGCTGTTCCTCAACATTGCCACCCATACTCTGGTTGACCGATCCGCTAGTACTGTCGGAAGTAGATGTGGTGTGACTCCCCACATCCGAGCGTGTTGTATCCCGAGTAGCACCACCAGAATTCTCTTCAGAAGCGCCAGCACCGAAGAAGCCAGCAGTTGCTCCGGCAGCTCCTGCAACGAAGTTTCCGCCGTTGTCTCGAACGGTACCTCCCATTTCCCGTGCGTTGTTGATCCGGTCATTGAGGTTGCTCCTTGCGTTACCTGCCCAGTCACCGACGTTTCCAACACGGTCGGTGAACTGTGACCAGCCTCCACCACCACCCGTCTGCTGACCCCCCTCACCACCCGGAAGCGCGCTCGCGGCGGGATGACCTTCGTCGAGTCGATTCGGAGTCGACGAAGCGTTCGGGTCACGTGGATCGGCTAGCATTCCTGGTCCTCGTCCGAGCATCCCTACAGGACCGTCTCCGTCTCCCGCATGCACCCGACCATCTCCAAGAGCTCCCCCGAACCTGCCCGTATCAGACGACCGTTGG
The DNA here is from genome assembly GCF_028617175.1 of Halococcus sp. PRR34. Lineage (NCBI taxonomy): Archaea > Methanobacteriati > Methanobacteriota > Halobacteria > Halobacteriales > Halococcaceae > Halococcus > Halococcus sp. PRR34. The sequence goes on along the minus strand of NZ_JAQJDA010000021.1, from coordinate 32,935 downwards.
ACATCGGTGTCTTCGAGTATATCGTCCGGCCGCATCGAACCAGGTCCGTAATCCGGACCATTGTCAACCTCAGAGGGGTCAGATTCACTCAACTCTTTCAAGCGATCGCTCGCTCGCCGACCAGCTGTCATCATACTCGATGCAATTCCTTTGACCTGTCCGAGTTGCCTATACATGAACAACGGGACAAGTCCTGTGAGTATCCAAACGGCGAGCACCAGGGCTGCGTTCGCGCCCGATGACGTGAGGACTGCACTCAGAGCCGTGGACCCCACATCCGAGCCCTGATTGAGCCCGTTGATAACGGCATACCCTCCCTGGAGCACAAGCCCCATCGGGATAACCATGATTATAAACATTATCGAGACATCAATAAACCGCTCAATCGAGTTGGAGATGTACTTGAGAGGGCCAACATCAACCATTACCAATGGTATGAGGACCGGAAGACCGATCATGAAGATCCCCGCCATCAACAATCTGAATATTATCAGAAGTGCGAAATATGCAACCATAGTTCCACCAGTCAAATATGCAGCGGCAACCAGCAAAATGGCCCCCTGAGCATTTGCTAACACCAGCGACGCATCCGATGCGATCTGTCCTCCTTCTGGCATGATAGCCCTAGTAGCCCCTTTCGTCAACCAGAGGAACGCTGATCCAAGTCCCCATGATCCAATTATCCCAATGAAAGCCAACACGGCTTTGTTATTCATTTGCCGTTTTTTGTATTCGCCGTGTGGTCCTAGCGGAAGCAGCGACGTAACACCCAGTGAACAGAGGAATATGAACCCCCAGATCACGAGTCCGATCGGAATCATTCTGAACATGGAGATATTCCAGAGTGTTTGCCACGGCTGATTTGTGGGCTCGCCAAAGAAAGCTGGATCACCATTCACCGCCGGCGCGGGCGTTGTAAACAAAGCTCCAACGAACATATCCCAAATATCCTGAATGATTTTTAGCATCCCGCCGAATATGGCTCCAAAGATCCATTTTTGCAGTCTACAGGTCATATTGAGATTCCCCGACATCAAAGCGTCAAGAATACCACCACTACATTTCGAATATGCACCGGATGCACTGGACGAGTTATTGACCGAAGGGGCTCCAGCGAAACTGCTGTTATTTCCGCTTGCGTTCCCGCCAGTTACGTTTTCTGGCGCTTTGTATGAGACATTAGTATTGAGAGATGATGAAGAATTGTTGATCGAGGAGTTGTTACCCACAGAAGAGGGGTCGTCGAATGAAGAGCTGTTGCCCACAGTAGAAGGGTCGTCGATCGAGGAATTGTTGCCCACAGCAGATGGGTCATCAAATGCGGTATCATCGGTACTATTCCCGGTTGCGTTTCCACTCCCATTGCCAGATTGGGCTTGTGCAGCAACGAGACCAGTAACACCTGCTATTCCGGCAGTTATGAGGACTATGACCACGACCAGTGCGATACCTTTCCGGCGGTCCATCAGTGGTTACTCCTTTCAACCAGCATGTTGATTACGGCACGATTACGAATCTCAAATCCTGGATTTCAGATGAAGGGGACGAGATCGATGCAGCTGGCTAGTCCAACCCCCATAATCCCAAGGGCAACCTCGATGAAATAACCGACTACAGGGACTGTCACGGCGGTCAAGGCGGATCGGTTGCGCCACTTCCTGTAAAATCTCACCGTGTCTGGGTCTTTGTGTAAGCCTGCCAGACCATGTGCAATCATCGCCACGAAAGCACCAACAACGATCAGCGCGCTTATGATGAGCGGGCCAAATTCGTTGAGTGCGGATTCAACTGGTGTACCACATAACTCAGACCCCGCCTCCTGTGCACTTACTGGACTCGTGAATGCCGCGGCACCCGAAACCGCGCCAAACACTATTGCGATGACTCGTCGGCGCGTCTCAGTTGACATCATTGCTTGTGCTTATGTTGTCACGACCTACTATTTAGTGTTTCCGCCAAGCTGCTATCATCGTGCTCTCTGTAGTTTAATTGTTAAAAGAAGAGTTTATAGATCAGATAAAGGAATATCACTGAGCAACATAGTATGAGGGCACCTGTAAATAGAATCATGAAGATTCCACTGATAATAACCAACAACGCACCGCCAATTGTCGATTTTATCCCATTGAGGAAACTGGACAGAAGGCCACCGCCCTTGTTGGAATCACGTTGCTGAAGAGAGAAAAAGACCTCCTGATAAGGGAGTCTCTCGACATTACTACCTGAGCTAAAACTCCCGTTCGGAATCGGCACTGAACTCAGGTTCCCAGCACTTCCAACTTTATCTGGAGCTTTGAGACCACCTGCTGAACACTGCTCTCCGAAACCAACGCCACTACCGATTCGCATTCCGCTGATACTATCCGGTCCTGCACCAGGGACTCTAATGCAGGTGTCTTTGATGAGAGAGTTCTCCCGCCCAACTACTTTGATGACTGATTCCGCATTCGAACCGACAATTTCTGAATCAGTGATAGTGATATTGTGCGGCGGGCGCGTGGCCTCGTGACCACTACCTGGTCTCTCGGCGACAATGGTCGGCTGATCGAGGTGGTTGACGACACGACAGTTTTCGAGTTTCAGTGCGCCACCCCATCCTCGAACATATATTGGCGCACCCATGTTGCTGTTGACACTCTTCACCTGAACGTCGGCGTTTCTCAAGACAGTGCCACTGGCCTTTTTATTCTGGAATTTCCTCCGCTCGATTTTCAATCCCTGAACACCGAATCGTTGATTGTAGGCAACCCCATTAGTCGGTCCCTTGTAATTGTCTGCATCGACAACCATTGTGACACCATCGGCCCACGATCCGACACCATCGTATCGAAGCTGAGAGACTGCATTATTGCGGTATGTTCCCCCCTTAACCTGTGCTTTCCCCGGTGTGCGACCACCATACAGCCCGTTATCAGCAGCTCCTTCCGACGCGCAATTTCCCATCTGTGCCGTTCCTTTGTTCGCTTGTCCAACCCAGAAAAATGGCGCTCCACCGCTATTCTTGTCGCCAGGAAGACCGATATAGCGCCCGATGAGCCGTTCAGCACGTGCGGTAGCGCCCTCCTCTGTTACGAACCGGCACATCGGATCAGATTGGGCTTCATCTGCCTGCGAACCAGTGTTATCTTGGGTGCCTATGAATCGAATATCACGCGACTGAACAAATCCTGAAGACTCCATCAAGATTGAGATACTGTTGTTGTTCCCTGTTTGATCAAAAACGAAATTGGCGAGGATGCCAGTTGAACCCCCTATATTCACGGCTGCACGTGTGTTATCGGCTGCGACGAACGTTGCGGCATTGTCACCCGGTTTTGGTGGACCGTCCGATTTCTCGTATCCAGCTCCAACCAGACCCACTTTCCCGTCAACGATCGCGTCTAACTTCCCGGTAAGAAGGTATTTTCCGGGGGGAAATACAATGAGAGTTCCAGTTTGAATCCCCGAACCAATATCCTGAGAGATTGGACGACTTCCCGATGGATCAGCACCGAGATCGTCGACTGCATTCACAACTGTGCCGAAGTTCGGAGAGGTTGGTGAACCAGGACCGTCGCCGTTCTGGCCACTATCGGGGTCGTCTTCCTGTGCGAACTCATCATCCATCCGCTGTTGATGGCGATATTCTTCCTCAGCCCATGCGCGTTCAGCGATTCGAGACGGATACCCTGCCTGATCGAAGCGACTCACATCCGACGAGAACGATTCTGCTGTCCTACCCCTTGATCCGCTCGCAATGCTCGACGTACTACTGAGTCCCGTAAGAGCCCCAGCCGCTCCTACAGCCAGAAACGTCCGTCGCGAACAGCTGAATGTCCTGTCCATGGTTATCCTCGACGGAGCAGAAGATAGAGACCGAGAATGACCACCAGTAGCACGGCCCCGGCTATCCATTCGATATTGCTGAAGATCGGATTGCTGGCAGTCTCGCCTGAATCGGCCGATTGGGTTGCTGTCGCCGATGTGTTTTTCGTCGATGTGTTTTTCTGAGAGCTGTCTGTATCAGAAGACGCTGCTGTTGTGCTTGGTGACGTAGTTGGACCCCCGAACACCGATGGCTGATCCTGGGTCGAGTCCGAATTCGAAGATCCAGAACCACCGACAGCTGCTTGATCTGAAACAGTCTCGCCATCGACTGTATATGACACATCCCGAAACCCATCAGTCTCTACGTAATCGTAGTCCTGATTAGCGTTGGTATCCCGACTCGGGACCGCAACGAGTGATCTCCCTTGCGTAGTAGATCCGTTCGTGAGCTCGACTGAGACGTTTTGATGTGTTCCAGCGGGAAGGTACTGGGAGTGCCCGAGGACAGTCTGGGTCGGGTCTCCCCATGGACGTAGATAACTCTCGTTGTGAACGGCGACGAAACCGCCCTCCGGTAATGTTACTGATTCGACGGTGACTGCTGATCCATTTGCACGTTGTTCAGTGAACTGAATAGCTGCAGATGGTGCAGGTGTCGCGTTTGGATCACCGCGCGATCCGCGAACCGTTAATCGAGCACCATCCTTCACGAGACGTTCTTGATCGCCCGATCCGACGATAATAGGTGGGTCGGTACTCGCTCTAGACGTGAGATATTCGAAACGGCTGTTGTTGTTACTATCTTGATATAGGATCACCTCATAATTCCCAGTGTTGTTAATCGAGGTCTGGTTGGCAACGCCACCTGGCGGGCTGTTATTGACGGAGAGCGTGACATTCCGATAAGTACCAGCTGAGAGTTGGCCAGAAACCGCTACAGCATCCTCTTCGAGAACCCCTTGGACCCCTCCACCACTCAGGTCCAAGACAATGAACCCCCTGCTGGGTAATGTAGCGGATTGGACTGTGACCGTCGACCCATCTATCGACTGATTGTTAAATTCTATTGATGCGTTGGTCTGGGTTTGAGTTGTTGTGGGATCTGCTGAAGAAACCCCCACAGGTGAACCCTCAAGAGGCACGGTCGCTAATATGCACATAGTAACCAATACACATGTGAGACCAATGATCCATCGGTGACTCTTCCGACCCTCGAACCCCATGTCCCATCCTAATTTTTCATTTTCCATTTGTTTGGGTTGTGTTTGTTGTCACAGATTTATTTGGGGGGAATGAAAAGGAGAATTCGTCACAGTAGTACCATAGCCCGCTAGCCGCTACATCGCCAGAGAGCGAATATGTGAAGGGGAGCTTCATCTTACTTTCTTGTGAAGTTTTGATGAGTAGTGTAGCTTGCCGCTGGTTCCCATCACATTTTCTTGAAGAGAATGAGGAATTGCCGACTGAATAGTTGCGTGCCTCTTTCTCAGACCCTAACCTAAAGAGATCCTCTTTGAAATTGAATGTTGCTGTTTTACCGATCTCAATCATCCTTCGGACATTATGTGCTGTCGAGTCGACACGGCCGACCCTCATACCATCTTCATCAGTTGGATCTGGAACGCCAGAAGGCACACGAGCATTCTCGATACCGGCTGGCAATGTTCCGCGATTGCGGAGTTTGACATCTACATCAAATATCTTCGGCGAACTAGGAGTATCTATATTCACCAGCTGAAGATCTGGTTTGAGATTGAGTGTGCGTTTGTTGACTACTTCTGTATTTTCAACGACTTCAAGTGAATACTCTCCCGAAGAAATTGGCATCATACCCCCCTGCATTGAGCTCTCTGTTAGCGAAAACGTAATTGATGTTTTACCACCCTCCACAGTCCAGTGACGTAAGCGCTCATCGCTATCTGGGGGGATGAGGTTGATTGTTTTCCCAACAGCATCCTCGTTAAATTTGATCTTCATCTCTGTACCAGCGAATGAGATGTTGTCTATTGCCTCCAGCTGCTCAGTTTCACTACGATTACTACCGTTACCGCTACTATTACTACCACCACTCATACAGCCAGCTACCGTAGTCAAAGCTGCTCCAGTGCTGATTTGAAAGGCGCGGGAAAGGAAACGACGTCGAGAGTCTGGTCGCATAATTATAGCCATTTCTCCATCATATTTAAACTCTCTTGTGGGAAACACGAGCCGATTCCGACTCGCTAACCGCAATATCATTCTCAAGATTCGTTGCCAAAAACAACCGTTGTTGAATCGTTCCCATTTGAGTTTGTACATTGACCTCTTCTATTTTCGGCAGGCTCACACTCGGAGGTGCTTTTGCCTTCGCCTCCCGAGTAATCGGGCGCTCTCCCGAATCGATCCGCCCCACTTGCTGATGATTCTTGATCTCCCCTTCCCCGTCCTCTTGGTCCCAATGGGCCTTCCAATTCGATCGAATTAAGAATGTTCTCGAGGTACTTTTGCGAGGTATTATCCCCGCCCATGTCTGCCACCCACTTGCTCTTCACGTGCCATGAGGCAACTGGTTCCCGCGATTCGTTCGAAGTGGTGGTGCTGCTGACCGATCTATTTGTCTCCGCTGGATCGTTCGCGCTGGATTGGTTTGGTGAGTTGTTAGCTGAAGAAGAGCCGGACTGCGATGAATTATCAGTCGAATTGGAGGAATTACCGCTCGCTCGCTCACGAGGAGGTATGACTTTGGCTTCTAACTTGCTAACGTTCCATCCATTACGGATGAGACTTGAATATTGTATAGATATCGTTCCAATTTCCTCGACAACTGCGGATTCATTCGGCCGTTTTGGGACATACCGGAGTGTCGTGACGTTGTTTTTCACGCCGACAGACAAGACGGTGATATTCGAATTACTGAGTCGATCTGCGATCTCCTGTGTGTAGTATTCGTCTCCTCTCTCTGGAGTTGTGGTGGGGGTTACTGTCGAGGCTGTATCAGAGTTGGAGCCATCCAGTACTTCTCCGCCACCCCCTCCGCCACTGAGTACGGCAGTGAAAATCGAAAAAAGTACGAGGCCGATCAGAAAATACACGCCGAATTTGAGAACTCGATTCATCGGCGGAGAAGGGCCAACCCAACGACAAATACAACAGCGATCAGACCACCGATCACCCCGAATCCTGGTCCAAATCCTGAGCTTGAGCTCTGCTGAGCCGACGAGTTCGGCGTCGGTGTTGGGGTAGGAGTCAGTTGCCCTCTCTGCACTACGTCGATGGACTTCGTTACCTCACTCTCAGCGACCACGTAACTGGAGCTGTTCAAAACGCCGATCTTCACTGCATAACTTCCAGGCGACTCGTATTCACGTCGAAACGTGACTTGCTGTGATCCGTTAGCGTAGAGGGTGATCTCCTTGGAGTCGGTGACTGTCCCTTGTGTCGCGAGCCCGATTGTCGTTTGCAGCCGCCCGTTTTTGATGTTGGTTATCGTGACGTTGACTGAGAGCTCTTGTCCGGCTTCGATTCGTTCCTTGCTGAGAGAGATATTCGACAGCGTGAACCCCGCTTTCGGATTTTTATGCGTTGTGCTGGAAGAGTTGTTCTCACCGGTGTTGTTGCTGCCAGTATTGTTTCCTGGCTGCACCTGCACTTGCTCTCCGTTGATCGTCACACGAGCACTTCGGTTGATACTTGACTGAGTGATACTTCCATAATAGTAATACGTGTCGGAGAAATCACTTGGTCCGACCTGCCCTTCGACCGTGGTATCGTCGGACCAAGTGTCGTTTGCAGCGTTCCCATCAGGGACAATCACCCCATCGACACTGAACTGATAGTGAGTCGATCCCGACGGTGTCGTGTTTTTCGTCGAGAGGGTAATCCAGTTCTTCCCGAGCGCTTCTGTATTGATCTGTTGGCCGTTTATCGATGCGGTTACATCGCCGCTCGAATTGAAATCAGTTATCCGACCAGAATAGTGGAGAACTCTGGATTCCTCGTACGGGACCGTGCCATTCATCCGAGTGTTGTTATTCGAGGTGCTATTGTTACTGACGTTCTCGCTGACGATTTCACCGGTTACACTGATCGAGTAGGTATTGCTCTGATTTTCAGCATTGTACCCTCCATCGAGAGTGATCTGTTTCGGGAGCGGTGGAGGACTTGCTGATTGATTCGAACCCGAAGATCCGTTTGTAGATTGGTTCGATTCAGATGAGCTATTAGCGTCTGTTGGCTCTACCAGAACTCGATCCATGACTGGACTCCCGCTTTGATTCTGGTATGCGGCATCAGGTCCGGTCTGGTTTCTATAGTCAAAGGTCTGGTTGCCATTAGTCTCGTTGTGAAGCGTGACTGCTACCGACGAGTTGTTCGCGATCGACTGGTTCAGCGTGACGACGACGTCCTCGAAAGTCCCGCCTTGAACGTACTGTGTTCGACCAATGATCGACTCGTTAGTCGGCTCAGACGCGTTGAAGCTATCATTGTGAGCGACGATGTATCCGGCATCCGGGAGTGTTACCGAAGATAATACCACCTCTTTCTGGGTGGTTCCATTTCCATCGATCGTAACCGACGCATTTGCTGGTTGGGTCTGATTACCCGATTGCTGTGCAAATATCGAGGGTCCGTCTGCGGCGACTGGTGATGCGATAAACCCCGCTGCAAAGATGAGAATGAAAAGCAGAATCGCGAGCTGCTTAACCGTGGATCCAAGGGCCAGACTCTGAAGAGAGCGTGCCAGAGGATCAGTGAGTTGCTTCACCATTTGAGGGAAGTTTGCGTATTTATCCCTGAGAGTGACCTCATATTTAATCTCTCTGGGCTTCGCATCTCCGATACGCGGGTGGTCCAGCAAAACCGATATGTCGATTGCTACCAAAGGGTAATTAATGGCTGATGACAGGCTTGAAGATCCACTGACACCAGACCACCCCGATGTTCCTGCCCCGCCATCAGGCCATGACGATCCGTACGAATATGTGGCGGCACCCTCGTGGTTTGATCTTGCACTTGGCGATATCGGAATGTTCGCGCTCTCGATAGGGGTATTCATCCCCCTTGCGATCGAGATTCAGGGGGTGGATGTCGTTGTAACAGCCTTTGAAGACGCTTTCACTCTGGATAATCTTGCGTATGGAGTGATGGTTGCATCTGTGGCTGGCACTATACTGTTCCATGAAGTTGTTCATGCACTAGTCGCGCGCGCGTGTGGATGTGCGACATCGATATCAGTCAACCTCCGGCGGATCGAGGCACGCACCGAGATCACAGGCGAATTTCTTTCGCGGCGGGAGGACGCGCTTGTGACACTTGCTCCACTGGTGGTTCTCACAGTGTTGGGGCTGGTCCTGCTGGTGATTGGACCACAGTGGCTGTCACTCGCAGCGTTGGTTGTTCTCATCATGAATGCAGCTGGAAGTGGGAGTGATCTGGCTGCGGCTCTGCGCCTCCGTCACTTCCCTCCTGGAACCCTTACCTACTATGTCGACGGCCGATTGGTGCTCTATGAATCCACCGCTCAGTGATCGTGGTCGCAATAGTGATACCTCTCCGAGAGGTTTATGACTCACCCCGAAGCTACCCCATGTATGCCGACTGCTTCCGAATCCCCTGAAAACAATCCCGGTGAGCACCAAGACCCGTATCTTGATGCGATCGGATGGTCAACGAACCCGTTCAACCGCCCTGCAACTGCTGACGAATATGTACTCACAAATGCCGAAAGTATCTCGGATATAACTGCTAAGATCCAGAATTACAATGGGCCTGTTCTACTCCATTCGCCAACGGCTGGCGTTGGAAAGACAACGCTACTGGATATACTCCTGGAGTCTCTCAGTGATGAATTCGTGCCTTTGAAGATCAACGGTCAAGCCACGACAGTACACGGGCTTGTTGCTACTCTCGCGGATGAACTTGCCATTGAGGTTGACTGGAACACACAGCAGACTAAACAGCGCCTCCATGATGAACTCGGAAGGAGGGACGCACCTGTCTTGCTTGGTGTTCATGACCTCGATCTCGCTACCGAGGAAGCACTGTACGCGGTCCATGAACTTACGGATCTCTCGAATATCCATATCATCTTGTCGGGCACCGCTTCAAGCTGGGAAACGATCGGGCAGGTTGGAAGCGTCGGCCAGACGTTCCAGCGAGACGTGAGTTACCAGCTCAGACTTGACCCGCTCTCGCGTGCCGAAGCCTACGAACTCTACCAGCGCCGGGTTGCTACTGCCACAGAATACGAACACGATGAGTATCAGGAAGTGCCGTTTGATCCGATTACTGAAACCGCTCTCGACGAAGTGTATGATCGGAGTGATGGAGTACCAGCGTTGATAATCAGTGCATTTGAGGAACTCATCGACCGTGCTACAGACCGCTATCTCCGAACTAACACCACTCTCATTGCCACGGGTGACGCCAAGAAAATCGACTACTCCGTCTCCTCGTGTTGATTTGACCTGGCTTAGTCGCTTTCAGATGAGATATACAGAATCTGTATTTGGATACTAGATTCGAAATTGTATTACGGATTCAGAATGCAAATGTGAAAACGGTTGAAGGACCCGGAAAGGATGTCAGAACTCGTCTGCTTGCTCAGTAAGATACTCTTTGCGTGCTTCAACAGCTGTCTGCATTGTCTCGGGTGCTACTTCACGGAGACCAACCCTGACCAGCAGTCGAAGTGTCGCAGCGCGCGTCTCGCGAGTGTCGTCACTATCTCGGCCAAGTTCCGCTCCAGCATCGGCGGCGACAGCAGCGAGTTGATCCGTCTCTTCCAGCCCCCAGATGAGTGCAGCTAAGCGACCATCACGGATCGTCAGATTTTCTGGCATCTCGTCAGCGTCGATGCGTGCATGGCCCTTCCGAACCGCTTCGTGAAGTGATCCAGGAGTATTTTCGGGCTGTGAAGTATCCGATGCTTCGGCACTATGGCGCGTCTGATCTTTTGAATCACGAAGCATCTCCTCAGCCTTGTTACGATCGTCGGCCATCTATTGAGCCTCCACACGGCTGAGAAGATCAGTTGTTAGGTCACGGTAGGCACGGCGCGCGCGCTTGCCTGTCTGATAGAGCTCGTCGTCTCCGATCGCGAAGAGGGTCTGTCCCGCAGCCTGCTCGTTCTTGATGTTCGCCGTATCCGTGACCGGTGTCGCAACGATCTCGGAGAATTCTGTCTCGATCTCACTCACGAACAGTTCGGACAGGTTGGTGGTCTGATTCACGATCGTTGGGATCACCATCGTCAGTCGAGGACTGACAGGATGTTCATCACGAATCGTTTCCAGATCGGTGCGTAGTTTATCCAATTGTGCGCGTTCGAATGCACCCGGTGGGAGTGGTGTCACGATGTTTTCAGCCGCGAACAACCCGTTGAGGGCGATGTTGTCCTCTTTCCCTGGCAGGTCCAACAACACGAGGTCATACCGAGGCGCAATCTTGTTGGCGATGAATGCGTCGAGTTTAGCGAATCGCTCCTCTATCGCAATGTTCGTGAGATTATTATCCGCCCCAGTGAGGCCGGGATCAGCTGGAATGAGGTCTGGCCCCTCGCCCGTTTCGAATGTCATCTGATCGACGATCTCCGGGATGTTCTCTTGGATGAACTCCCAGTTGTCTCCGAAAACGGCTGAAATCGGCGCGGTTGGATCGTGCGTAGCATCTGCAACCCCGAACTGTGTTGAGAGGTCGTTTTGCGTGCCAGCTAGGTCGATGAGCAACACGTCGAGACCGTGATCTTGGTGTGCTGAAACGCCGACGTGGGCGGTGCTTGTCGTTTTGCCGACGCCGCCCTTCTCGACGTAGAAGGCGGCCCGTTTGACGGATGTGGAACTCATATCCAATTGCTGTATACATATTCAAGATACTTATACCCTTGTCAGACAACACCTGAAGCCAGGATTGGTTGATTAGTGGAGCGTCCCTGACCCAGAGGAACCTAGCAATGAGCGATAACCACTTTCACTCCGCTATCAACTGAATTAACACTCCACGCACAGAATCGACGACTGTGAATCCCCAACCGAATGCGAATAAACCTGACGCGAGACTTGTCGAGGCTCTAGACAAGGAACCAGACGAGAGATGGGAGGCGGTTCGGCAGCAAGCGCTTGAGGCTGTTACACACGACAACCTCCTCGCAGTCTGGTTTCAGGCCGTTGGCGATGGATCGCCGCTTTCTCAGGCTCGGGAGAATGAGATCGAGCGAGCGACTCCATACCAGATGACGTTCACAACCGGTTTCGACGATGACCTCCAGTATCAGGATGTGTTGTCCATCTCAAACCGGCTCTGCTCACACCACAACGGGGTCTGGATACGGCCGGAACTGGTTTCTGGGTCGGTCGAAACACAACTGGGAACCGATCTCCAGCGGTATGAGGAAGGGGCTAGACAGTTCTACGGTGAAGACACTTCCAATATACAACTCCCAACGGCAGCCAGTCTTGATGAACAGCGCGACCAGATAGTATCACTTCTCGAATCAGGCAATCCCTCGCTGTTCTGGATGCAGGCCGTAATCCCAGAAACGCACATGATTGTCTCAGGTGGAGTTAGTCAGCTTTTCTCCGACGAACCAATCAATTATCATATCGGTGGCCACCCTTCGCTCCAAGGAACAGAACTTGATGGACAACTGACGCAGGTTGCTATTACTCAACACTTGTTTGTGAGCGCTTGTATTGCTGACCAGCCTCTCAGCCAGTATACCGACCAAATTCTACAAATGACCCTCAGCAACGACTATCATCATGAATCATTTCCGTGATTTGGCGGGGGAGAGATCGTTCTAATTTTGGGCAGGATTCGGTACCATCCGAGTCAGTCCCGTAGCACGGGCGACGACGATTTTCGGAAAGTGTCGTCGCACGACCTTCGACGATACTTGGCCACACCTACTTAGCCGTGGATATCAAAATATCGGCGCACCCCCGCACTGGAGCTACCGCTATCAATCTCCAGACAACCATCAGTGTTTCAGCCGAGATCCGAACAGGCCGGTCACAAGCAAAGCGACGATCACGACGAGATTTCCCACGCCGCAAGCCAGCCTCGCGCGCTGACCGGCAACTCGAGATCGTGGATTGAGTAGCCCGCGTCTTCCAGGTGATCGCGAACGTGGTCCGGCTGTGCTCCAACGAGAAGCCTCGCCGAATCATCAGACTGCTCAGCCGGTCGAAGCTTCCACGGTTCGACACTCTCGTCCATCTCGCAAAGAATCGTAGCGAGTTCGGTGCTGTGCCGCCCAAGAGTGCTTCCAGCAGCCATCAGTCACCCTCCTGGCGGCGTTCGCGACGGCGTTGAACGAGATCAACCACTGGCCAGCCGGCGTCTCGCAGCTGCTCTTTGACTTCCTGAATCGTGCTCGCATCCACGGTCCATGCCGATCGATCCGGGTTCCACCGACGACTCGTCGACTTCTGGGAGAGATCAATTAGGTCCTCTTTCGACGCGAACGGCGTGCCGAGCATCGCTTTTAGCCCGTTGTGGGTGGCGATCTCACCGAGGATTTTGATGCACTCCACGGGATCGTCCCCAGATGGGAGATACTCCAGCATCGGTCCATTCGGCGTGTCGTTGTATTCGATCGCAAGGCGACCACAGTATGGACAGACCCACACGCCGAGGTCAGCGCGGTGTGCGCTCGGCTCGTCGCACGTCGGGCAGTTCGGGTGGAAATCGAGACTGTATCGTGTCGTATCAGGCATTTCAATCAGCTCCAGCAGTGGTGATCGCTGTGAGACTTGCCTGCTCGGGTTCGACACCAATCGCTGGGATAGTTCCCCCTCCTGAATTTCGACCAACGGGACCGGCGTCAATAAGCGTCTGCACAACTCTGATCCACGGATCTAGCCAGTCGCACCCTTTCCTCAGCGCAGGTATCACTTTACCCGGATCGCCGAACAGCGCTCCCCCGATAGGATCGCCGGGGTCGGCGTATCGATCAGGATCAAGGAGACCGTGAACAGCCCCAGCGAGCACATCCCGAGCGAATGTCCCGGTTGCAGTCGGGTTAGTATCGGTCGCCACAAACTCCGGCAAGATGCCCTCACCACGCTCCTCGTCGGTGTGGAACGGCAGCGTGAAGCGCCATCCAGCCTCGGTCTGCTGGATGAAATCGAACGCCGCGAGACGGTCTGTGTAGGTGCGAATCGATCGTGATGAGACGCCGGCTCGGTCAGCGAGTTCACTTTGCACGAGGGGTGTCTGGGCAACCAGCAGCGCATGGACGATCCTCGAGAGCGCCGGTTTTCCCATCTCCGACAGGAGACGGGTGGGTTCGAGCGCCGAGAGACCATACCGGACCTCGTCGAGACGAAGCTTGCGTCCTGGAGCCTTCGTCTCCGATCCGAGATTGTGGAGTGCTCTCGCAGCATCGTAGGGTGTCCCGGTGAGCGCCGCAAGCATCGAGGTCGCCGCACGGGTCGGTCGGATCGATTTCTGACGGCACATCACCTGCACTGCCTGAGCGGTCTGCGAGCGGTCGGGAGCCTCTTCGACCGGGATGGGAACGGCGAACTCCGGTGCATCCTCGTGAACTTCTTGGTTCGAGAGACGGCGGCGGAGCGGATCAGCGAGCTGGTCGACGCTCTTGCCTACAACGACGAACGATCCGATGAGTTCACCGAACGGATCGTCGGCATCCACCGTTGGTGGAATGGCGCTCTCGCGCTTGTCTTCGCGGGATTCGAGCAATTGGCGATACGCGGTGGACTCGCCGTACCGTGATTGGATTGACACGCCGACGGAGAGCGTTTCAGCGAGGTCTGCTTGTTGACGGTCACCAAAATCTCGTGAGAAGCGTGGGACACGTGCTTCTCGAACCACATCAACGTCGGCGAGATCGAGAAGATGAACGATCGTGCCGGCGAGACCCTGGGCTTCGCGAAGGATATCGCCACGGAAGCGATTGCGGTCCTCGTAGTTCTCGTGGTGGAGATCGCGGGTGAGTTCGCGGAGGTCTTCGGCGGCTTCGAGGAGTGCATCGGTGTAGTCCTCGGCGGTGGCGTCGGCGTCTTTGAGGTAGCCAAGACACCGTGAGTTCCGAAGCAAATCAGCATGGTTGGCGAGCAGCTCCCCGAGTTTCCCTGTCTCGAAGCGCTCCGGTGTGAGGACATGACGGAAGGTTCGGGCGTTGGCTAACGCAAGTGCAATGCACACCCACCACTGCATGGGGTCATCGTACTCGCCACCGACCAGGAGCCGATCGGCGTCGTGGTCATAGTACCAGTGGGGTTCGCCACGATCGTCTTTTGTGCCAATCGGATGGTCAACCAACGTGATACCGCCGTCTGTAGCGCTGCCGATGGCCGCAGCGTAGCGGTGGCGAGCCGCCGACCGCACCTGATGATGGAAGGGGAGACGATGGCGGTTAGGAGCCGCTCCGGCACCGCCGTTGCCACTGCAACCGCTCTCCGCACAGCACGCTTCGGCCTCCGCGGCAGGGCGGTGGCGGCCCTCGCGTGCGGGCGGGGTTACACGGCTATCGTCGGACGGATTTCCGGAGTCGCTAACGACCGCTTCGAGGCGCTGCTGTCTGCCGATTTCGGTATCGAGTCTGTCGAGTAGCTTACGACCGGCGGTGAGCAGTTCGACCGCGTTGCCATCCTCGGTGGTCCGCGAGAACGTTTCGACGAGTCCGAGCTCACCGAGAGAATCATCACTGGTGGTAAGACACTGACGGACGGCTCCCTTCGTGGTCTGGTGGAGTGCGTAGAGTTCGTTGTACGAGAGGGTTTCAGATGCTTTCTCAGCGAGTTGACGGAGGATACGAACTTTTCGGCCGTTTGGATTGAGGGTGTCACGTGCCTCTTCGACTTGTTCAGCAATGGCTCCTTTTGTAGGGCCTGCGCTGCACTGTTCGCTAACAGCCGGAAGTTGTTCGCGGTACTGGCGAACTAGCTTGCGCTGCCAGCGGCCGGTCGCGATGATTCGGAGGTCGACCGCTCGTGCAAGTTCGGCGAGCAACCAGGCGATGTCCTCACGGTACTCCGGACGGAGCTCACCAAATCCATCGTCGATGCGGACGGCGATAGTTGGAGTCCGATCGCTCTCGCGAAGGACGGCGAGCGGACCGTCGGTCACCTCTTCGAACTCAACGTGCCAGCCGGCGACCGACCGACCAGGGGTGCCAAACTGGGCGTTCTGGCGCAGGACTTCGAAGAACTTTGCGTCGGCGCGGGCGAGCGACGGCACCATCCCAGCATAGACGCCACCGAGAGCGGTGACACCAACTTCTCGAAGTCGGTCCTCGCGTTGGCTGCGGTACTCGAGATCGCCAATGAGGTCGTCGACGGCAGCGACGAACTCTCCTTGAAAGTCATGATCGAGGGCAATCTGTTGCCACAGTCGGTGTGCCGTGTCGTCGGCGTGGATCTCGACGAGTGGTGAGAGCGGCGGCTGTTGGGTGAGTATGAGCTGGCTACCGCTCCTGGATGGGCTGGCCGAGATGCCCACCTCAGTTTTTGAGACCTGTGCAAACGCACCGCTATCGGAGTGTTCGTGTGGGTATTGGCTCATGATTGAGCCCCGATATTCGTGCGCTGGCGGCCGGAGAACCGCCGTACCCACGATAATGACTATATACTCAGAATTTTGTACCGAGACGAACGACAACGCTGTCGCTCTTTCTGAGAGCAAGCCTTATTATCCTGGGTCGGAAAAAGGAGATACAGGTTAATCGGTTCCGGTAACCGGTATCTCCCTCGTCGGGGAACTGGGGATTCCCCGCCGACGCTTATTTCACGTAGCCTAGCTTGGTGTGTGCCAGTGAAGAAGGGTGAGGACTTAATAGTTGGGGGTCATCCCTCATCCACCGACAAAATCATCACCCATACCACCCTTCCCTACAATATGAATAATATAGAAGGCTACATGGATGATAACACCGAGACGCACTGGCGGAAATACCCACTAGACGATTTTGTTCAAGCATTGGAGTCTGAAAATGGGGAAATGACTACACCAGAAATAAGAGCGGAAGTAGGATGCTCTCCCGAAACTGCTCGGAGAAGAATGAAAGAGTTAGATGATAAAGGAGTAGTTGAAGGGCGAAAAATCGGTTCTACGCTGGTTTGGAAGTTGGCATAGCAATATATAGTTTATCTCTCGGAGGGCCGAAAACACCGTCGTGAAGCCATGCACGGCGAACTCGTTGACCTGTTCAGTGACTCTGGGGCCACTGTCTAAAACCCGAAGTTATCGTGATAGCGCCGGACATACTGTCGCCAGTTAGTGCGGAGCTGGTCCTCGGCTTCGTCGAACGCCAGGTTGGGATCAAGGTGATCTCTTCCGCCCTCTTCGCTGAAAAATCGATCAAGATGAGGGCCACCGTGCTCACGATCGTCGATACGCGCAATTTGTACCTGCTCGATGTCCTCCTCACCGATCTCCCTATCGTAGTATAGCATGACCGCATATGAGTCGACATCAGCAGGGGATTGGACATCATCGGGCTCGAGATCGACAGCAAGCTTGATGGTCTCGGTCATGTGGGTGCCGAGTGGGTACGAATAGTCAGTCGATTCCATCCACGTGCGTCATAGGTCGTAGATAGGGTGGTTAAGTGTGTTCCTTCGTATCTGGCTACGGAAACCATAGATGGGACGCTGAACGACCACGAGGGTAACGCATTTCAATGTTGAACTGCTATGCAACGGTAGAAGAGGTGAAGAATTGATGGCAATCCAACAGCGGAATCGTGTCGAGGCGCGTGCAGAGATGGCCCGAGCGCTTGCGATGAATGGATTCGAAGAGGTTCACGTCCTCAACCATGAGACGACCGATGAGGTTCTGACGCCGAAGCGGCGAGAACTTCTCGAGCGACTCGCCGAAGAGGAATACAGGTCGGTTCGTGCACTTGCACGGGCCGTAGACCGCGACAAGGGGGCCGTCTCGAAGGACCTCCATACGTTAGCGAAGCACGATCTCGTGGCCTACGAGGAGCACGGCGCGAGCAAGGCACCGCAGCTCCGCCACCAGACAATCGTCGTTGAGCCCGTCGTATTCGAGCATGAATCATAGGGTGAGAACAACGATTTTGGAATTCAATGCAGCAGGAGACCCACTACGATAGTATATGTGAGGTCTTGGAACACCAAACGCCTCACCTGCTAGTGTGAGTGGATACGCCAGTTATGGAAGGGACCTCAGCTACGTAAGATACAGTAGTCATCGAAGTCATAGTGGATACAGCAGATACAACAGATATATCAGACATCTATCTGATGTCTGAGACCCTACCAAGTCTGGTGTTGTTGAGAGGGAAGACAAGGCCGTTACAGCTAGTTAGCTGATACGTGTTGCGGCCGGGAACGATACTATTGACCGATCCAATAGATGAGTAAAGTGGTTTGTATTCATTTCTATTATTTTCGCGGGGGTATATTCACGTCACGATAGCGCAGCCGCTCCGCATGGAGCGGCTCGCGTACCTCTTCCTATCGATTAGCCTGCCTCAAGATCACGGCTCCACAGATACCGCTTCTTTGTCTCGGTGAGGAGCGGGATCACTGCCTCCATCTCGATGTCTGGAAAGAGCTCGCGCATTCGCGCGAGCGATGCCTCCCGCGAGATGTAGCCGTGTTTGACAGTCCGCACGGTCATTTGGGTCTTGAGGAACGACTGGACGCCCTCATGCGTCCGAAATCGACGCTTTACCTGCGTCGATTTCGTGTGGCTGAAGTAGCGCTCGGCGTTGTTCGATGTGCTCGGGACCCACTCATCCCGGAGATGGACCACGAACTTCTCGACGTTCTCCATCACCTCCTCGACGTACGTCCGGACCGCTGGCGGCAGGTGCTCGATTTTATCGAGCACTGCCTCAAACCGCTGGAGAGCCGCTGTATACGACGAAGCAGCGAACACGCTCTTGAACTCGCTCCAGACAATCGCGGCGTGAAGCTTCTCCGCGTTGGAGTACCGAACGCTCTGGAACACCTTCTCTCGGAGCTTCTTCTCGCCGTTCTTCAGGAAATGGTAGTGACACCGGTGGTGGAACGCGCCGAGATCGTCTTCCACGATCTCGGCATAATCCGAGCGTCCATCCGTGGTCACGACGAAGATGGGTTTGTCTTCGAGAGCAGTGGTGAGGAATTCACGAACGGTGGCCTTTGCGCACCCGTCGACGACTTGCTCGGCGACGGGTGCTCCCATGAGGTCATCGTAGAGCAACAACCGGTATGCGCGCTTCCCATCGATGCGGAGATACTGCTCGTCATACGTGTAGATGCCCGAATACGTGGGGAGATCGTTGCGGACGATCTCCCCCGTATCTTCGGTGATCCAGTTACGAATTTGCTCGTCGGATGGTCGAACACCGAAATGAACGGTACAGATGTCCTGAAGCCGTTCCAGAGACGCGTTGGTGAACGCGTTCACAACGCGTACCAGCCGTCTGACCTCGTCGGGGTACTGGTGTTCGTCCTCGATGTAGGCCAAACTTGGCGAGAACGTCCCTCCACAGATACGACATCGATACCGTTGCACTCGCACGGGCACGTGCCCGTGCGGGTGCCTGCCGTAGGTTCCGTGCTTGTTCGCACGCTCTGACCCGCACTCACAGACCAGCGTCGGGTCCTCGACGAGTGAAGGTTCATAACCCGTGGTCTCGAACGATCCAGTTGGTGTGGTGGGACTGAGTGACACTACAGTCACTACCGCACCAACCTTCTAAGGGCATGACGTGTTGCGTCGCTGCGGCGCAGCGACGCCACGGTAATTCGAGACGACCTCTCACTATTCGAGCATAGCGGCGCTCGTCCTCACCAACACCCTACTTGGTAGGGCCGATGTCTGACGTAGCTTTATACACGCAGCCTCAGTCACGTCAGATACAGCAGTCACATGACCCGAGTAATCGCCGTGTCAAACCAAGCAGGTGGCGTTGGAAAAACGACGACATCGATTAATGTCGCGGGCGCGCTTGCCAACCGCGGACAGGATGTACTATTGATCGATGCTGACCCACAGGGAACGGCCACCGAAGGGACAGGGTTTCGAGATCGCTACGACAAGAAGATTCCATCGCTATTTCAGGTGATGGTTGATCCTACCCGCACAAACGAGATTAATGAGGTCATCCTTGATCATGCCGAGTTTGACGTGATTCCAGCAAACAAAGCGATGGACGCGCTGAAAGACGTACTCATTTCACAGGTTGCAAACAGCGAAATGCGTCTCCGGCTCGCGCTAGCGGAGGTTAATCACGAATACGACTTCATCATAATCGACTGTCCACCCGACCTGAGCCAGATATTGGACAATGCACTCATCGCGGCGCAAAACGTATTGATACCGGTCGAGCCGACTCGACGTTCAATTCGGGCGATTCAGAAAATGACCGAAGAAATCGAATATCTAACAAATAGCTTCCCGGAACAGGTCGAACAAATCGAGGTCCTCGGGATCATCGTCAACGCCATCGAAAGCACGAAAAACAACGATACCGAGGAAATGCTCGACTTCTTCAACGACGCCCCCTACGCAGTATTCCACATTCCTGATCGGGTAGCGATCAGGAGGGCTTGGAACAACGGGGTCTCGATTTTCCAGCATGAGGATCCAGCTAAAACCGAAGACGCCAGGGAGGCGTATGATGAAATCGCCGCAATGCTCGAACGTCAGCAAGCGGAGGTGACAGCATGACCGACGACGAGCTCGAAAGTCGAAAAGAAGAGACATGGGGAATGAGCGAAGTTAGAGGTGACAGCCTCGAACAAGAAGATGCAGCGATCAATCCTCCCGAAGAAGGTTCGTCAGATACAGCAGATTTAGTAGACACAGCAGATACAGCAGAAGTAGAGGCAGAGACTGACGCAGCCTCAGACATAGCGGCCGATAAAACTGGAAAAACTAAATCAGATACAACAGATGTAGCAGATACAGCACAATCCGAAAATCCAGAAAATACCTCAGATACGCCAGACACAGTAGATCCTGGGGCCGCTGCAGACCAATCAGTATCACAAGATACAGCAGATACAGCAGACGCAGACGTCTCCTCAACGACTAAAGAGCGGCCAGAGGGAGCAACAGTCAGACAGATGGCTCGTGATGCCGAGGCTAAGGAATTCACCGTGAGAGATCTCCGAAATGTAAACGTCTATCTCTACGATGACATCCACAAGGAGATGGTTTCGACCTTCAAGGCTCTTGACTCCGAGTATTATCAGAAGCACGGCGAAGATCTATCTAAAAATAAAGATTTTTTCAATGCAGTATTCCGCGCAGGACTGAGCAGTCCCCGTCTTCGGAAGGAGCTTGAACTGAGGAAAGAGTAACTTTTGGACCACTCTGTTCTCCTGCACACCGAACGCGATGCCATACCCGAACACTCGGTTACGACGCCGGAAAACGGTGCTCCATGGGTGAAGCTCTTAGCTCCATGATGTCACGACAGAGAAAACTACGCTATGTTCTCTAGTCTCTCACTCAATCACGAAGTTAGGAATGAGGTCGTTCTCAACGAGGTAGGGGAGGACGTGTTCCTCGCGCCACTCATAGAGAAGATCCATCAGTTCGTCCTCCAATTCGTGCAAGCGGGACTCGTTGATTGGGCAACTCTCAAGGACATGCCACGTGTTCGCATCGGGATCAAACGCGATCGCGTACATCGTATCATCGAAATAGAGGATAAATTCTGTTATGATATCATTAAATCGGCTTTCGATCGGCATCGTTCCGTCGACGGCGTCTGATTCGCCCAGTTCCTTCACCGTCTCAGCTGACATCGGTTGTGATGGGAGTGCATCAAAGACATGTGGTTGCGAGTTGTCAGTCATGAGTAGCCCGGTCCGTATCGCTGCGGTATACTTGATGTGAGAGTAGCAGACAGCATTATCGTTTCGCTCATCCCGGCAACTCTGACGTTTTACCGCGGTGCGTGACCTGGTGACCGAGGACGGGACGAGGGCTACACGAGACTTTCACGGCGAACACGCCCGGAACAATGGGTTTCGGTGGCGAGATTGGTGGCAGACGACGATCATTGGACCTCCCGGACGCTACTCCCGGGACAGTGCCCGCCAGCAACGCCGAACGCGCTCGCTATCGTGGTCCGTAGTAATCCTCTCGCAACGCATACTGGTAGGGTTTCTCCCTACCACAAATGTTACTCTCGGGTTGTATGGTTTGGCCTCGACGAGGTTCTACTTGATGCTATTGAGCGTGAGCTTTTCCGTATCACCATGGTACGCAGAGCTGGATATTACGCAGAATAGGGATCGGGATGGGCCCTGTCGGATTCGAACCAACGACCACTCGGTATCTCCCAGCACCACGAATCCATGTGGTGGCACGGTGGATCCGCAGTTCCATTATGAGCCGAGCGCTCGTACCACTGAGCTAAGGGCCCGTGATCGTCTTGCTGGCGAGTGTTCTGGGGCCTATGGCATAAATTCTCTCTATCGTCCGTCGTGGGCTACGGCGACCGTTCTTCGGCTGAGATTTCATCAGGATTCGCATGCCCTGATCGTGAAGGCGGCTCATTCATCGTCAAATACGTCGCTGACGTCCTCGGCGAGATCACCAGCATCGATGTGCTGGTAGGCCTTCGCGGTGGTTTGGGGATCCTCGTGCCGGAGCGCACGCTGAGCTGCCCCGGGCCCACGCTCGCGATAGAGTGTATCGCCGAGACCACGCCGCGCACCGTGGGCCTGGAGATAATCAGCAGCCCCTTCGGGATCAATCCCCGCCTCCTCGCACAGTTCGCGGAGGATTCGTCGAACGCTCCGCTTGGTGAGGTTCTGTGGCGGAATCTCGTGTTCACGAAGGACCTCTTCGACTTCACTCTCGTCGAGGAGTGTCTCGACCTCTTCGTCGTCGAATCCACGCTCGGAAAGCTCCTCACGTGCCTGTTGATAGAGCGTAGGAGCATGCGCAGTAGGAAAGACAGGCCACTCGTTGTTTAGTGGTCGCTGGACCGTTCGATGGCGTTCAAGCGCACTACGTGTCTGTCGTGGGAGCTGAGCGTCCTGCCACTCTTGGGTTTTTCCGAGGACACGCAAAGAGCCTCCCTCGAG
Source organism: Halococcus sp. PRR34 (assembly GCF_028617175.1). Taxonomy (NCBI): domain Archaea; kingdom Methanobacteriati; phylum Methanobacteriota; class Halobacteria; order Halobacteriales; family Halococcaceae; genus Halococcus; species Halococcus sp. PRR34. Next base: position 10,121 of record NZ_JAQJDA010000021.1, on the reverse strand, counting down.
ATCAACATCGTTCCAGAGGAGTCCCTGTCGTCGGTCATCGCGGGTATCACGAGCGATCTCGGCAGTGCGACAGCCTGAGAACGCGAGCACGCGCATGAGCGCGCGATCACGCACTTCGATAGTTGCGTCATACCCCTTCTCGTCGACAGCATCATGGGCGCGTTTGTCGACAAATCGGAGTAACCGAGTACGATCTTCAGCCGACCAGAACTGCTGGGTGGTGCGTTCGCCGGAGTCCTGCGGGAGTTCGGTTTTGGCACGACGGGCGAGCGCTGGATTCGTCGAAATGCGTTCGTCCTCGACGCACCATGTGAGGAAGCCGCTGATAGTCGCGTAATAGGTCCGGGCGGAGGCAGGCGTGATTCCCGTTTCTGGATCGCTCTCACGCGCCCGAGCTCGTCGCCGGAGGCGCTGGGCGTATCGACGCATGTTCTGACTGTCGAGATCCTCCAGATCATCGACACCGTGTCTTTGAAGCCACTCACTCCACCGATTGAGCACGTTCTCGGCGAGCGCGCGGTAGTTTCCTGAGTCGTTACCCTTCTGCTTGGCGTCGAGGAACGCCTTGATCGTCTCGGTGATCGATTCAGTGTGCTCGTCAGAACTCATGAACGCTCTCTCCCGTTACGCATCGAAGGGGCCTGGGGTGAGTGCTTGACTACTCGATCAAGCCTGGAAACGGTCTTCTGAGGGTAAAAATCGGGCTGAGCGCGGCGAGAAACACTGTCCTGAGTTGGGGGCATGATTTGTGCTTCACCGAGGGCGCGGGGATGCATAAATTCACGTCGTTTTATCCGGTTAAGCGGACGTGGATGGTTGAAACGAGAAATCGCCATACTGCGGTCGGATTCGTTCTATTACACTGTATGACGCTATATTGAAATCAACCAGCTGAAGACCCCAGAGATTCGGAGTATGGATTTCTACAAACCACCTATTTGCTAACAGGTCGGGTCAGCATGGTGTGCTGGAGTAGGTGATTCTCGGTTAAACTATTCTGGTTTGGACGAGAAGCAGACGCGGGCGAGCGCGTCCTCGACCGCGTCGAGGCCTATTCTTTCGATATCGAGCTGTTGTTGGCTGATTCGGGCTTCTACAACGAGCGCGTCATCCGCCACTCACGTGAGATTGCTGCGACAGTCGTGCCGGTCGCCGAGAAAGGCGACCGGCTCGAAGAGAAGCTTGAGACGCACAAATCGTACATGACCACCTACCGGATGTACAAGGACCGCGAGCGGGAACTCCGCTTCCCGTTCGCGGTTTCAGTCTCATATCAGAACGGCGATCGTGGCAAGCACGGCGAAGTGGTTCGGGGGTACGCGGCGTGCGATCTGGACGATCGCACGTCTGCACAGGTCGAACACTGCTACCGGAAGCGATCGGCGATCGAATCCAGCTATCGGTTGTTTCGGAGCGCACGAGCGGTAACCTCGACGCAAGACCCGATCGTGTGGTTTGCGTTCGTGGTGGTGAGCTTCCTCCTTGAGAACTTGTGGCTGGTGCTACGATGGGCGGTCGTCGCCCGCCAACGTCGGGGCGGGCGCGACCTACCCGAGGAGTTCTCGTTCTCGGTATTCTGTGACTGGATTCGACACGCGTTGGAAGAAGAGTTGGAGCGGTGGTGGAAGATCGAGATGAATGGTGTCGGCGTGCCGGACGCATACACCGCGGCCGCGGGCTGAGGCCAGCCCGCGGCCACGGGGGTGCCCTTCGTGAGCATCAGCTGTCGGCTGGATTCATGAGGAGTCGATACTGGGAAGCGTTGAGTACGCAGCAGCGCTTCTGACCTCCAACTCCACTGCGATGTTTATCTCGACAGCTCACCGGTTCAGAGGAGATATTGAGATTTCAGTTGGGAACTACCGATTCTAATAAGCTCGTTCCATGGGCTACGATGATAGAGCACTCGCCTGGCCTGACGTCATGTCAGATTGGGAGGTCCACAAATCTGCGTAGGTCCCACCATTATCAAGTAGCATCTCGTGGCTCCCGCTCTCAATGATGCCGCCGTCGTCAAGAACCACGATTTGGTCGGCGTCACGAATCGTCGAGAGTCGGTGTGCGATCACGAATGCGGTCCGATCCTCACACAATCGATCAAGATTCTCCTGAATCACTTCCTCAGTTTCCGTATCCACGTCAGAGGTAGCCTCGTCAAGGATAATTATCGATGGATCGTTGAACAGTGTTCGGGAAATAGCGACACGTTGGCGCTGGCCACCCGAGAGTTTCACACCACGCTCGCCTACCTGTGTATCGTAGCCCTCTGGCAAGTCCGTAATGAATTCGTGTGCGCCCGCGGCCCGGGCAGCCTCACGGAGACGGCGTTCGGCTGCCTCCGAACATCCACTCTCGGACGAGGCGTACAGTTCGGCGAACGTATCCTTGTCACCGTATGCAATGTTCTCACGAATCGTTCCCGAAAACATATACGGGTCTTGCTCAACGACGCCGATCTCATCGCGAAGCGCTTGGAGATCGCACTCACGAACATCAATACCATCGATTCGGACAGTTCCCTCGTCTGTATCGTGAAACCGTGGAAGAAGTTTCAGAAGTGTGGATTTTCCGGAACCACTAGTACCGGCAAGTCCGACGGTCGTGCCTGCTGGCACATTGAGCTCGATTCCATCGAGAACACGGTCATCTTGATTATCGTAGCTGAAAGTGATATCTTCAAGCATCACCGAACCCGCAACGGGTGTGGGATCAACTGCGTCCGCCGGAGAAGTGATGGTCGGATCGTGACCAAGCACGCCGAAGATCCGCTCGGCACTAGATTTGGCCTTCTGGTACTTGTTGGCTGTCTTGCCAAGTCGAGTCATCGGGCCGTCGAGTCGTCGCAAGAACATGAAGAACAATGTGAACGTCCCGACAGTCATCCCGTTCGCAAGCGTTACGGGCCCCACCGTGATTCCGGTACCGATGACCCCGAGACCGCCGCCAACCAGTACGAGCAGGAACACTGCCCCAATGAGCAGTCGGAGCGAGGAAAAAAACGCCTTCCGAATTCGGATCACGCCAACTTTCTCATCACGGTATGCGTCGCTTTGATCCTCGACACGCTCGCGCTCAATGTCGTAGCGGTCGAACGCCTTGATGACGGCGACGCCACCGAGATTGTTAGAAAATCGAGTGTTGAGCTGGGCAACCAATTCGCGAATGCGCTTGTATCGAGGTTCGATCCAGACCATGAATCTCGCGGTCACGACCGCAATCACCGGCATTGGCGCAAGCGCGATCAGCGCGAGTTCAGGGGCGTAGTAGAGCATCACTGCCCCGACGACGCCGAACAACACAATCGCACGGATGATCTGGCGAATTTCGGAGTTGAAGAAGTCCTCCAGCCGGTTGATGTCACTATTGAGAATCGCCATCATTCCGCCGGTCTGATGTCTGTTGAAGAAATCCATAGAAAGATGCTGCATATGGTCGTAAGTGTCCGAGCGTAGGTCGTTCTGGATCTCTTGAGCAGTTGACTGGAACAGATATCGTGATGCGAACTGAGAGATTGCTTGTACTACGTACGCTCCACCAGCAATGAGTGCCAGCGTATAGAGCAGATTGATCCGCCCTGCAGTCATCCCCGCAGGGATGGTCTCACTCGTGATGAGTCCGACCTGAGCAAGGAGTTGGGGTTTGCCAGGTGCATCGATGACCCGATCAATCGTGGCTGCGACTGCAAGTGCAGGAACCAACCGTGCTAAACGCATTACAAGCGATGCGAGCATCGCCGGCACAAGCCGTTTCCAATATGGGACTACGTATGCGAACAAGTTTCGCATCGGGTGACCATCAACTTCTTCGCGAATGTCCTCGAATCCGCCATGAATGTGCGGCATTAGACTGTTTGAGACACCTCAACACGGCGTTCCGAGATGCCAGCGATTAAATCAATCGTTACCGGCAGCAACACCTGATACACAAAGCATTAGACAACAAGATTTTTTGTTATTAAAAATCTGTTGGCCACTCAGAAGACAGAGTGGGCACTATTTTAATCAGCGCTCTTGTGATGTACATTGTTGGTAATTACTGGTTATCCTGATTGCTCTCCACCAACAATCATCTTCTCGAGAGCGAAGACGGCAGTACGTTTGCGGGCCATTCGTTGAGCAGCATTCGTCTCCTCCGGATCGTTACTCAGGGATTGCTCGCAGTATGAGTGTGTCATAGAATTCGTCACACAACTCAATAGCGGGCTGCGAAACAGCATCTGATACGGAGCCAAATAGTGCCGTTATTCAGAACTAGCGGTAGCAGGCCTCTCAAACGAGAGCCGAATACTGTGCTAACCATTCTATGACACGCTGCGCAGTATGGATAAACGATTCGGCTATGGAATCCAAATTGGATGGAGCCACGCCAGACGACAGTTTCAAAATTAGCCGGCAGTTCAAACTTGCGCGACAACTAGTGAAAATCTCGGGTTTATTAGAAATTCAGCCTATAGATAGTCAAGACACGGTCTAGTTAAGAACCGAATCGACGAGGACGAATAGATCTCCAAGCTATTTTCTAACGCCTGCCTCACTCAAGACAGTGTCGCCTCTAAGGGTGATACTGGCTTGTTCCCCAATGTGAAAACGATATCTATGAGGGCCCAACATCCCTGTGAGTGATCAAGCGGTTCGCAACGCCAACCGCAGTGGGGATTGCCGGTTCGCGAACCGAGAGCAACAGCACTGACACTTGGTCAGGTAATCATTCACAGTTCGAACAGGTCTGACCATCGCTCCACAACCATGATCTGTTCGTCGTACACTTCCGGGCACGTTCGTGACCATATACGCCACGGCGCGAATACCGAACCAACTTGCAGTGGGAGGTGACGGCGGGCTTACCTGCTTCCCATTCGGCTACGAGGACGTCATAGAACTCTTGTCACACCGTGATGATCGTGCTCCCCGAACTGTCTCGCCGTTCGTAGTTGGTGATAGCGACGACGAATCGGAGACACAGCGCGAGGAACACTTGTGCTCGTGCATGGACGCGGCCTCGGGCGCGGACATGCCCGAGGCCGCAATCTTTGACCGAATCGTTGGTTCGTTCGACTCCATTCCGTTGGTTGTACGTCTCGTCTAACGTTGATTGCTTCAACCGAACATCTTCGCTGTGTTCGTCGATCCGGTCTTCGACCCTGTACCCGATATCGAGCGGATCGTCGGTGTTTCGTGCGTTGTACGGGGCGACTGCACGACTCCTGCGGTCAGCAGGTAGTCGTACCAGTCGAGCGAGTTGTACGCGCTGTCACCTCATCCAGATCGGTTGATCGACGGCGAGCGCGTCCCGCGTGACGCGCATCACCGTCTCTTCGGGCGCTTGTTTGCTCTCAGTGAATTCAGTTGCAATTAGTATCTTTGACCCACTCGAAACGATCGTGCAGCCGTATCCGTAGTAGTATTCCTCAACCGTTGGATCGTAGCATTTCGACGCATCTTTGTCGGCTGGCATCGTTCTCACGTCGGTTAAATCGATACAGTAGGTCAGGTTGAGCAGGCCGCGGGCGGCGGCCTGCTCGACGAGGTGGTCGAAGACCTCGTCAACGACGTGTTCGAGGTCGGTGAGAAACCGGTCGACCGTGTCTCTGGACGGCGGTCGATCGAAGCAGCAACTAAGCCAGACGAACGTGGTCCGAAGTTCTCGTGCAACGGGACGGATGCCGTAGATGTCCTTGAAGTAGGAATAGAGAAAGCTACGCATCAGTTTCACTGGCTCGTAATCCCGTGTTCGCCCGCTTCCGACGGGGCGAACACGTCGAATTCTTCGAGAACCTCGAAGGAGAGGTACTCAAACAACGCGAGTGTCTCCGTCGCCACGAGATTGAAGAACGAATCTACCGAAGGATTATCCCGCAGGGTCGCTGAACACATCCATCAAAGCGTTCACTCTGCTCGTTGGTGTGGTAATCGTTCTATGACGCCCTCACTCGGCTACGATAGCTAACATTCCACCGTCCGATCTGGCAGGACCACATGACGAGGATCGACGAGGGTAGCACTCCCTCGGAGACCGCTGCAAGGGCGGAAAACTCGCCCCATGAACGTCCCCAAATAACTACGGAGAGATCGTCGGATCGTCCGAGAAACTTGGCTGGCATCAGATTCAACCATGATAGCACCTACTGTCGAACACCGGTAAATAAATGAACGTCCCTGCCGCTCCTCTCAGTGGCCATGAGTCCACCAAAGCTTCTGATAACACATACTGTCGATCCTGGTAGCGCATCAAGCATCGTCCCGTGTCTCGAATCAGCACTTCCGACAGGTGCACTCGAGCGGGCACGAACGCCGGCGGAGTCGCGAACGCTGCTTTCCGACGCCGACGCCATCGTCACACTGTCGTTGTCCGACAACCTGCTGGCGGCCACCGAATCGGTCGGGTGGGTGCAAGCACTCTCGGCAGGAGTCGACCACTACGACCTCGACGCGCTTCGCGAACGAGACATAGCGTTTACCAACGTCTCGGGCGTCCACGCGGAACAAATCGCCGAGCAAGTACTCGGATACATTCTAATGTTCGAGCGGCGGATACACGAAAGTATTCAGCAGCAGCAACACTCTGTGTGGAAACGCGTCGAAGGGGGTGAAGTCCGTGGCAAGACGCTCGGTATCATCGGCGTCGGATCGATTGGTACTCGGGTCGCCGAACTCGGTAGCGCGCTCGGTATGCAAGTGATTGGGACGAAACGGGATCCGAAAACGGCTCCAGAGGCGCTTGAGACGTGTTATTCCCCAGATGATTTTCACGAGGTGGTTTGCCAGTCGTCGTATCTCGTGCTTGCGTGTCCGCTCACGGAGACGACCAACGGGATGATCGGGATCGACGAAATTAGGATGATGCCCACGGACGCAATTCTGGTGAACATCGCACGCGGCGAGATCGTCGATCAAGACGCTTTGATCCGTGGGCTCCACAACGGTTGGATCCGAGGTGCAGGACTGGACGTTTTCGAGACGGAGCCGCTTCCACAAACTTCGTCACTTTGGGACCTCCCTAACGTGGTTGTCACGCCGCACATGGCCGGATCCTCGCCACGGAAGGCTGAGCGGTGGTGTTCGGTCATTGCTGAGAATTACCGGAAGTTCGCGAACAACAATCGAAACGAACTCGTCAACCGAGTCGTTTGAACAGCCATGATACACCAGTTATTCGCCTTAGTTCCCGAGATCGGTCGATCAGAGTTCCGTAACCCGTCGATCGTTGTGAATTTTCCCTCTTTCGATCCTTCCGGACGACATCCTGTGAGGAATATAGAAACTCCCGCGCGGGCGCGCTCGCGAGACCAATTCGGCCTCCACACCTACTAGCGGCCGATACGAGTTATAGTGCCGAATCGCTTGAAGCGTCGGTTCATACATCACATCGTATTCCGTGGCTCCATCAGTACGGGTCCTCAAGTTCAGGGTCAGCTGTTATTCGCCAGTTCGATGTTTCCCGAGCGTGTGTCGACAGTTGGTGGTAATTGCAAGCAAGAGCCTCGACGTCGGCAAGTAAGTGTTCGCCGACTTACGGCCTCAACGCATCCCACGGAACCCACATGTGAAGATTTCGTCGGTGCGATTGTCCTTTTCATATGGATGGTCGTCAAGTGCGTCTTCATTGAGTTCGATCCCAAGACCGGGCCCATCAGGAAGGTGATAAACACCGTTTTCGACGTATTCAGATCCCACGATCAAATCATCACGCCACGGCGGAAGATCGGGGAAGTACTCAAGCACGAGGAAGTTCGGGATCGTCGCGCAGGCGTGGGCTGCAGCGGCGGTCGCGACCGGGCCACGGGAATTATGCGGCGCAATCGGGACGTACTCCGCATACGCCATCGATGCGATCTTTTTCAGCTGGCTGATCCCGCCACAATTACTGACATCTGGTTGCACGATGTCGCCAGGTGTCGGGTCGTCGAGAAAGTCTCGATAATCGAATACAGTTAACAATCGCTCGCCAGTGGCGATCGGGACGTTGATCCGATCGCGGATCCGCCGCATTGCGGCTTGGTTCTCAGGTGGGATAGGTTCCTCGACAAATGCGGGATCGAATGCTGTCACGCGCTCTACGAGTTCGATTGCGACCTGAGGCGCGTGGACACCGTGAAAATCGATGCCGAGTGCGAGCGAGTCACCAACTGCATCTCGAACCGCCCGGAGGCGTTCAACACCACGATCGCGTGAGAGATCATCTGGCCAGGCTGAATCACCCTCAGGTTGGTCGAAAGGAACGAATTTTGTCATTTCATATCCTCGCTTGACAACCTCCGTGGCGGCCTCACCGTAGTCCGCAGGCGAATCGCCGCCGATGACGCCGTTGGCGTAGACATCGATCTTCTCGGTCATCGGCCCACCGAGTAGGTCACACACCCGAACATCGTGATGCTTACCGAGAACATCCCAAAGTGCCATCTCGATCCCGGAAAGCGCCGTCATCGACACCGGCCCCCAGTTCCATGCGTAGGCGTTGTACGCTCGGTCCCACAGACCCTCGATGTTTCGTGGATCCCGGCCGACGAGTACTCGACTGAGGTCGTGGACGGCCATTTCTGTCGCACGCTCCATCCCTGGGGCCGTTGCCTCTCCAAGTCCAGAGATCCCCTCGTCGGTTCGAACGTGAACGAAGCAGTGGTGTCTCGCGTTCTCGCCTGTGTCACCTTTCACCAGCGTCGTCTCGATATCGATAATTTCCACGATTGTACCGCGTTCGCAGTGAGTATTAAATTCGACTGTGATCGTGAAAGTGGTCGCTCTGTTCAGTATATCGTTACCCAGCCGTTTCTTAACCAACTGTCTAATGAGTTGAGTGTGTAGTGTCCGCCAAAGATTTCGTCGGCGGTATCTGCCCGGCGATCAACCAGGTGAGATGAAACTCAGTACCTCACAAAGCTCGTCGGCTGACTGCTTCTGAGATGTGAGTTCGGTAGAGAAATCGGTGCCGAGCAACTGCTGAGAAGGACGGTTCGACACCGAGAGTATCGAACCTGTCGCAGTCGGCGGCGGAACGCCGCCGACGCGACGACGTTGCCACTCGCCGAGCGGGCGGTCCCGGTGGGTAGATTACCGCTCGAAGCGGTCGTCCGGAGGCTTGTTTGCGGGGACGGCGCGACGCACCGCGAGCGCCGTCTCAGCTGCTCGTCGTACCATCCCAAGGAACTCGTCGAATCGCCACGACCAGAGGCGTCGCGCGCCTCGGCGCGGCGACGCCACATACTCCCAGTGGAGATATCGCCACACGTTCTGAAGGAGGTAGCTGATCAGCACGTACAGGAACCGCACCGCCGGATTCTGTGTCGTCGTATTCGCAATGCTTCGTTCGGACAGCCGGTAGGTCGATTCGATCCCGAACCGTCGGCTGTAGTACTTCCGAGCCTGACGCGGTGTGTCGATGAACGGCGCGTCGACGGCGTAGCCGTGACGCGCCACACCTTCCTCGTCGTACTTGCCTTGCTGGTACGTACAGTCGATGTAGACCGGGAAATCGACGGTCCACGTGTGACCGTCGATTTCGCCTTGGAGGTCGTGATCGATCACGCGGCTCCAGCCCTGACTCAGTTCGGTCTGAATCTTCTCGCCCCACTTCACGATCGGCATGACGAAAGCGTAGTTGTGGGCAGCGAGCAGCGTCAGACAGTACGTATCGTAGAACTCGCGGTCAAGGTAGACGGCCTTGACTTCGAGGTCAAGGCCGTCGAGCACGCCGAGCAGTTCCGCAAGAATCGAGCTGGCGGTGTCGCCGTCGGTCAGACGGCGCACCGCCAGCGTGTAGCGTTTGTTGCGTACGCGGGCGTAGAGTGTGGCGTATCCATGGAACGTGGTTGTTCCAGCTTTGGCGAGTGACTCGTAGAGTTCCTCTTCGGAGTCGTACTCTTCGCCGTAGTACGGACGGAGGTGGAGGTCGGCGACGACCTCCACCGGCCGATCCGGCAGGAGTTCGAGGATGTCTTGCTGGATGAGTGTCTTGCCGACTCGTTCGAGCTCTGCGAGCTCGAACTTCGTCCGGAGGTGATGGAGAATCGTATTGCCGTGGGGTGAGTCCTCTGAGATCTCGCAGAGATGACTGACCGAGTCCTCGTCGGCTGTTGCGCCGACGAGGACGTCCCAGATGTCCTCGGAGTCGATATCGGCGTTTTC
>NZ_JAQJDA010000020.1:0-59844 GCF_028617175.1 Halococcus sp. PRR34 | reverse complement strand
AGCTTGTCCTCGTGGTAGGTTCCACGTCCGCGCGTGGACAGGCCACGCGAGCGCGACTGTCCGTCGCGCTCGCGGCCTTTGAGTCCGGCTTTCACGTAGAGTTCGTCGATTTCGACAGGGCCTTCCAACGAAGGTCGAGGCGCGTCCAGCGCTCGCAGGAAGCGCTGGACGCGGCGGTAGACGGTTTTGTAGGCGACATCGATCTCAACGTCGAGTTGTCGGATGCTGGTGTTCAGCCGGATGTAGGTGTAGAGAGCGAGGAACCACTTCCTGAGAGCGACCGAGGAGTGCTCGAAGACCGTGCCTGTCTGATCGTTGAACGTGCGGTCGCAATTCTTACAGCGGTATCGCTGAAACACTCGATAGCTGCCGTACTGAATCACGGATTCAGCACGGCAGCGTGGGCAATAGACGCCGTTTCGCCAGCGAATCTGCCCCAGCAGGTTCGCGGCTCGACGCTCCGAGACGAACGTCTCGATAGGCATCATGGTTCGTCGGGTGACGCAGCCGCCTCACCCTTGCCCGCTGTGACTCCCAGCTACTGCTGAGAACTGACCAACAATTCTCTACCCAAGAGCGTTGTAGTTTGTCCTGTCGAGAGACTATGGCAGACAGTGGTGGCAATCAGCAGCAAACGACTCGTATTCAGCAATCGAGCCAACCATCGTTTGTCATTCGTGCGCTGTGGTACTTGCTCGTCGGGTGGTGGGCAACGGGCATCTGGCTCGGAATAGCCTGGCTACTGAACCTCACCATCATCGGCATCCCACTCGGGATTAAGATGATCAACATGGTTCCGAAGGTACTGACGCTCAAAAGCACGCAGAACACCCAGATCGTCACTATCGGCGACACCGGAAGTAGCGTCGAAGTTCACGGACCGAGTCAGCGAAGTCTCGTCGTGAGAGGGGTGTATTTCCTCTTGGTCGGGTGGTGGGCAAGCGGCATTTGGATGGCGCTTGCGTGGCTCGTCTCATTGACGATCGTCGGGTTGCCGCTGGCGATATGGATGTACAATATGCTCCCGGCAATCGTCTCGCTGTATCGATACTGAGCAATACTCGCCAGCGATTCGGCCCCTCTCGCTAGCCGATCAGACCACAATTTGTGATTTGAGAAGGCTTACCTCAGTCCCCTCGCAACACTTGCCCATGAGTTCGGTTCCCGAACGCGGCGAGATCGACACCGAGTACACGTGGGATTTGGGCGACCTCTTCGCCTCGGACGAGGCGTGGGAAGACGCCTTCGACGCGGTCGAGGCACGCCTCGACGACCTCGCGGCCTACGAGGGGCGGACGACGGAGAGCGCCGCGACCCTGCTCGCAACGCTCGAAACCCGCGAGGAACTCATGCGCGAGGTCGCGAGCGTCGCCGCCTACGCCAAGCTCCGCAGCGACGAGGACACCACCGACCAACACTACCAGGCGCTCGCCTCGCGGTCGGGGACGCTCGCCACCGACGCCCGGAGCGCGGCGAGTTTTATCGAACCCGAACTCCAGGACTGCACGCGCGAGGAGCTCGACGCGATGGTCGACGAGGAACCCGAACTCGCGACCTACGAGCACTACTTCGATGACGTGCTCCGGATGAAACCCCACACCCGCTCGGCCGAGATCGAGGAGCTCCTCGCGGATCTCAGCGAGGTCACTGGCGGGGCGAGCGAGGTCTACAGCCTGCTCACCAACGCCGACATGGAGTTCCCCACGGTCGAGGATTCCGACGGTGATCCCGTCGAGATCTCGCTGAGCAACTTCACGACCCTCCAGAAACGCCCCGACCGCGACTTCCGTCGGGAGGTCCACGAGGAGTTCTACGACGAGTGGAGCGAGGTCCGGAACGCGGTCGGGACGGCCCACCACAACAGCGTGAAGGCGGACGTCAAACTCGCCGAAGCCCGCAACTACGACACCGCACGCGAGGCCTCGCTCGACGGCGCGAACATTCCGGTTTCGGTGTACGACACCCTGATCGACACGGTTCACGACAACCTCGACCTGTTGCAGCGCCACGCCGACCTCAAACAGGAGGCGCTCGGCGTCGACGAGCTCCAGATGTGGGACGTCTACATGCCGCTGGCCGACGACGAGAGCCCCGACGTGTCCTACGAGGAGGCCGAAGAACACGTCATCGAGGCGGTCGCGCCGCTCGGCGAGGACTACCAGAACCGGCTCGCGGAGGGTCTCGATTCCCGGTGGGTCGACGTCTACGAGAACGTGGGCAAGCAGTCGGGGGCCTACTCTGGAGGGACGTACGACTCCCAGCCGTACATCCTGATGAACTATCAGGACGACATCGACTCGATGTACACCCTGGCCCACGAGCTCGGCCACTCGTTGCACACCCAGCTCGCGAGCGAGACCCAGCCCTACGTGTATGGCGGCTACGAGATCTTCGTCGCCGAAGTCGCCTCCACAGTCAACGAGGCGCTCCTGACGAACCACCTGCTCGATACCGTCGAGGACGAACGGTTCCGCCGCCACGTGCTGAACGAGTATCTCGAACGGTTCCGATCGACGCTCTTTCGCCAGACGATGTTCGCGGAGTTCGAGAAGAAAACCCACGAGCTGGTCGAGGCGGGCGAGGCGCTCACCCCGGATCGGCTCGACGATATCTATCGCGGCCTGAAGGAGGAGTACTACGCGACGAGCGTCGTCGACGACCGGATCGCCCGCGAGTGGATGCGGATTCCCCACTTCTACCGGGCGTTCTACGTCTACCAGTACTCCACCGGGATCTCGGCGGCGGTCGCGCTCGCCGAGAGCATCCAGGAGGACGGCGAGGCTGCCGCGAAACCCTACCGGAAGTTCCTCGAATCCGGCTCACACGGATACCCCATCGATCTCCTCCGAGAGGCCGGCGTCGACATGACGACCGCCGACCCGATCGAGGCGGCGCTTGCGGCCTACGACGACGCACTCAGCGAGTTCGCGGCGCTGTCCTGAGGCCCATAATTCTCCCGAACCCAAAGGGACTTTTAACGCACGGCCCCTACCTTCGGGTATCGAATGTCACACAGCCCGTCCCTCCCGGACCGTCCCCGGCTCGATCTCGACCCCGAACTCACGGACGCCGAGCAGGTGTCGGCGCTCGACGAGCATCTCGCGGAGATCGCGCAGGTCCACGACGAGCTGGCCGAGCGACTCGACGACGCCGAGGCGCGCCGCGAGGAGCTCGAGAGCGAGGCGGGGCGGCTCCAGCGCGAGAACGAGACGCTCAAAACCTCCTCGCTGTACGTCGCCACGGTCGAGGAGCTGACCGACGAGGGTGCGATCGTGCGCCAGCACGGCAACAACCAGGAGGTGCTGACCGAGATCTCTCCGACGCTCGAAGAGGAGATCGGCAACGGTGATCGGGTTGCGGTCAACGATTCGTTCAGTGTGCAGCAGACCCTGTCGAGCGAGACCGACGCGCGCGCCCAGGCGATGCAGGTCGATACCCGCCCGCAGGTCACCTACGGCGACATCGGCGGGATCGACGACCAGATCCGCGAGGTACGCGAGGCCGTCGAACTCCCCCTGAAGAGCCCCGAACGGTTCGATACCGTGGGGATCGAGCCGCCGACCGGCGTGTTGCTCCACGGCCCGCCGGGCACGGGCAAGACGATGCTCGCGAAGGCGGTCGCGAACGGCACCGACGCCACCTTCATCAAGATGGCGGGCTCGGAGCTCGTCCGAAAGTTCATCGGCGAGGGCGCACGCCTCGTCCGGGACCTGTTCGAGCTCGCGAACGAGCACGAACCTGCCGTGATCTTCATCGACGAGCTCGACGCGGTCGCCGCCAAACGCACCGACTCGAAGACCTCTGGCGACGCCGAGGTCCAGCGCACGATGATGCAGCTGCTGAACGAGATGGACGGGTTCGACGAGCGCGGTGACGTCTCGATCATCGCCGCGACGAACCGCTTCGACATGCTCGATCCTGCGATCCTCCGGCCCGGCCGGTTCGACCGGCTCATCGAGGTTCCCGAACCCGACGCCGAGGGTCGCGAACAGATCTTCCAGATCCACACCCGCGGGACGACCCTCGACGACGACGTCGACTTCGAAGCACTCGCCGAACTGACCGCGGGACGGAGCGGCGCGGAGATCGAGAGTCTCGCGACCGAGGCCGGGATGTTCGCGATCCGCGAGGAGCGCACCGAGGTCGAGATGGACGACTTCGAGGCGGCCCTGGAGAAAGTCACGGACGACGACACCGCGGCCGAGCCGATCGCGTTCCACTGACGGCAGGCCGGGAGGCTGCCGACGGATCGATCCGAGAACCTCGTCCCGAAATCACAACCCTTCTCGCCCGCGCACCACTCCGTCAGACCATGAGCACGATCAGAATCGTCGCCGGCACGGGTCGAGGCCCGACGGCGATGGCGTCGTACGACACGGCGCTCGCCGATGCAGGAGTTCACAACTACAACCTCGTGTCTGTCTCCTCGATGATCCCCGCCGGTAGCGATATCGAACGTCACGACACTGCGCCCGATCTCGGCCCGGTGGGCGAGCGTCTCACCGTGGTCGAGGCGCGCGCCACGGTCGAAGCGCGCGCAACCGATGGGGCGGCGAGCGTGACGGGCAGCGCCGCGACCGACGACGTGGAACCGGCGGACGCGACCGCGGCCACTGCCGGACTCGGCTGGTCGGTCGCGGACGCGGGTCGCGGGATCTTCTACGAAGCGTCGGGGGCCGATCCGGAGACCGTCCGCGAGACGGTCTCAACGGGGTTGGCGGCGGGTCGGGACCTCCGCGAGTGGTCGTTCGACGACGAGGCGATCGTGATCGAAACCGTCGACAGTACGGCCGATGAGAACGATTCCGGACGGTTCGTGACGGCGATCGTGCTCGCGGTCTACGGCGAGAGCGAGCCGATCCTGTAGCGGGAGGTTTTTGACTGGGGCGCTCCTACCGTTCCTGTCCTTCTTATGAACGGAAACACGCCCTACGCGGGCCGGCCGGACGCGACCGCCGCTGGGCAGCGCGCGAGCGCCGATATTCCAGAGCTCTCGGCCGACGAGCGTCGTGAGCTCCGCGCCGGGCTCGATACGGTGGCGGCCCGGACCCGCGAGTTCCTCCCCGACGAGTACGTCGTCGGCGCACAGATCGTCGCCGGCACCAACGGTCCCGAAGGAACGATCGCGGTCCAGCCGCCCGTCGGCCCGGCCGTGAGCGCCGGATTCACTCCGGACGCCGAAGAGCTCGTCGACGGCATCCCCGACGAGGACCGCGACGAGGTCGCCCACCAGCTCGCCGCGACCGCCGCGCTCCAGGTCAAACAGGCCGTCGAGGACGCGATCGCGCCGGTCGCGCAGTAATCGTAATCGCTGCGAGTTGGGTTATACGGTCACCCTCGGAGTGATCGTTGAGAGCTGATTTATTCGACCCGCTCAGGCCACCAACACGCCGAGTCGTGGGTCGATGACGACGACTGATTGCACATCGACACCGACGAAACCCGCCTGATTATCGATCCACGGTGAGTCCTCTTGCTGACACCCTGTCAGAAACTAAGTGGTTATTGACAAAGTTATGGTATCGGGTTGTCCTTGATACTGAGAGACTGAGCTAGTAGTCTCAGATTCGTTCTGTCTTGAAGGACTACGGAGCCGTTGTTCGGTCTGCTGAAGCGTCCTCTGGCCGGTCGTTATTCCTCGGTGTTTCGTGGACGACGACTGTGTTGCCAAGACGGTCACCGATCCGCTGTCGCTTGTCCGTGGCCGACATTGCAATGAATCCGATGAGAAAGTAGAAGAGAGAGTCAATTATG
This sequence comes from Halococcus sp. PRR34, assembly GCF_028617175.1. NCBI lineage: Archaea > Methanobacteriati > Methanobacteriota > Halobacteria > Halobacteriales > Halococcaceae > Halococcus > Halococcus sp. PRR34. The sequence continues at coordinate 54,090 of NZ_JAQJDA010000020.1, read as the reverse complement.
TAAAGTAGATTCCGCACCACTGAGGAACTCAGAGAACACGGGCTGCCGTCTTCTTCTACGACTTTGATGCCAAACAGTTTCTTTCCGATGGTGTATCCGTCCCAGAACCCCTCCAGTAAAAACCAGTAGAAAATGATGGCGGCGGAACCGATCAAAAATATAATGGCGCTGATTACGGCCCCTGCATTGCCACCCATTGCACCGCCAAGTCCGACTATTCCAAAGAACATGATTGCAAACATGATAGCCGTGATTATCTGGTCGACTATCTGGGCTCCGATTCTGGCACCGACAACGCTAGTGTCGTCCCGTGTCGGTGGGGTTGGATATCCTGCCATATCCGGACATCTGCAATAGGCCACTTAAACCTAGTGAACATACTGCTGTGCGAACGACACGCTCGGCGTTTGCCACTCGTGTCCCCGCCGCAGGTCTATCAAAATAAGTACGAACCGCGTCCACTACCGTCGACCGACAGCAAAACTCAGTTCGCGTACGCTCCACTTGGCGGATCGTAGAACAGCGCGTAGCCGAGCGTGGCGAGTGCAGGTACCATCGCGACCGCAAGCGCCGCCGGCAGCGACGCGCTCGACACGACGCCAACGGCCCAGCCCGCGACGAGCAGCACGGGCAGAACGAGGAGCACGAGGTCCGCTGGCGCGACCGTCGGCCGGCGCTCGCGGATGAGTTCGACGACCGACTCACCGTCGTCGCGCTGGCTGGAGCGAGTCATCGTTCACGTCGCACTGACTCGTGCCGGCTAATTAAATATTATTACTGCGTGTGCAACCCGGACTACTTCCCCCAGAAGGGGTCGCGCTGGCGGTGTTTGTCGAGATAGATGTGCAGCGCTTCGAGCTCGTCGGCCGGAATGTCGTCGGTGAGCTCCTGTTCGAGCACTTTCGCGTGTTTCTCGGGGATCTCCGACCACAGCTCGTCGCCCTCCTCGATCTGGCGACCCACCGTGGGGCCGTCGATGGCGACGCTGACGCGCTCTCCCGCGCGGGCCTGATCGACGTCCTCACCCTGCTCTTGGATCCCCTTGACCTGGCCGAGGCGCTCGGGCTGGTTGCCCTCGAAGTTCACCACCCGCGAGTTCTGCTTCAGCGTGCCCGTCAGGACTTCGACGCCGACCACAGCGGGATCGTTCTGGCGGAAGGTGTGATCCGGAAGGAGCTGGAATCGGGCGGGGCGGGCGATGTTGTCGAGGATCGCGTCCTGCTGGGCGCGCTCGCGCTCCTCGATGAACTCCTCGTACTCCTCGACCAACCGATAGATCACGTCGCTTTCGAAGATCCGGACATCCTCGACATCGGCCCGGTCGGCGGCATCGTCGAGCACATCGATCCCGAAGGCCATCACGGTCTCGTGGCGTTCCTCGTCGGCGGTGCTCGCCACCGTGACATCGCGCGGCGCGACGTCGCCGACCTCCGCGCGCACGATCGGGATTTCAGCCTCGTCGAGCGCGTCCGCAACTGCTTCCAAGCTGCCGAGCGTGTCGGCCTTGACCACGACGCCCTGCTCCTCGGTGGTGACACCGAGCGCGGCGAGTTCGGCCTCGACTTCCTCCACGATGTCCTCGCGCTGGCGGTTCCTGAGCACCCGGACCGGCGCGCCCGCCATCGCGCTATCGAGATCGGGTGCGGCGATCTTCAGCCCCGCCGCCGCGGTCACCGACTCGACCTCCTCGAATCGCTTTTCGGTGCGGATCTCGGCGAGCGGCCGGGGCTGGAGCAGCGCGCGCACGTCGGTCACGATCGGATCGCCCGTCCCGCCGACCACGATCGTGTCGTCCGCCGTCACCGTGCCGTCGTAGAGCACCACGTCGATCGCCGTCCCAAACCCTTTCTGCTCTTTGACCTCCAACACTGTGCCTGCGCCCGGCCCGTCGACATCGATCGCCATCGCGTCCTTGAGATAGCGCTGGGAGAGACCCATCAGCACGGTGAGAAGGTCGGGGACGCCCTCGCCGGTTTCGGCGCTGACGGGAACGACGCCGACGTTGTTGGCGAAGTTCTGGACGCGCCAGTACATGTCCGCCGAGAAGTCGTGATCGGAGAGGTCGCCGATGAGGTCGTAGAGGCGTTCGTCGAGCGTCGAGCGCGCACGGTCGGACTGGGCGTCGTAGCTCCCCTGGATCGGGGTGTTCTCCTGTGGGTTCCAACCCGGCGTCGTGTCGACCTTGTTCGCCGCCACGACGAACGGCGTCTCGGTCCGCTGGAGGATGTCGATCGCCTCGATGGTCTGGGGCTGGAACCCGTCGTTGACGTCGATCACGAGGATCGCGATATCCGCGAGCGCCCCACCCCGAGAGCGCAGCGTCGAGAAGGAGTGGTGGCCCGGCGTGTCGATGAACAGCAGGCCGGGAAGGTCGAAGTCGGTCGGATCGACCAGCGAGCCCGCGATCTCGGAGACGGTTTCGAGCGGGACGGCGGTCGCGCCGATGTGCTGGGTGATCGCGCCCGCCTCGCCATCGATCACCGTCGAGCCCCGGATCCGATCGAGCAGGCTGGTCTTGCCGTGGTCGACGTGACCGAGCACGGCGACGATCGGTGTTCGAAGCGTCTCACCAGTAGAATCGGCCGCGTCGGCGTCCGTGTGTGTCTCAGACATCTATCTCACCCGAGAGAAACTCGTTGTGTGATACAGCCGACGGCCGTAGTTAAGTTCGTCGTCACGCGGGTCGTGCCGATCGCGGCGATCCATCGCGTTCGCGACTCGGAGCCTCCGTGGTGTTTATAATGACAGCCCCCAGTAGACCGGGTATGCCGGACGTACTCGCACGGAGCCTGCTCGACAAGGCCGTCATGGGCTCGGATGGAACCGAACTCGGCACGCTCTCGACCGTAACGCTCGACTCCGAGACGGGACAGCTCCACGACCTCGTCATCACGCCCCGAAACGAGGCCGAGGGGCAGATCGACCTCGAACGCGACGACGAGGGCCGGTACACGGTCCCGATCGGCAGCGTCCAGGCGGTCAAAGACCACATCGTCGTCGGTCGGTGATGGAACTCTTAGACGCCTCGGCGTTCATCCACGAGTACGACGCCGACGGAGACATCGCGACGATCCCCGCGGTCGAAGCCGAACTCGACGGCGAGAGCGCCTACCGCTTCGACGCGCTCGAAGGCGGCGGAATGTACATCCACGTCCCCGAGGAGGCGGTCGTCGAACGGGTCGAACGCACCGCCCGCGAGAGCGGCGACGCGGCGGAGCTCTCGACCACCGACGTCCGACTCCTCGCGGCCGCATTCGAACTCGATGCACGACTCGTGACCGACGACTACGCGATGCAGAACGTCGCCAAGCGCCTCGACGTGCGGATCGAACTCATCGCGCGCGAGGGGATCACCGAGGAACGCGACTGGGAGTTCCAGTGTGCGGGCTGTGGCCGCGAGTTCGACGAGAACAAGGATCGGTGTCCGATCTGCGGCAGCGATCTCGCCCGGAAGAACCCCTCGTAGCCGCGACGAGCTGTTTTCGACCTACAGCAGCGCGGGCGCGCTCCCGGTCGCATCCACCCACTGGATCGCGAACAGGGTAGCGTTGTAGAGCCCGTGGACGACGATCGGCACGAGGAGGTTCTGTGTGCGTTCGTAGATCCCGCCGAGAACCACGCCGAGCAGCGCCGCGACGACGACGTACGCCAGCTGTCCGGTGCCGCCGCCGATGAGTGCGATCAGGTGGACCGCCCCGAACAGCGCGCTCGCGATCCCGACCGCGACCGCCGGGCCGAACGCCCGCCGGAGCAGCCCCTGGGCGGCCCCCCGGAAGACGAGCTCCTCGAAGGGCGCGACGAACAGCAACGTGACCGGGATCATGTAGAGGAACACGACCGGGTTCTCGCGGCCCATCGCGATGACCTGGTTCGTGGCGGGCACGATCCCGAACTGCGAGAGGACGGCACTGACGCCGGTCGAGAGAGTCAAGAGAGTGACGACACCGGCGACGATCCAGCCGACGCCCCGGAGATCGATCGCACGCGCCCGCAGCACCGACCACGCGTCGGCGAGTGTGAGATACGCGGCGACCGCGATCCCGAAGCCGACGAACTGAGCGATCGAGCGGACGATGTAGTTGAGCGTGGTATCGAACCCGGCGATCCCCGTCTCGATGAGCACGGTGGACGCAAGCGACGCGGCGACGCTCCCGAGGAGAACGGCGAGCGCGATGACGGTGACCGCCGACAGAAGATCGAGGAGCGCGCTTTGTCCATCGACACCCGCAGATTCGCGGTGATCCGACGCCATACGTTGCGCAGGCTTGGAACGCCGGGCGAATACGTCCTCCGATCTTTCGTCGATCGTAGCGGTCTCCGGTCGACGTCGGTCACGCGGTCACTCGACGACGAGTTCGGTCTTCTCGTCCACGGCGTCGGCCTCCGCGAACTCGCCGCCGCCGAGCAGCCCGCGCGCCGCGCGCTTGCCCCACTCGACCGCGGGTTGGTTGAACGTCTCGATCCCGTAGAGTTCGCCCGCGAGAACGCAGGCGGCCTCCATCGTGTAGAGCAGTTCCCCAACCGCGCGCTCGTCGAGCCGGTCGAGTTCGATGCGAACGGAGGGCCGGTCGGCGGCCGCGAGGCTGGCCTCGGTGGCGTCGAACTCCGCGTCGAGTAGATCGCCCAGACCTGTTCCGCCGAGGTAGGCGAGTTCCTCGCGGTCGGTGGCCGGGATCTCCCGATCGGGTCGCTCGCGCGGGCGGACCAGCGTCACGAGCGTGTTCGCCGGGCCCGCCCGGTAGCGCTGGAGCTGTGAGTGTTGGTCGGTCGCACCGAGCGCCCGGGTGGGGAGCTGGCCGAGACCGTCCTTCCCCAGACTTTCGGCCCAGAGCTGGGCGAACCACTCCGCGAACGGCTCCAAGGACTCGGCGTAGGGCATCATCGCGTTGACCGCCGCCCCCCGCACGTCGAGCGCGTACGCGATCGCGCCGTAGGCGTAGGCGGGTGTGTCGAACAGCGACCCCGAGAGGTCGGCCGCGCGCCGGCTGCCGTCGAGCACGGCTTCGATGTCGTGGCCGCGGATCGCTGCCGGGACGAGACCCACAGCGGAGAGTGCAGAGAAGCGACCCGGCACGCCGTCAGGAACGGTGAGTGCGGGCAGGTCGTGAGTCTCGGCGAGGTCGCGGAGCGGGCCCGATTCGCCGGTGGTCACCACCGTCCGATCGGTCCAGTCGACGCCCGCCGCGTCGTACGCTGCACGGGCCACGAGGAAGTTCGCCAGCGTCTCGGCGGTCGTTCCAGAGCGCGAAACGACGTTGATGACTGTGTCGTCGAGCGGAAGCGCGTCGAGGGTGCGCGAGACGTGTTCGGGATCGACGTTGTCCAGCGTGTGAACATTGGAATCGCCGAGCGCGCCAGCGATCGTGGCTGCACCGAGCGCGCTCCCCCCGATTCCGACCACGAGGACGTGTTCGGCCCCCTGAAGGGGAGCGACCGCCTCAGTGATCGCGTCGGGATCAGTAGTGTGCGGGAGGTTCAGCGCGGCGTAGCCGAACTCGTCGGCATCGCGGCCGCGTTCGATCCGGTCGTGGCAGATCGCGACTCGGTCGTCGAGCCGGGAGAGTGCGTCCCGCGAGATGCCCGGACTGGCCTCGGCGGCGAGCGCGTTGCCGATATCGATTTGCATAGGTGGGGTGGCTCACCCCGTGGTAAAGTCGTTGTCGACCGCGGCGCTTAATCGCCCGGCCGCCCGAGTTTCGGCATGGCCGACGGCTCCGGTACGGTAGAGGGCTCCGAGAGGACCGACGGGGTCGGCGAACACGGCGACGACGAGACGACGTACTCGGGACTGCTGACCGCGATCCCCTACGCGTTTCGCACGAGTCGCTCCCGGCTGTTCAGGGGATATGCGGCCGTCGGGACGCTCGCAACCATCCTGGTGACGGTGTTGATGACGCTCGCACTCGTCACGGTGTTCGGCGCGACCGCGACCGGGACGGGCGGCGGGTCGCTGACCCTCTCGCGGGCGTTTTACGTGGTCGTCGGGCTGTTCGTGGTCGGGCCGATGCTCGCACCGATCCTCCTGGTCGCGCGACGACACCGCCGCGAGGGGTCGACGGCGCGCTACGACGCGGCGCTCGGACTCGCCGGGTTCGTCTACTTCGGCTCGCTGTATCTGGGACTGCTGATCTCGGTGCCACCGGGCCAGCAGGAGTCCGTCAACGGGGCGTTCGCACCGCTCGTGGAGTGGTTCTACACGCTCCCCCAGCTCGCCGGCCTCGCGCCCCCGGTGCTCGCCGCGGTGCTGATCTGGGTGGCCCACCGACTCACACGCTGATACCAACTGCCACCCGCAACGCGACCGGAAAGCCTCAATCCATCGGCGGCCGAAGCGTCGGTATGGCAAAGCACGGAACCTTTCTCGTCACGCACGCCGACGACGATTCGGCGGTGTTGAAGGATACTGCGGACGGCCAGGTCCACACGCTCGCCACGAACCCCGATCCGGGTGGCGACGAACTGGTAGCAGGTGAGGCGATCGAGGCCACCATCGCGCCCGAACCGCCCATGGAAGTGGCGTGGGAACTCCGCGAGATCGACGACCGACGATCGCTGACCGTCGAACGGAGCCCCGAACCGCCGACGACCCAGGAGCGAGAGATCGGTGCCGATCAGGAGGCAGGCGATCTCACCCGACGCGATCGGGCTGGTGTCGGCGAGATTCACGTGCTCACCGTACCGCCTGAACGGACCGAAGCCGCAGTTGAGGACGTGGTGGATGACGAGGCGACGCTGGTGCGGGCGGCCGATCTCGGCGTCGTGCGCGTCGAAGTCCGATCTGACGATGAGGACGGTGTGGTGAGCGTGCGCTACATGCCCTGAGTGAGTGTCACGTCAACAGAAAGCTTATTCGAAGGGGATCGAAATCAGAGATCAGTCACGCATGGATCGAAGGAAAATCGTGGCGGGACTGCTCGTCACGGCGATCTGTCTGCTCGCGGTGGGCGCGTTCTCGACGGCGGCCACCGCACAGTACGACCCGGTGAACGAAACCGAACCGAACGACGACCGGGAGAGCGCGACAGCCATCGAAGAACGACGGTTCGTCGAGGGAGTTGCGAACGAGTCGGACGAGGACTGGTTCAGCTTCGATGCCCGAGCCGGCCATGCGATCAGAGTGACTGGTGGCATGGGGATGGGATCCGCCGATCTCACGCTGTACGGCCCGAACGGCAACCAGCTCGGCAGCGGCAACACCGGCGGAACGGAGGACAACGCCGTCATCGGCGTCACAGCACCAACGGATGGCACGTACTACGTTCGGGCCAGCGGAGTGGATGAGTACAAACAGGGATATAATTTCGCCGTCGCAACCACGCCCCCGGATAGGTTCGAGCCGAACGACGACCGGCAGGGAGCACCGTCAGTCGATCCGGACACGACGGTTTCGGGGACGATCGTCAATACGACGAACGCCCGTGACGAGGACTGGTTCGCGGTCGAGGCGGACGCGGGCGAGAACGTCTTCGCAACCGTCGGTTTGAACGACACCGGCGCTGAGTTCGGGCAGAACGTCCGCGTCGGAATCTACGACGCCGAAGGGAACCGGGTCGGCGAGTTCGGCAGCTCCTCCACCACGATAGACGGGCTCGACGTACGAGGGAACACGACCGAGCAGTTCTCGTCGTCGGCCGACGCCGGGGATCGATACGCCGTCTCCGAACCCGGAACGTACTACGTCCGTGTCTCCGCCGCCGAGACCCGCCTCACCGGCTTCACCGGGTACGACCTCACGATCAACGTGGGCGAGGGACGGTTGGGGGGAGCGCCGGTTCCCCCGGAGAACGAACTCCAGCAGGCGGCCGAGAAGCTGGCCCCGAACGCACAACAGGAGAGCGAACCGAACGGCGAGGCGACGGACGCAACACAGATCGCCCGCCCCACCGTCAGGGGCGTGGCCACCCTGAACGACACCGATTACTTCACACTCGATGTCGAAGAGGGCGAAGAGATTTCGCTCGAAGCAACCCTCGCAGACGGAGCGAACTACGGTGCGCTGTCGGTGGATCTACGCACGCCCGACGGAAACACGATAGTTAGCGGGAGTACGGTCGATCCCGGCACATCCGCCACCATCGCCGACGAAGCTGCCGAACGGAGCGGAAAATATCTGGTCACAGTGCGGCCGGCCGAAGGAGTCGGTCCGTATGGATTGACACGACCGAACGCATACGCGCTGAACGTCGAGCCGAGTCCCGAGAGTGAGTCGAGCGGCCCCACGTCACTCGTCATCATCGGCGGCAGTCCGGATGACAAGGTCACGTACAGAGTGGGCTTCGATGGCAGCGTCGAACGCAGCGGCGCAAGCCACGGCGCACCGATCGACGACGATGGCGTCACCGTCGACAGGGACGTCGACGAAATCGGTAACTCGCGAATCGACGGTCGGCTCGGCGGTGGCGGCGACGCCTATCTCGTCGACGGCTCGATTACGGGCCTCGAACTCGACGGCGACGCACAGGTGTTCATCGACGGCGAGGAGGTCGATCCGGACTCGCTTGGTAGCGTTCCCGATGAGGAAACCGCAACGCCGACCCCGACACCGACAGCCACGCCAACTCCCACACCCACCGCAACCGCCACGCCGACGCCAACCGCGACTGCCACCCCGACACAGACACCGACTGCGACCGCAACAGCGACAGAGACCACAACAGCCACCGAGACCGCAACACAACGCCCGACCACGGAACCGACGACGACCGAAACCACGCGAGCGGCGACCACGACCACGAACGCCAGCGGCGAGGTCGTCGGCAGTACTGCGACTGAGACGACCACATCGACCGGCCCTGGCTTCGGCTTCGTGGGCGCACTACTCGCGGCGATCGTGGCCACCGTGCTCGCGGTCCGGAAGCGCTGACCGGACGTCGATTAGGCGGTCGACGAACACCGCGGAACAGAAAACATATATCACGTTGCCATGAAGCCGAGCGGAAGCCATGAGTCGTACAACGATGTCGAGTCGGGTCGCGATCCTCGCGGTAGCGTTCGCAATCGTATCGAGTGTGCTCGCGCCAGCGGTAGTCGCACAGTCTAGCAACCAGATAGAAAGTGAGCCGAACGACACCCGCGAGAGCGCGACGTCGATCGAAAAGGGGCAGTTCGTCGAGGGCACGGTGAGCGCCAGCGACGAGGACTGGCTCGCGTTCGACGCCGAGGCCGGCCACGCCATCAGAGTGACCGGCGGTATCGGAGCGGAGTCGCCGTCGATCACGCTGTACGGGCCGAACGGCGAGCAACTCGGCAGCGGAACGACCGGCGGGACGGCGGATGCGGTCGAGATCAGTACGACGGCTCCCGAAACGGGGACGTACTACCTCCGGACGAGTTTCGATAGCGAGTACGACGCGCGATACGGCGTCACGGTCGCAACCGGAGCGCCTGATAGTTTCGAGACGAACGACGACCGCGGGAGTGCAGCGGCGATCGAACCCGGTAGCTCACACGACGCGACGCTCTTTGCGGGCGAAGACGACTGGTTCGCGGTCGAGGCCGACGCGGGCGAGAACGTCACCGCCAGCGCCGAGCTGACGAACACCGGTGGTGAGGTCTCCCAGAACGTCCGGATGGAGCTCTACGACTCCGACGGTAACCGTGTCGGCGAGGTCGGGGAGAACCCGACCCAGGTCGACAGCGCATCGAACCGCACCTACGGATCGCCGGTCGGCTACCAGCCGGTCGCGAGCCAGTATCACGTCGCCAGCGAGTCCGGCACGTACTACGTCCGTGTCAGTCCGGCCGAATCCGGGAGCGTCGCCGGGTTCGTCGGCTACGAACTGTCCGTCGGGACGGCCGGTGGCTCCGACGACGGATCGTCGGGCGACGCCAGATCGCTGGTGATCGTCGGTGGCAGCCCGGAGGACAAGGTCTCCTACGATGTCGGCTTCGAGGGGAGCACCGAGCGGAGCGGCGAGAGCCACGGCGCGCCGATCGAGGATCGTCACGTGACCGTCGATAGGGACGTCGACGAGATCGGTGACGGCAGGATCGACGGCCGGCTCGGCGGCGGCGGCGACGCGTATCTGATCGATGGTGAAGTGACGGGACTCGAACTCGACGGCGAGGCGCGGGTCTTCATCGACGGCGAGGAGGTCGATCCGGACTCGCTTGGCGGCGTTGCCGCGGAGGACACCGCAACGCCGACACCGACGCCGACCGCGACGCCTACTCCCACGCCAACCGAGACGGCAACCGCGACACCGACGCCGACTGCAACACAGACAGCGACTCCCACGCCGACCGCAACACCAACACCCACCTCGACGCAGACCGCAACGCCAACCACGACGGCGACCTCGACGACGACTGACACCGTAACGACGACCGATACACCGACCCACACCACGACCGGAACGGCCAACGTCACGACCGAAACGGCCAACGCCACGACCGGAACGGCCAACGTCACGACCGGGACGGCCAACGCCACGACCAACGACACCGGTGGACAGGTCGTCGGCGGAGCGGACGCCCAGAACGAAACCACGTCGTCAGGTGGTCCCGGGTTCGGTCTCGTTGGCGGTGCCGTCGCGGTGTTGGCGGCGATTGCGCTCGCCGTGCGGCGAGACTGACTGGATCGTTCGGACGACCGCAGCGGGGCGATTCGAGGCGATATACGAAGGCTTATTCGGGGGCGTTCCGCACCGCAGGACATGGTTGCGTTCGACGTGCCGGACGTGGAGTACACCCGGTACTCGAACCGTCAGCTCGCGGCGATCCCGCTGGCGGTGCTCGCGCTCGCGCTGGTTGTGCTCGCCGGCTGGTACGTCGTGACCGGCGCACCGGTGACGCCGGGGATCGCGTTCACTGGCGGCAGCGAGATCCAGATCGTGACAGACGACAGCCAGGCCGCGATCGAGGACGCCTTCGCCACCGAGCCCGAGTCGGTGCGGGCGGTCCGCGGCGAAGGCAGCTACATCGTCACGTTCCAGTCGACCGACACCGACGCGATCCGGGCGAGCGCCGATCAGGCCGGCTACGAGGTCGAGTCCATCCAGGGAACCTCGGCGACCTTTGGCTCGCGGACCCAGCAGCTCGGTCTGCTCGGCCTCGGCGCGGCGTTCGTCGGGATGGCACTGTTGGTGTTCGCGATGTTCCGGACGTTCATCCCCTCGGTCGCGGTGGTGCTGTCGGCGTTTTCGGACATGGTGATCCCGCTCGCGCTGATGAACGTCTTCGGGATCAAGCTCTCGCTCGGGACCGTCGCCGCACTCCTGATGCTGATCGGGTACAGCGTCGACTCCGACATCCTGCTCAACAACCACATCCTTCGGCGGCGTGGTGACTTCTACGAGAGCACCTACCGCGCGATGCGGACCGGAGTGACGATGACGCTGACGTCGCTCTCGGCGATGGCGGTGATGGCGATCGTCTCGACGTACTTCGACATTCCGCTCCTACCCGAGATCGGGACCGTGCTGGTGTTCGGGCTCGCGGCCGATCTGATGAACACCTATCTGATGAACGTGAGTCTGCTGCGGTGGTACAAGTACGAGGGCGTGGCGCGATGATCCGGGAGAACTGGCGGCTCGTCCTGCTCGTCGTGTTCGTGATCGCTGCCGGGGTCGCGCTGTTCGCGCCCCCACTCGGCGGTGGCGGGGCGAACGCGACCGCCGCCGCGCCGACCGCCGAGGGGCCGACCAACCTCCAGTTCGGACTCGAACTCTCCGGCGGGACGCGGATCCGCGCGCCGCTCGTCGGGCTGACCGCCGAGGGCGTCGATGTCGAACGGGGCAGTCAGGCGAACGTCACTGGGGAGGTCGCGAGCGCGCTGAACGTCTCCGGGGCGGACGTCCAGACCCGGGTCGGCAACGGTTCGGCCACCGTCGAGGTGTTCCCCGATCGGGTCACGAGCGACGGAGCCGCCGGTGCGCCCGGCAACGTCTCACAAGAGGAGTTCACACGGGCGCTCCAGTCCGCAGGCCTCGACGTTTCGAGGGGCGACGTCAGCCAGGGTGTGACCGACCAGACCTACGAGACGGCGGTCAACACCCTCGACAACAAGGTCAGCGAGTCAGGACTTGCGGGCGGGTCGGTACAAACCGTCCAATCGGGGGGCGAGCAGTACATCCAGATCGAGGTACCGAACCAGAACCGCTCGGAGGTTCAGGACCTCGTCGCCGATCAGGGCCGAGTGACGACGGTGGCGTACTTCCCGGTCGAAGGGAACGAGACACCGGCCTACTGCGAGCCGGGGAGCTGGGAGAACACCACGTCGAACGGCACAGTACCGGAGGGGTACTGTAGCGTGACGGTGCTCGACAGCCAGGAGGGGTTTCAGAACATCGAACCCGTCACGCGCGATCGGGATGGACAGCCGGTCGTTCCAGTGACACTGTCTGACGAGGCTGCCGGACCGTTTGCGACGGACATGCGCCAGTACGGATTCGACAACCCGGCGAACGGGACGTGCCGGTTCGAGGAGAGCCGGACCGGTCACTGCCTGCTCACCGTGGTCGACGGACAAGTGGTCTACGCCGCAGGTGTCAATCCGAACCTCGCCCGATCGTTCGCCGGCGACGACTTCGAGAACCGGCCGGCGTATCAGACCTCCGCACCGAACATCTCGGAGGCACAAGAACTCCAGGTCGACCTCCAGGCCGGCGCGCTGCCCGCCCGACTCGACCTCGATGCGGGAACGAGTCAGTTCATCCTGCCGGATCTCGCCGAGAAGTTCAAGCGCTTCTCGCTCATCACGGGACTGATCGCGGTGCTCGCGGTGGCGGTCACGGTGTTCATCCGGTATCGTGACCCGCGGGTGGCGATTCCGATGGTGTTGACCGCGCTCGCGGAGGTGTTCATCCTGCTCGGGTTCGCGTCGGCGGTCGGGCTCGCGCTCGATCTCTCGTACATCGCCGGGTTCGTCGCGGTGATCGGCACCGGGGTCGACGACCTCGTGATCATCGCCGACGAGATCCTCCAGAGCGACGTCAAGACCGGCCGGGTGTTCCAGAGCCGGTTCCGGCGGGCGCTGTGGGTCATCGGCGCGGCCGCCGCCACCACCATCGTCGCGATGAGCCCGCTCGCCATCCTCAGCCTCGGCGATCTCCGTGGGTTCGCCATCATCACCATCGTCGGCGTGCTCATCGGGGTCCTGATCACCCGCCCGGCCTACGGTAACATCCTCCGGAACCTCGTGACCGGGGACTGACGGCGGGAGATCTGACGATCCGTCTCGATCGAGCCGGCGAAGCGTCATTGGACCATTTGTTGTCGGCGCGCGGCTGCACGGCGCTCCGACGGAGCGCCGTGCAACCCCCGTGCGAGGGATGACTGAGTGAAGCGAGCAACGCGAGCGAGCGAGGGAGTCGGCTGGGGAGGTGTGTGGGCGGTAGGTGTCTGTGATCGAACCGTGAACGAGCAACGCGAGTGAGCGGGTGTTTTTAGCCCACCGGAAGACGCTTCGCGTCTTCCGAGCCTTGCTTCGCTACGCTCAGCAAGACAGGTTTTTGCGACGAGTGGTGGGCGAGCGGTGCGAGGTGCGAACGGAGTGAGCGTGGTTCGAAAGACGCTCCGCGTCTTTCGTCATCACGAGAGAACTTCGCTCTCTCGGACGACCTCGATAGCGAACGGGGAGCGAATGCGACCCGTGAGCGACCACAGGGAGCGAGCGCACCCGAGGAGTGAAAAAGTGGGTGCGGGAGGCGTGTGGGCTGTGCGGGGCGGTGCGAACGGTTCGGTCGAAAAGGGATCAGGTTCGTGTTCGACACCGCTGCCGTGCTTCACTCGGGGCCACAGTCCGTATCGCCGGATTCACAGACAAGGTCGGGATCGACCGCATAGATCGTCACTGCCCGATTCTCGAACGCGACCGAGACGTTCGGCTGGCGCGCGTAGTTCTGGACGTCGCCGTAGCGGTCGCGCTCCGGTGGCCCGACGTAGATGTAACGGACGTCGTATCTGTCGAGCACCGGCGCGCCCGCCGACCAGGGTTCGGTATAGATCGTGTTCACGGCCGCGACGCGCTCCTCGAACGCCGCCGCGCCGCGGTAGCCGCGCTCGTGTCGCCACCCGATCACGGTCGGGACGCCGGTGAGGGTCGCGGGCGCGCTCGTCCACGTGTACATCTGGGTTCCCGGCTCGGTAACGATGTTCGGCTGGCCGGAGCGGTTGTCGAGCCACGCGATCGATTCAGCCTGGGCCGGCCAGGATTGTTCGACGAACCGCGTTCCGTCGAGGGTCGGATCGAGACCGGCAGACTCGGCGGGCGGGTCGTCGAAGTGTGCCGATAGCGCGAGGCCGGCGAACGTGCCGGTGGCCGGCACCACGAGCGCCGTGACGGCGAGGACGGCGAGCCCGGCAGCGAGCGCAGTGCGGGGGACCGATCGACCGGCGAGTGCGCGACCGAACGCGTCGCGGGCGGCCGCGAGCAGCCACGCGAGTGCGACGCCGGCGGCGGTGCCCCAGAGCACCCAGACCTGGAGGTACACCTTGAAGACGGTCTTCCAGCGCACGTTCTGGGTGATCGAGCCCGCGCTCACGTACGCGAACTCCACCGCGAGCACGAGCCCCGCGCCCGCGACGATCAACACCGTCTCGTAGCCGATGGGCGATCCAGCATCGAACAGCGTTGCCGCCGCGTCGGACGAACGGCGACGCTCCGGAGGGCGACTTCCGTCCACCGGTTCCTCCGTCGGCTCCCGTGAGGTGTCGGCACGTGTGCGACACAGCACCCAGCCGACGACGACGAACGGGCCGGCGAGCGCGACCGCCGCGAGGTCGACGGCCAATCCGAGCACGGCGAGCACCGCGACGCTTGCGACGCCCGCGACGGCGAGCGCTCTCGGCGGCGCGCGCGCGAGTCGAGCTCGCAGCCATCGCGGCCGGCGCGCGACGAGGTAGAGCGCGAAGAGCGTGAGGAAGGCTCCATGGACGAGAAACAGCTCGCCGAGGCCGCTGCGCGGTGGGAGGAACCTGACCCCGCGGACTTCCGGGCTGTGAAAGAGGAGGAACGGCGACGCGAGTACCGCACCCGCGAGGCCGCCGGCGCACGCGACCCCGGTCGCGACGAGCGTTCGCGAGAGTTCGTGTCGGAGCCGGGCGAGACTGGCCGTGGCGTCCGGCGGGGCGGGGAGACGCCGGGCGATCGCATCGGGCAGCAGCGTCGCCGGTCGAGCGTCACCAAGGGCGAGCGAGAGCCAGAGCACGCCGACCGCGCTCGGCACGCTCCACGTGCTGATCAGCGCACACAGGCCCACTGCCGGCGGGAACGCGACGAAGACGAGCGCGCGCCGGCGGGTGAGAGCGGTCCCGGGGGTTCGGTAGTACGCAAAAGAGAGCGCCACGCAGCCGAGCAGGAACGTCATCGCGATCATGAACGCGCTCAGGTCGCCGTTGAGGAACGACCAGAGCGGGAAGACGTTGAGCGTCCCGTCGATCACGTACCGGCCGTACCAGTACGAGAAGTTTTTCGGGACAGTGAGGTTCGCGAGCGCCTCCTCGTAGGGGACGCCGCGGACGCCCGCGAACAGGACACGGCCGTACTGTGCGGCGAGATCGTCGGGGAGCAAACCGAGGAGCATTCTTCCGGGCGTCGCGAGATTACCCCCAACTCCGACGAAGAGGGCCGCGAGCGCGCCCGCGAGACGGTGCGAGCGGCCGTGAGAGTCCGCGATCGCACCCGCGAGCCCGTAGGCGGCGGTCACGAGCGAGGCAAAGAATCCCGCGAGCGCGAGGTTGTACGCGTAGCGCGCGGGCGTGTCGGTGAGCATCGAGAGCAGCGCGGTCATCACGAACCCACCGTAGTAGTACCGGAGACGCTCGCCCGCGAACCAGAAGTCCTCCGGCGGTAGTCGATCCGCGCGCAGCACCGTCTGAATCAGCCCGAAATCGAGAAACTTCTCGCCGCCACCGGGATGCACCGCCGGATCGATCGCTCGGATCGCGAGCATGAACCCGAAGGCGAGCCCGAACACCGCCATCGCGGCAGCGAGGCCTCGAAGGTGGATCGACCCGCCGGCGCGGATCGCGAGACCCGACGCGACGAGGAGGACCACGACGGCGATCCCGACCGCGACCGGCCCGAACGTGACGTGGCCGACCCAGTAGGCGACCAGCGTGAGGACCGTGAGCGAGATCGGGAGCGCGAACGTCGCGCCGCGGTCGGGGAAGCGCTCGAACAGCAGGGACGCGATCGGGAGTCCGGCGAGCGCGAGGAGGGCGTAGGCCACGAACCACAGGGCGACGAGACCGTACTCCATTCGACCGACCAACCGGCGCGGGACGCCAAAGGGATTCCGTTCGTAGCGTCGCTATCGGTCCGCGAACAACCGCCGGACAGCCGGTGTGTGGTGGGATGCAGTCAACAGCGGTCGGCGCGCGGCTGCGCCGAGCGGGACGGCACTGCCGTCCCGCTGGCCGTGCGAACGGCGCGAAGCGCCGTGAGCAGACGCCGTTTATCGGCGCGCAACTCCCGCGCGAGAGGTGAGCGGCGCGAGCGAAGCGAGGGCCGCCAAGCGAACGGGGAGCAAAGCGACCCGTGAGCGAAACGAGCGGAGCGAATCGGTTGGGGAGGCGTGTGGACGGTTGTAGTGCTGTGCGGTGGGACCAGTAGTCGGGCCGCGAGTGACCGAAGGGAGCGAGCGGGTGTTTTTAGTCCAGGTTTTTGCGAGGAGTGGTTGGCGAACGAAGTGAGCCAACCCGACGACAGCGTGTCATAGAAAGAGTCGCATGGTGTTCGGTCATGGTCCGAGAAGCCTGCTACCGCTGGTTCTGAATAGCGGAAATATTGTTCCCGCATCAGACACTGATTCTCGGCCTGCTGTTGACGTGTGTGACGAATTCTATGACACGCTGCGACGAAGTAAAAAAGTGGATGCGGGAGGCGTGTGGGCGTTGCGGTGCTGTGCGGACAATCATTTGTATCGGCACTCACGGTTCGTGTTCTCGCACTCACTGACGATTCATAATCGCTCAGAACTCCGCGAGCGCCGACTGTTCGGCGGCCGCGAGCGCCTCACGACTCGTCTTCCACGACCGGCGCGCGAACGGCGGGAGGTCGCCGTGTTCGCGAACGTACTCGGCGAGGAACTCGCGAGTGGTCGGGTCGCTCGGGTAGCCGCTGCCGATGGGGCCGTGTTCGTCCGCGAGGTCGGCGATATGCGCGTCGCGGGCGACCTTGGCGACGACGCTTGCCGCACCGACGAGGGCGTGCTCCTCGTCAGCACCGTGCTCGGCCGTGATTTCGACGTCGGCGGTCGCGGCCTCGTGGACGCGCCGCCCAAACCGCTCGGTGTCGGTGTCACAGGCGTCGACCACACCGGCTAGCCCGTCGGCTGTCGCTTTGGCGTCGGCTCCAATGCTCGCCACGCTGTCGATCGTGGCTCCGGCCGCTTCGATCGTGAGTGCGTTCAGGTCGGTGTCGGGTGCGTCGATCGTAGACGGCGTGACCTCGCGAGTCGCGACCGCGATCCGGTCGTCGGCGCGGAGTTCGTCAGCAAGGGTCTCTCGGCGGGCGGGCGAGAGCCGCTTCGAGTCGTCGATACCCGCGGGGAGCACGGCGGGATCGGCGCGGACGCACGCCACGAACAGCGAGCCGAGCACAGGGCCGCGGCCGGCCTCGTCGACGCCGAACGAACGCTCCATGCACCCGTCCCGAGCGGCGACGAAAAGCGTCTTTCGTCCGGGCGATCAGGCCCGTTCGAGGAGTTCGATCCGGTTACCGAACGGATCGCGAAACGTGAACCGGTCGCGGCCGGGGATCGGCGGTTCGTCGATCGTCTCGACGCCGTGGGCTTCGAGCCGTTCGCGCGCGGCGGCGACATCCTCTACCTCGAAGGCGGGATGTCGTCGGGACTGCTCGTCGGAATCCTCGACCCCGAGATGGATCTCGACGTCGCCCGCGCGATACCACATGGTGTCGGTGTCGCCGAACGAGTCGGGCTGGTCGATCGGGGTCAACCCGAGCACGTCGCCGTAGAACTCGCGGGCCGCGTCGACTTCCTCAGGAGGGATCGTGATCTGGACGTGGTCGATCCGTCGCCACTGAATCATGGCCGAGCGAGGCGAGCCAGGGTGATAAACGTCGGCCATCCCCGATCGTCAGCGCCTATCGAACGCTCGACGGCCGAAAAATGCGGAGTGTCGGTGTGGTGGGTTCAGTCGGCTGCGCCCGGCGCGAGCGGCTCGTCCTCGATCTCTTCGTCGGGTTCGTCGGCCCACTCGGGCGTCGTCTCGTCCTCGCGTTCTTCGGTGTCCTCGTACAGCCGTACGTACTCCGTACTCCTGTGATGACACATAGGTTGACACCCCACACGCGCCACGGTACGAGCGCGCTTAACCTTAACGCGGGCGCTAATTCCTCTTCCTCATGAGCACCGCAGTCCGCCGTTCGGTGGACAAAGAGCGGAAGAGGGGGGGGGGATACAGCGTCATCAGAACGCTTCGCGTTCTGATTAACAGTCAGAAATCTTTGATTTCTGACGACGCCCGTCATCATCTGTTCTTTCGTTCTATTCGTGTTCTGTCGGAATATTCATGTGGTGGGGTGACGTACATATGAACGAACCCAATGGCTTCCGACCTCGATTCAGGTTCACACTCGGTCTATTCGCTTCATTATCACCTGATACTCGTCACGAAGTATCAGCATGGAGTGCTCACCGAGGAACGAACCAACTTCATTCACGGGGTCATCGACGGGTTCGCGGAGAAATACGACGTCGAGGTCTCGCACCTCGACGGCGAAGACGACCACATACACATCCTGTTCAAAACGAAACCCACCACGAACCTCGTGAAGTTCGTCAATACACTCAAAGGCGCAACTGCGCGGAGGGTTCGCAATGAGTTCCCCGAACTCAAGGACGAACAGGTAGATTCGTTCTGGAACGACTCATACTGTCTCATCTCGACGGGACAGGTCTCACTCGACGTGCTCACCGAGTACGTCGAGAACCAACGCCGGTGAACTGCACCTATCGGTTCCGGCTCAATCCCACGCCCGAGCAACGAGAGCGGTTGGCGTGGACGCTGGATACCTGCCGACAGGTTCGCAACCACTTCCTGCACCGGATGAATCAGTTGGAAGACTCGTCGTACACACCAGAACAGAACCGTCTCCCGAAGCTCAAAGAGTGGTGGACCGACCTGAAGTCGGTCCATTCGAAGGTGCTTCAGATGGTCGTTCGTCGTCTCTACAAAGACCGTTCGAATCTTTCGAAGAAGGCGAAGAAGGGCTACAACGTCGGCAAACTCAAGTGGAAAGGTGTGGGCGACTACTTTTCGTTCACCTACAACCAGACCGGTTTCGAACTCAAGAAAACGAGTGGCCGCGACAGGTTGCACCTTTCGAAGATTGGCGACGTTCCCGTAGTAGCTCACAGAGATCTTCCCGACGACGCCACCGTGACCGGTGTCGTCGTGAAACGCGAAGCCACCGGACGCTGGTACGCTTCGCTCCAACTCGACACCGATACCGAAGCACCTCCGAAGCCGGACGAACCGGAACGGTGCGTCGGTATCGACGTGGGGATACTAAAATACACCCACGACACCGACGGCACCGCCGTCGGGTCATTGGACCTCTCCGACGAACAGGAGCGACTGAAACACGAACAGCGTGTTCTCTCCCGCAAAGAGCATGGGTCGAACAACTACCGCGAACAGCAACGGAAGGTCGCCCGTCGTCACGCCGACATCAAGCGAAAGCGCCGCGACTTCCTCCACAAACTCTCGACGTGGTACGCCGAAAGCTACGACCTCGTGGCGGTCGAAAAGTTGGATACAAAGGGGTTGCTGGAACTACCGTCGAACTCACACAGCCGTGCGAGTGCGGCATGGGCCACGTTCCGAAAACTCATGAAATGGAAGTGCAAACGCGAAGGAACGCACTTCGCGGAAGTGCGTCCCGAAGGCACTACCAAAGAGTGTGCTCGGTGTGGTGTCGAGACCGACAAGCCACTCTGGATACGCGAACATTCCTGTCCCGCCTGCGGGTTCGAAGCGGATAGGGACGAAAACGCCGCATGGAACGTCCTTCAGCGCGGTCTCGACAAACTAGGCATGGGCTGTGCCGAATCAACGCCCCCGGAGACTGCGGTACCTACGGATACCTCCTTTCAGCAGGTGTCTGCAAACCGCGTCGTGGAACGGGGAAGCCCCACCCTCAACGAGCGCGTCAGCGCGAAGTAGGTTGGGGAGCAGTCACCCGTTCCGCCGAGCCTCGTTTTCGCCGTCGTTCGTGTGTTCGTGTTCGCCGTCCGTGTCGTCCCCACCGCCGCCATCGACCACGTACTCGGCCGTCACGAACGGGTCGTCCTCGCCCTCGACCGCGAGGACGTCGAGCGCCGTGACCGTGGCGTCGATCCCGAGTAGCCCCGCGAGGCTCGGGTCCGTCCGGTCGCCATCGCCGCTCACGAGCTCCTTGACGTAGAGGCCGCCCTCGCCCCGGAGTTCGACCGTCGCGTGGCGCGCGCCGTCCTCGCCATCCGTGTTGGCGTCGGTGGGTTCGGCGTCGCGGTCGGCGTCGGTTCCGGCGTCGCCGTCGCGGTCGGGTTCGAGTTCGCCGTCGATTTCGTACACCGTACGCTCGCGGGTGCGACTCGCGCGGCGGTGGTCGACACGTTCGGGAGTGTCCTGGGCGATCGTCGTTCCGTCGAGGGTGGCGAGTGCGTCCGCGAACGCCCGTTTCTCGATGGGGTCGGCGAACTCCACACTCATGGAATAGGTCTTGTGGGCGTCGAGCTCCTTCACGCGCTCGACCATCTCATGGGTCGCGCGGCGGAGTCCCTCGACTTCGACCGTTCCGTCGGCGAAGTCGTTGACCGCGGCTTCGAGATCGGCTGCGTCGATTTCTCGGTGATATGGCTCCTTGACCTCGATGACGAACGGTCGGCCGGTGCCGAGCATACGGGCGTCGACGTCCTCGCGGCCAGCACCGTGGAACACCGCGTCCGCGCCGTCCATCACGTCCTCGACGACCGGCGCGGTCAGCTCCTCGACGCTCTCGTCGTAGAGATAGCCGCTGCCGCCGCAGTAATCGCAGGGTTCGGTGCCGCCGTCGGCGGCGAGCTGGGTGCCGCCACCGCCGCACTCCCGGCAGGGCCACTCGGTCTGGGGAATGTCGCGGTCGAGCTTGCGATACCGACCGTAGACGAACGCGGGATTGATCTGTGCGTCCACGTCGCCGCGTTCGAGATTGACGAGCGCGAGCACGTCCGGCCGCTCGAAATCGACCTCGGTGTCCGTGCGTTCGCCCAGCCGTTTGCCGACCTCGCGATTGAGGGCGGACTTGAACGACTCGCCGGCGTCAGGTGGGAGGTCGCTGTCCTCGCGGAGCAGCCGATCGTTCTCCTCGATCAGCGGCGGAACGCGGGTGCCGACCTGGTAGGTCGCGAACGCGATCCCGTCGAGCGCGTCGACCGCGCGCTCGGCCCACGCATCGTAGCGGCCACACTCACCCTCGCAGACCCAGCACGCATCCGGCCCTTCGGAGGACTCGAACGGTTCATCGGCATCGAGCGCGCTCGCGACCCGGAGGGCGTGACCGCGCTCGTCGTTCGTGAGGCCGAAACTCCGATCGGCGAAGACGCGACCGAGACAGGGATCGCAGACGGGACCGTTGGCGATGACGGCCCGAGCGTCGTCGAGGATGGACATGAAGCTTCGAGGAGCGGGCAACACTCACGTGTTGTGGTTCGAAACGGACACTTCGAAGGGTCAGGAAACGACGGTTTCGACCATCCGACGGCAGAGGCTGACGCTGTCGTAGCCCGAGTAGCGTTCGAGGCCGAGCACGAGTGCGGCGTAGACCGCGACGCCCGCGACGACCAGGACAACGAGTTCGAGCACGGCCGACCCAACGACGAGAGATTCACGGAGGGCAAGGACCGCGCCGCCCATGACGGCGCTCGCGAGCGCGGGGTACGCGAGCAACCGGAGGAGTTCGGCGTAGCTCCCGTCGACTACCTGAACTGCGAGATACGACGACACCGGCTCGGAGAACAGCAGCGAGTTACCGACGATCACGAGCGCGGTCCCGACCGCGCCGTAGGCCGCGGTCGCGGGGTAGATGAACACCGCGATCACGACGAGCTTCCCGAACTGGATCTTGGTGGCGAAATCGGGTCGGCCCACGGCCTGAAACAGCGGGCCGGTGGTCGCGCCGAGCGAGCGGAGGAGTCCCCACGCCGCGAGCAGCTGGATCATCGGCACCATCGGCCCCCACTCCTCGGTGAGAAAGGCGTCGACGAACGTGGGCGCGATCGCGGCGATCCCCACTGCGACAGGAAAGGAGACGAACGTGGTGAGCTGCACGGTTTTATAGAACCCATCGCGGAGGCGTCGGTCCTCGCTCTGGAGCTTCGCGTAGGTCGGGAAGACCACGCTCGAAATCGTCTGGGTGACCTCGGTCGCGGGCGCGTTCGAGACCCGGTAGGCGAGCTGGTAGAGGCCAACGACCGCCGTCCCGAGATACCAGCCCACGAACGCGTCGTCGCCCTCCATGATGAGAAAGAGGACGATCCCCGAAGCGAAGATCCACTTGCCGTAGCCGAACAGTTCGCGCGCGTGATCGAGGTCGAACCGGGGCCACGGCCGGTAGTCGACGATCAGATACGAGACGACGAGCCGCGCGGCGTCGCTCGCGACCAGGCCGAACACGAGCGCCCACACCGATCGGGTGGCGAACGCGTAGCCGACCGCCACCGTGACGTAGAAGACGGTGCCCGAGAGGGTGTAGACGAACTGCTTGTCGAACCGGAGGTCCTTCTTGAGATACAGCAGCGCGGGGTTCTGGAGGCCCGAGAGCACCGGTGAGAGCGCGAGCACCCGGAGGACACCCGTGAGCTGTGGCTCGTCGAAGACGAGCGGAGACGCAACTATCGGCGCGAGCGCGAACAGCACGGCAGCGATGAGGAGGCTCCGGGCGTTCTGCATCACCCACGCCGTGTCGAGATAGGCGTCGACATCGGCTTCTTCGCGCTGGATCAGCGCGGCGTCGATTCCGAGTCGTGAGAGCTTGGTCAGCGCGCTCATCACCACCAGCGCGAGCGCCATCACGCCGTAGGAATCGGGGCCGATCAGCCGCGCGACCAGCAGCACCATTCCGAGCTGGAGCGCGCGGTCGATAATGTTCGTGAGCGCGACCCAGACTCCGCCCGTGACAGCGCGCTCCGCGAGACTGCCGCCCGGCCGGAGTGCACTCCGGAGGCGCTGCACGACGCTTTGGAGGGACACGTGTCGACGGGAGTTTCCGGGCGGTACGTAAAAACGTCGCCGTCGAGTCGTAGCATCATTGAATCACGGCGAGAAGCTCCGTTGACGTTTATCGGGGGTGAGGACACATCCAGAACGATAAACAACCCTCTCTCGCTCAGGCACGCCCTCGTGCTTGAGAATGGGGGCTTTTCAGCGTGGTCACGGATCGTCTCATGCGACCACAACCGTGGTTGATCCTTCGACCGTCAGTGACCCGCTGTTCAAGGGTATGTCTACGGATACCCCTCCATCGGACGGCATGTGCGACCGACGGAGTTTCTTCGCGTACTTCACGGCGATGTTCTTGGCGGCATTGTAGTCGGCGTCGATGGCGTAGCCGCATTTCAGGCACTCGAACGAATCCCCGTCGCGGTTGTCCACGTGAGTGAACCCACAGTCGGTGTACGAACACTTCCGTGAGGTGTACTGTGGGTTCACCTGCCGAACCGTGATACCGTCCTCAACGGCCTTGTATGAGACGAACGCGAACAGCTTGCGAAACGCCCAGCGGTGGTGCCACGTCGCGTGTGGCAGGCGCTCTCGAATGTCGGTCAGATCCTCGAACGCGATGTGTGTGCAGTCGTTCTCGCGGGCTTCTTCGAGGATGACATTCGATGCTTCGTGCAGGAGGATCATGCATCGTCCGTTCTCTTTTCGCCCGACCGACTGGATGTTCTCATGTGCCCAGCGAGTTCCCGTCCGTTGGAGTGACCCGCGCCGTTTTTCGTACTCGTTCTGCCAGTGAGTGAGTTCGCCGCCCGAAACGAACAACCCTGTCGATGTGACAGCGAGGTTGTTCACACCCACATCGACCCCGAGAACCGTTCCGTCCTCGGCGGTCTCTTGGTTGGCTTCGCGCTCCCGTTCGGTACGGAACCGACGAAAGCCCATGTGGAGGTAGTACGCGCCGTCGCGGGCAGTGAGCGTGCTTTCGGTCATCTCCCACCGCTCGTTCTCGATGAACTGCCACTGGTAGCCGTCGTCGTCCTCTGGGAGAACGAGTGGACAGCGGATACGACCGCCGACCGTCGAGAGCGACACGGTGTCGTCCTCGAACAGCGTCATGGTCCGCGTGTCGTAGGTGACGGTCGGGGCCGTGAACACAGGTTTCGACGTTTTCAGCCCCTTCGATCGTCGCTCGTGACAGCTCGCAATGGCTTCGGCGGCTTGGTGTGTGGCGAGAATCGCGTGCTGGCTCGTCAGCTCAGTATCGTTGCGGATGCTGTCATAGGCGAGCGGCTGTATGTCGCGTTTGGATTTCTTTTCGGGCCACGCTATGTCCGCCGCTATCTGACAGCCGTCGCGGTAGGCGTCAATGGTCGCTTCGAGCAACTCGCGTTGCTCGTCCCTCACAGAGAGGCGCGTGACGGCGGTGCGACGAACGTACTCATCAACCACATGAATTCAATGTATTCCATTTTATTAAATCATTCGTTGGCATCATATAAGGGTAGTATACATACCTCTTCTTACCCAATTCGAATTGCGGGGAAAGAGATCCCGCGCTACCGCTAGGTTGAAATCGCTCGGCGTAGATGGGCGAGTAATGAGCCTTCGTACAGCCGCCGTCCTCGCGGCCGGTGAGGGAAACCGACTGCGCCCCCTGACGCACAACCGCCCCAAGCCGATGCTCCCCGCGGCGAACAGACCGGTGTTGGAGTACGTCTTCGACGCGCTGATCGACGCCGGGATCGAGGAGATCGTGGTCGTGATCGGGTACAAGCGCGACCGCGTTCAGGAACACTTCGGTCCGACGTACGACGACGTCCCGCTCCAGTACGTCACCCAGGAGAAACAGCTCGGCAGCGGCCACGCGCTGCTCGAAGCCCAGTCGGTCATCGACGAGCCGTTTCTCGTGGTCAACGGCGATCGCGTGATCGAGTCCGGGCTCGTCAGAGACGTGATCGGCGAGTTCGAGGCCCACCCCGACGCCGCAGCGACACTCGGGGTGCTCGAACATCGCGACGCCCGCCAGTACGGTGCGGTCGCGCTCCACGAAGGCCGGATCGAGGAGATCGTCGAGAAACCCGATTCGGACGACTACCGCCTGATCAACTCTGGCGTCTACGCGTTCCGGACCTCGATCTTCGAGTCGATCAAGGGCACCGAACGTCGGGACGGCGAACTCCAACTGCCCGACACGCTCGCGGGGCTGATCGACGCGGGTGAGGCCGTCCGCGGCGTTCAGGTCGACGGCCTCTCGCCACACGCCACGTATCCGTGGGACCTGCTGACCGTGACCCGAGAGATCCTCGCACGCGGCCGGGTCGACGAACCCGCACGCGAGCAGGGCGTCTGGGTCGACGACACATCGCTCGTCCACGACGATGCGACGCTTCAGGCCCCCGTAGTAGTAGGGCCGGACTGCGAGGTAGGCCCCGGCGCGGTCGTGGGGCCGGACGTCGCGCTCGGACGTAACGTAACGGTGGAGGCGAACGCTACCGTCGAACGGAGCGTGCTCGACACCGACACCCGGATCGGTCCCGGAAGCACGATCCTGGACTGCGTGACGGGCCAGGACGTCACGTTGGGTGCGGCGAACACGATCCCCGGTGGACCGGCCGACGTGCGGATCGACACCCAGGTGTACGAGGAGCAGCCGCTCGGGGCGGTGGTCGCCGACCGGGTCCACGCGGGCGGGGCGGTCACGCTCGCGCCGGGGACGCTCGTCGGTCCAGGTGTACGGCTCCATACCGGGGTCCGTGCGCGCGGTCGGATCGAGGCGGACGCGGAGGTGCTCGGCTGATGTGCGGGATCGTCGGCTGCGTCGGTCGCCCCGACGAGACGCTCGACGTGCTGATGCACGGCCTCTCGAAGCTCGAGTATCGAGGGTACGATTCGGCGGGCGTCGCGCTCGCGAACGGGCAGGTCGACATCGAGAAGCGCGAAGGCGAGCTCGAAAACCTCGAAACGGCGCTCGAAGGCATCGATCTCGGTGGGTCGGTCGGGATCGGTCACACTCGGTGGTCGACCCACGGCCCGCCGAACGACCGCAACTCCCACCCACACGCCGACTGTGAGGGCCAGGTCGCGGTGATCCACAACGGGATCATCGAGAACTTTCAAACGGTGAAGGACGAGCTGGTCGCGGCGGGCCACGAGTTCGTGAGCGACACCGACACCGAGGTCGTCCCGCACCTGATCGAGTCGGCGCTCGCCGACGGGGCCAGTCCCGAGAACGCGTTCCGTGCGGCGATGGAGCGCATCGAGGGGAGCTACGCGATCGCCGCGGTGTTCGCCGGCGTCGACGCGGTCTACTGTGCGCGCGAGGACTCGCCGCTCGTGCTCGGCGTCGACGACGGCGCGACCTACCTCGCGAGCGACGTGCCCGCCTTCCGGGAGTTCACCGACCGCGTGATCTACCTCGACGACGGCGAAGTCGCCCGGATCGACGACGACGGCTGGACGGTGACGACGCTCGCGGGCGAGCCGGTCGACAAATCGGTCCACACCGTCGAGTGGGACGCCGAGGAAACAGGAAAAAGCGGCTACGACCACTACATGCTGAAGGAGATCCACGAACAGCCCCGGGCGCTCAGGCAGTGTCTTCGGGGCCGGGTCGACGAGCTCGGCGGCACCGTCGAACTCGACGAACTCGACGAGCCACCTCGGCCGACCGCGGTGCAGTTCGTGGCGTGTGGCACCTCCTATCACGCCGCGCTCTACGGCGCGCAGCTGTTCCAGGACGCCGGAATTCCCGCACAGGCGTTCCTCGCGAGCGAGTACGTCACCTCGCCGCCACCGGCGGGCGACGCGCTCGTCGTCGGGGTGACCCAGAGCGGCGAGACCGCCGACACCCTGAGTGCGCTCCGGGAGGCGAAAGGCCGGGGTGCGCGCACGCTCGCACTCACCAACGTCGTGGGATCGACGGTCTCGCGGGAGTGCGATCACGTCATCTACATCCGTGCCGGTCCGGAGATCGGCGTCGCGGCCTCGAAGACGTTTGCGAGTCAGTTGGCGGCACTCAACCTGTTCGCGCTCGCCACCACGAACGGCGGCGATCGGGACGGGCTCGGCGCGCTCCGTGACCTCCCGAGCGAGGTCCAGGCGATCATCGACGACTCGACTGCCGCCGAGGTCGCGGCGGAGTACCTCGACGCGGACGGGTACTTCTTCATCGGCCGGGGGCTCAACTACCCGGTGGCGCTCGAAGGCGCGCTCAAGCTGAAGGAGATCACCTACCGCCACGCAGAAGGGTTCGCGGCGGGCGAGCTCAAACACGGCCCGCTCGCGCTAGTCACCGAGAACACCCCCGTGATCGCGATCGCGACCGGCGACGGTGAGCTCGCCCGGAAGACGGTGGGCAACGTCAAGGAGGTCGAGGCCCGGAACGCCCCCGTGATCGCGGTGAGCGACGGCCAGTCAGACATCGAACGCTACGCCGATCACGTCCTCCCGATCCCCGAGACCCATCCCCGGACCGCCGCGGTGCTCGCCAACGTCCAGCTCCAGCTGTTCGCCTACCACACCGCCGCCCGTCTCGGCCGCTCGATCGACAAACCTCGCAATCTCGCGAAAAGCGTCACGGTCGAGTAGGGCGGTCGGGCACTCTCAGTCGTCACGACGAACACAACCGTTCGTCTGATATTTTAATTATCGAACAGCGTCTCGGCAGTAAGTCGAGCGAGTGGCTCTTCGCTCACGATGTTTGCGTAGAACCATGCTCCGGCAGGGATTCGAACCCTGGTCATTGCCGTGAGAGGGCAATATGATTGGCCGGACTACACCACCGGAGCGCGGGTCGCCAACCGCTCGTCGGCAGGCGGACTGACGTAACGCAGAATCGTGTTTAACAGTTCCGTTTTCGCGCGCTCACTCGTCGTCGAACGGCGATCCAGCGACCTCCGGTTCGTGGCCGTCGAGACTCACGATGTTCTCGCGACCGACCCGGAGCTTGCTGATGTCGCCCTCGTCGGCCATCTCCGAGAGCAGCATACTGACTTTCGACTTCGACCACCCGGTTTCGGTGACGATCTCGCTCTGGTGCATCCGGCCGTCGTTTTCGTCGAGCAGCAAGCGCACGACCTCCTCGTCGCTCCTGAGTTCCTCTTCGGGGACGGTGGGTTCGGCGACTGCGGCCGCAGTGGAGTCAGCGGGTGTGTCGGCCGGCTCATCCGAGTCAGTCACGTCCTCCGGGGCGGTCTCGGCGTCCCGTTCGTCGGCGGTCGCCGCTACCGAGCCACCGAACGGGGATCGGTCGGACCGTCGGACGACCACTGCACCGAGAACGACGGCGACCGCGACCGCGAGCGCCGCCACGAGCCACACGATCGACCCATCGAACACCGACGAACCGTTCATTCCCATCCCCGACGGTTCGACGAACACGACCTGTGGCTGCCCGGAGGCGAACTGTCGGTCGCCGAACCACGTCACCGAGTCGTTCTCACCGGTCGAGCCGTTTGTCGAGGCGTCCGGCGATGGTTCGACCTGCTGCCAGGCGATCGCCAGGTTCGGGCCAGCCCTGACCTCGAATGACATCCCCGACGAGAGGTAGAACCCACTGATGGCGTCGCCGACGGTGATCTCACCGCCCGTCGTGGCCGAGAAGTTGGTCCAGAGGAACGACATCTCGACGACCCCCGTCGATTCCGGTTGGGAGGTGACCCGTGTCTGCCGAGAGAACCCACGGGCGCTCATCTCGCGTCCGGTCGCGTTCGTTCCTTCGCTCGCCAACGCCGTCGCCGTTCGTCGGAATTCGGTGTACAGCGGTGTCTCTTCGGCGGTGAACCGATCGCCGTAGGCACGGAACTGCTCGACTTCGGATTGGTTGGCGAGACGCTGGTTGTAGTGCTGGGTCCACCGCGCCGAGCCGTTCTCGTACACCGTGACCACCCACTGTGAGTCGTTGAACGCGCTCTCGCCGTCGGCCGCTCCGGTCCCGTTGGTCGTCTGTGCGCTGGCCATCGCTGACAGGGGGGTGGCCACCACCCCCAGCACCAGCAGCGCCACCACGGCGAGACCGATCGCCGACAGCCACCTCATCTATGCTACGTGACCGCAGGGACGTATAAAAAGACTGTGACCGGCACCGACGCCCAGTGAAAACTGGCCCTCATCGGGCGTATCGGTCGCTGTCGTCAGATGGGGCCACAAGGCGCATATGTCGTATCAAACCGATCACGGCGCGAGCCGGTTCTTCCGGCCCTTCAGATGCTCGTCGTAGTACGCGAACGTGATTGGACACCACTCCGCGGCGAGATCGAGTACGTCCTCGGTGAGATGGCGGATCTCCCACTGGCTGTCCGCCGCCGCGCGCATGTCGGCCACATGCATCAACATTCTGACGTTCATCGACATCACGATGTTGACCTCGGTACCAATGGGGAGGACGAACCGGGCGTCCTCGGGAGCCATCCCGAGATCGAGGAGTTCCTGATAGGACTCGACCGAGTTCGTGACCGACTCTCGGAACACCGCCTCGCGCTTTTCGATGGTCTCCTCGTCGACACCCCCGCCGCGCTGGTTGCGACCCACCCAGTCGGGGTCGGTCGCCGACGGCGGCGTTACGACCATCGCGCCATCGCGGACGTCTTCGGGATCGACCTCGTCGAAAGCGACGTACCGCATCGACTGGACGTCGAAGGAGACGTGGCGATGGCGGGTGAGCTGGGCCATACACGACCGACTCACGCCCTCGATCGCGAACGTGGCTTGTGGATGTTCGAACGGGCCGAAATGGCCGTGGTCGAGGAGGCGACCGATCAGGGTGCGCTTTTTGTCCTCGATCGTCTCGCCGTCGATCGTCGCCATCGTCTCGGCGAAGGACTGATCGCCGACGAACGGTGCGGAGTAGTCGTTTCGCGCCCCTGTACAAATCACGCGCTCGGGGTCGTCGGTGGCTTCGAGCAGGCGTACGTCCATGCTGAAAGCGACACGACCGGGCGATAAATATGTGTCAGTCAGCGCTTCGCTCGTCATCGAGCGCGGTGGCGCGCGGGAGCGAAGCGCGGCGCGACCGAAAGGAGGGCCGCGGACGCGAACGGGGAGGCACGACCCGTGAGCACGCCAGCGGCGTGCGACTCGTTTCGGATGAGCAGACCCTCGCCACGGAATCCAACGGTGGGTTCCAGACGGAGACTATTCGAGCAGTTTCTTGGTCTCGCGGTGGCGATACCGGAACATCGGTTCGAAGCCGACGACCGCGAACGGCCCGGCGAGTCGGCCGAGATCGCCGAGCGGAAGCTGATACTCCACCCGATCACGGACGTACGTCCCGCCGCCGTCGGCGTAGAAGCTATGGGTGTGAACCCACCGCCGGAACGGCCCGCCGATCATCTCGTCGCGGAACAGGCCGGCCCCGTCCTCGCGGTCGCGTTCGATGATCCGCGTCGTCCAGCCCTGTCGAGGGCCGACGCCGCACGGTCGCATCGAGAGGTCAGCTTCCGCACCGGCTTCAAGCACGTCGGGATCGGGCTCGCCGTCCGGCCCGCGTGAGGACTCCACCCGGAGATTCATGAACTCGGGCGTCAGCGCCTCCAGTCCGTCGAGCGTCGAGTGAAACCGCCAGACATCCTCGAACGGTGCGCGCACGTACGTCTCGCGCTCGTACGTCGACATGGTCACGCTCCGGGTCGAAGGGCCAAAACCTCGTGGTTGGCAGTCGCTGTTTCGAGCGGGTTTCGTGTCGCTCAGCCGTCGAAAAGCGGTGCTGATATATCGCTGGAGAATGATTCGGCAAGTATGACCTACACCTGCCGAAACTGCAAGCAGACGTTCACGAGCGAGCTCGAACTCGAACTCCATCGCGACGGCTGCTCCGACGAGCAGCTGTTCTGTGAGGTCTGTGGCGAGCGGTTTCCGGAACGAACGGCGACCACCGACGGCTGGCGATTCTCGTGTCCGAGCGACGACTGTGACGGCGACGGACTCGAAGAAGACCTCCACTCGGTAAGCGACGTTCTTCTGGTCGAGCAGTAAGCCACTAGCCACACACGGCCACCGTAGCCGTCGGGGGGACGCGACTCACGCATCCTGCGCGAGTCGATCGATGTTCGCGAGCGCACGCCAACAGACGAGTGTGTACGGGGCTGCGAGCGGCGGCACCTCGAACGCGACGCGACAGTTCTCTTCGAGCAGTTCGACCCGATGGCCAGTCGCCGGAACGCCAGCGACCCGCCACGTCCACCGGCGATCAGTGCACTCGGTTACTTGGAAGGGGAGTTCGAGTCCGCCGATCGATCGAATGTGACCACGCGTTCCTGCCTGGATGAACCGATCCTCGCATGCAACGCCGACGAGCGACGGCCCCCACTCCGGCCACCGGTGGGTGTCGGTGAGCAGGTTCCAGACGACAGCGGGAGCCGCGTCGATCTCACGCGAGACGACGAACCGGCGACCGTTGGGTGTGCGCTCGAACGACAGGTCACCGATCCGCTTTTTGGATGTGTTCGGAGGCACGATGACGTTTCAGATCTCTAGGATTTCTCGGGCTTGTGCGGGCGTGGCGACCTCGCGGCCGAGTTCTTCGGCGACACGGACGACGCGCTCGACCAGTTGGGCGTTGCTCTCGGCGAGTTCGCCCCGCCGGTAGTAGACGTTGTCCTCCAAGCCAACGCGGACGTGACCGCCGAAGAGGATCCCCATCGTCGCGAACGGGAGCTGGTGGCGGCCGAACCCGAGCGTGTTGAACAGCGCGCCGTCCGGGAGGTCGTCGATGGCGCTCAAGAAGTTTCGTGGGCGCGGTCGGGTGAGCGTTCCTGGGCCGAAGATGAGCGTGGCGTACACCGGTGCCGCGAGGTCGCGGCGCTCCAGCAGCGAGTGGACCTCGTTGCGGTGACCATCGTTGAACACTTCCAGTTCGGGTTTGATCCCGCGTTCGACCATCTCCGCGTGGAGCGCGTCGATCGTCCCGCGGGTGTTCTCGCTCGTCAGGTGGTCGTACCGATTGAGCGGCCCCATATCGAGGGAGGCCATCTCGGGCGGCGGGTCGGTCCGAAGCGGTTGGTGACGGTCGTCGGCCGGCGCGGCGGTTCCACCGGTCGAGTGTTGGATGACGACGTTCTCGGCATGCTCCCGAACGGCGTCGTCGATTTCCTGAAACCGATCGGTCGCAAAGGAGCGCTCACCGTTGTCCTGACGAGCGTGGAGGTGGACCACCGACGCGCCGGCTGCCTCCACCGCGGCCGCCGCACGACCGATCTCCGCGGGCGTCTCGGGTAGGTTCGGGTTGGCCTCCTTGCCGTGGACCCCACCCGTCAGCGCGGCGGTGACGATGACCGGCTCGCCGGCAAGAAACTCCTCGTAGCTCATGGCGCGTCGCTCGCGGCGTGTTCGCGGTAGATCTCACAGTGCTGCTCGTGATCGAGATCGTAGCGGTCGTTGCAGATGTCCGCACGCATCGGCTGGACGAACCGCTCGGCGACAGTGCAGTAGGCCCGTGGCTCGGCGAACCGCTCGTCGTCGGACTGGCTGTCATCGCTTTCCGTTCGATACGACAGATGCGGACAGGTCATGGCTCTCGTTGCTGCCGTGGCCGGTTATACTGTCGGTCGGATTCACCGGAAGCCGCTCGGAGAGTCGATTGCTGCCAGCACTGGACTTTTACTGGACGGGTGTGTGTCGTTCGCATGGAGTGAACGAACCCCGACCTCAAGGGTCGGGGCTTCCCGCTTCGACGACGCGCTTTGCATCCACGCGGTGGGAATGGCGGCGAACGCCGCTTCCACCGTCGGTGAACGGAGGGAGCGCAGTCTGCACGGGCGTTGATTCGGACCGTCCCGGCCCTACATGAAGTGAGTTGGTTGTTCGGACGAACGGCACGCCGCTTTCGGCTAACGCTTTGTCAAGCACGTTCTTCGCGGCGTTCAAGTCCCGGTCCTCTTCGTGACCGCACGCTGGACACGAGTGTTCGCGGACCCACAACGGCTTCGAGGTCTTGACGCCACACTGATTGCATTCCTTCGTTGTGTTCCGTGGTTCGACCGAGATCACGTGAACGCCGTGCAACTTCGCCTTGTAGTCGAGTAGGCGAATGAACCGACTCCACGCTGCGTCCTGTTTGTTCTTCGCCGACTGTGACGTTTCGAGCATCGGCTTCACGTCGAGGTCCTCGACGGCAATGAAGTCGTATTCCGTGACGAGCCATGTCGAAAGTTTGTGCTGGAAGTCGAGCACCTTCCGTTTGATGTGCCGTTTCGCTCGGGCGACCTTCTGCCGTTGTTTCTCCCAGTTCGCCGATCCGTGTCCCCTCCGATCCAACGACCGTTGTGCTCGTGCGTAGCGGTCGTAGCTGTCGGTCAAGTCGAGACAGCCTACCGCCAGATCGTCCGAGGTGTGGATGTACGAGAGAATCCCGAGGTCGATGCCCACACACTCGTCGGCCGTGAGGTTCGACAGGTCGGGTTTCTCTGGTTCGTCGGCCTCCACGACGAAGGTCACGAACCATTCGCCGGTTCGTTCCTTTTTGAGTACGACCCGTTTCACGTCGTCGGTCTCGGGAACCTCGCGGTGAGCACGAACCTGTATCCAGCCGATTTTTTCGAGCCGGAGTCGGAGCCAGCCATCCTCGCCCGTGTTGTGATCCACGTCGTAGCGGGATGGTTGGTTGTACGACACCGACCGAAACTCACCGCGACCCTGCCACTTGAGCCGCCCAGTCTTGTAGCCACTCTCTCGTCGGCCCTTCTGCGTTTCGTGATCCTTGTGGATCTGTGAGACGGCCTGTTGAGCCGAATGAGCGGACGGTTTCTTGAACACCGGCCATCGCCGTTTCCACTCGGGAAGTTTGGCGTGTTGGTCATACTCGGTCGGCCTGTCGTCGTGTGGCGAGCGGTAGTAGTGGCGGACCGCTTGGTTGCGAATCTGCCGAAGTATATCGATGTGTTCCCACGCTACGCTGGCGGTCTCCTCGTCGGGATACGCGCGACAGCGGAGCGTGAGATCCATCGATCAGCTCTCCGGACTGGCGTCGAGACCGGCACGGATGAGTTCGGCGTACGCTCGGGGCATCCGTAGCCCGTTCGCTTCGGCGTACGTCTTTTCGCGATCCATATCCTCGGCAGAGAGGTGGACTCTGAGGTTTCTTTCTACCATATTCTGTGCAACTCATGTTAGTGCTTGGGATAACATAAACGGGTCGCTGACCATTCGGTGGCCGATCCAGCGTACGCGATTCATCCCCGAGGTCAAGCCTCGGAGCAGTCTCGCTGTCTTTTCTGTACACGACGCCACAAACCGGACACGTTTCCGGGTCGGCAGTTTCGGCGGCCCGTGCCATCCGCTCCGAATCGTCACCGGAGACGACGACCGGATCGTCACCCGTCACGTCGCAACGTCCCCATGAACCACGGTGAACTCCATATTCTTCCGCGGAGCGCTACGGGCAAAAGCGCCATTCCGGGCAGCATCGTTCCGGCCGGCCTCACTCCGGACTCGGCGACGTCGTTCGTCGTCGATACGCGAGATAGCCGAGTACGAGAGGCACGCCGAAAACGAGGAGGTACGGCGTGAGGTACGCGAGCCCGACGATCGCCGCCCGGAGCGTCGTCACGACGCCGCCGATCGAGGACAGGAACGCATCGAGCACACCGCTGTCGTACCACGCCCCGGCGACGACCGGATCGTCGGCGGGTTCGGTGAGTTCGACCGTGATCGTCGAGAGCGAGACCCGGCCCCTCAGCGACTGTAGCTGAGCTTCGAGGCGCTCGATCTCGGATTGGGTGTTCGAGAGTTTCTCCTGAACCTTGAGGACGGCCTCGGTGTCGCTCGCGTTCTCGTAGAGATTGCGAAGGCGCTGACGCTGCGCCCGGAGGTTTTCGAGGCGGGCTTCGAGGTCGACCAGCTTCTCGGTGACGTCGCTCGAATTCGTGCGCGCACTCTGTACCGTGCCGGTGGCCTGGATCCGGTCGTAGAGTGCGGAGAAGTTCCGGCTCGGCACGCGGACGACGAGCTGTCCGGCGGTCCGGTTGCCGTTCTCGCCACGCGTCGACTGGCTCGACGCGCTGACGTAGCCGCCCAGCCGCTGTGTCGCACTCGTGACGTTCCGTCGTGCCGTACTGAAGTTCTCGACATCGAGGCGGACGTGGCCCGTCCTGATGATCGCGCGGTTCGCTTGGAGGGCCTGCTGGTTGCCACCTCCCGCATCATTGGCCGCCGAGCCGCCCGCCGAGGCCGCAGCGGTTTCGGCCCCGCTGCCACCGCCCTCAACACTACTGGCGGTCGCCCCACCACCGCTGGCGTTCGCGCCATCCCCGCCGCCGGCCGCGCCACCGCCACCCATCCCGCCACAGCCGGCGAGGACCACCAAAAGCGCGAGGGCGACGACAGCCGCTGAGCGCGTGTGTGAAGTCATACCAATCCATGATCCGACAGATGGCATATGTTTTGTGGGGGTCGACGAGGAACGAACCCGCGAGAGCGCCGCCAGCGGGGGCGGCATCCGTACGATCGGGGCGCTCAACTGTCGGCGGAAAATGGTCGAATATCAATGTTGGTTTTCTAACCATCACACTTATGCTGTTGGTGACGTAACCAACGATGGAGGATGGCACTGACGCCGACCGACCTCGATGGGTACGCTCGAACCGACATTTACGAGGACGACACCCTCGTCCGCGTATCGGTCCAACGCACCACGGATACTGCGTATCCCTCGGGGTGGCGGTACACGCTCCACTACGGCACGCTGATGCCCGACCCGCCCAACACGCTGGCCGACGGCACCATTCGGCGCTACGACAACGCTCACGAGGAGACGAGAGGCCACGATCTCCACGTTGCGCCGGATGCTGACCCGCAGACCATCCAATTTCCGGGGATGGTTGATCACTACGAGCGGTTCTGGCGCGAGATACCGAAGCCGAGGTTCGGGCCATCCGACGATGGAGATTCACCACCATGACCGATTCCACCACCGCAGACGGCCACGAGAACGTGCTGTTGATCACCGTCCGCGAGGACGGCGAGAGTGGATACGAGGACGGACGCGAGGCGATCGAGGCGCTCGATCGCGGCGAGACGGTCGAGCAACCCGACCGCGTTACCTTCCCTAGTGAGGCAATGCTCGCACGGACGTTCAACGAGCGAACGCTCCGCCTCTTGCGTGTCATCACCGACACCGAACCGGAGAGCATCCGCGAGACCGCTCGCCTCGTTGAGCGCGATGTGAAGAATGTTCATGAAGAGTTGACGCGTCTCGAAGCGATGGGCGTCATCCATTTCGCGGAGCAGGGCCGGTCGAAGCAGCCCATCTTCGCCTACGACGAACTCGTTATCACCGTCCCGTTTGACCACCGCTCGGATGAAGCGGCCGCGGCTCCATCCTGAGTCTGAAGTCAGGCCGGTAGTTCGCTCAGGCATGATGTGACTCGAAATCTACATCGGTAGTCCAAATTTCGCAGATGGCTGTGCATGATGAATCGACCTAACCGACCTCTGGATCGATCGGATGCAGGAACGTTTGAAATTCGAGCGTGCGGCCCTCCGGATCGTCGGCGAAAAACTGGTAGATGTCGTACGCTTCGTTCACCTCTGGGCGACCACGTGCGCGCTTCTCGATCCGGTCGTACATCTCGTCGACCCCGGATCGGTCGTCGTAAAAGAGCGTGATCGTTCCCTCGGTCTCGGGTGTGTCGCCCGCACAGAACCCGACCAGGAAGTTTTCGTGGCGGAGGATCGTACAGCCGGACTGTTCCAGCCACACCGACGCGTCCAGCCGTTCGGTGTAGAACTCGACCACCCGATCGAGCGCCGCAGTGTCGAAGAAGACGATCCCGGCCATATCGCTTCCTCGCTCGCGAGCGACAAGCACGTTTCGGCGGACGCCACGTCGAACCGCACGGTCCGTCGACTGCTCGAACAGTAGTTGACGGATCGAGGACACGCGCTCGTCACGGTTCGCCTCACTCGAAGCGCGTGGCGAACTGGTTGATGGCCGCGTCGGTCCCGACCAGCACGAGGTCGTCGTCGGGCCGGAGTTCGAACGCGGGCCCGATCTCGGTCCGGACGTCGCCGTTGCGCTCGACCGCGATCACGGTACAGCCGGTCCGTGCCCGGACGTCGGCCTCGCGGAGTGTGTGGCCACCGAGTGCGGGACACTGCGTCCGGACGACCTCGATCTGTTTGTCGAAGCTCATCACGTCCTCGTCGAGGATCGTGGAGGCGAGCATCCGGCCGCTGACGGTGGCGAGCGCGAGCACGTAGTCCGCACCCGCCCGGTAGAGCTTCCGGATGCCCGCGGTCTCCTCCGCGCGAGCGATGATCTCGACATCGGGCGCGAGCTCGCGGATGACCAGTGTGGCGAACACGGTGAGGGTGTCGTCGGGCAGCGCGAGCACCACCGCGTTCGCGCCGTCGATCCCCGCCTCCCGGAACGTGGCCTTATCGGCGGCATCGCCGAGGACGTCGACGGCTGGATCGTCCTCGTGGTCGACGACGACGGTCTCGATCCCCGCCCGCGAGACCGACTCGTACACCGTGGTTCCGACCTCGCCGAACCCGACGATGATGACCCGACCGTGCCGGCGCGATCGGGTGTCCGAGAGGGTCAGTTCCTTGAGTCGTTCGAGCTCTGCTTCGCGGCCCGCGACCAGCAGGATCGAGTGTTCGTCGATCCGGTCGGTCGGGGCTGGCGGGCTGACGAACTCGCCGCGGAGCCACGCCCCGACCACGTTCGCGCCGG
The DNA here is from genome assembly GCF_028617175.1 of Halococcus sp. PRR34. Taxonomy (NCBI): domain Archaea; kingdom Methanobacteriati; phylum Methanobacteriota; class Halobacteria; order Halobacteriales; family Halococcaceae; genus Halococcus; species Halococcus sp. PRR34. Next base: position 16,271 of record NZ_JAQJDA010000020.1, on the reverse strand, counting down.
TGCGCTCGGTGATCGCGCTCTCTTCGATCCGGACTCCATCGAGATCGCTGCCCGTCTGGATCGGGAGCTCGGCGATCTCGAAGTCGCCGGCGATCTCGATCACGTCGCCCAGTTCGGTGGAGATCGCTGTCGTGACCGTGTCCGCGAGGCTCTCGCCGACGAGTCGGCGCGGTGAGAATACCTCGTCCGCACCCGCATAGCGGTGGTAGTCGGCGACCGTGGCGTCCTCGACGAACGTGATGATCCTGGTGTCGGCGGTGTCGGCGGCCGCGAGCGCGATCGAGGCGTTCTGCTCGTCGCTCGCGTCCGCGACCAGCGCTCGCGCCGCCCCGAGATCGACCCGTTCGAGCGTTTCGGGGGCTTCGGGATCGCCATGGACCACCCGAACACCCTCCTCGTGGAGTTCGTCCGCCCGGTCACGGTCGGGTTCGATCACGACGTATGAAACGTCCCGGCTGTCGAGTTCCTCGATCAGGGTCCGCCCGCGCGGGGTGTACGCACAGATGACGACGTGATCGGCGTCCTCGATCGTCGTTGGAGCGCTCCGCGAGAGGGTCTCGTCGAGCAGCGGGAACACGACCACCGGCAGCGCGAGGAAGATGAGCGCCACCCCGGTGAGATCCATCACGATCACGAGCACGTTCATCACCGGGCTCTGCCACGGCGAGTCGGAGCCAAAGCCGGTCGTGGTGAACGCCTCGACAACGACCTGGAGCGAGTGGAGAAACGTCTCGGGTTCGTTCTCGAAGGCCCCCATCGCGTAGTCGTAAACGACCGCGTAGACAAGCATCAACACCGCAAGTCCGAGAAGGGAGTGCGCGGTCCGACGCTGCCAGGTGTTCATCGAAGAGGACTCTCGCGTCCTTCCGTTCGATCACGCAAAGAACGTTCGGGTCGGTGGGTCGAACCAACCGCAACGGAGTCCCGAACCGACCTCCGTTTTCGAGCACACAGATACACCTGTATTTCCGGAAAAACCACCGAATCGTCTCAGTCACCCGTCGAAGCTACCCGACGGTGATCACCGCAACGCCACCGCAGACGACGCTTTCCCGGCGACGCTCTTGCGGCCATCAACTAATTAAATATCCCCGACCGCCCACAGACCATGACAACGAAGCCCCTCCTTGCGATCGCCGTCGCGATGTTGGTAGCGCTTGCGGGGTGTGCAACCCTCGCGGGCGACCGAGATGGGCAAACTGAGACCGCATCCACAAGCACCGAGGCTGTGACACCGATCGTCGAGGACGACACCACTCCCACCTCGACCCCAGCTCCGACTTCGACGATGACCACCACTCCAGTTTCGACCACGACCGAAGTGAACGACACGCCTGACAACTCGGCCGCATCGCGCAATGTCAGTGCGAACGGCACGACCACCAACACGAACACGGTGACACCGACATCGACTGTTACACCAACACCCATTCCAGCTCCGACTACAACCGCGACGCCGACGCCAACCCCACCCCCAACCGCCACCGGCACACCAAACGTCACAGAGACGAGAACGAATGGTTCCGCATCCTCGGGCAGCTCCAACCGTACAATGACGATACAGGCAGTTGGAGGAGGGACGTCAAGTTATCGGGTATACGTCCCTGGCCCTATCCAGCTCGGCCCGGATACCGAGAACACCGACCGAGTCGTTAGCAACGCATCGACCTACGCTCAGGGAATCATTGGTGATGGTGCGAAGGATGTCTACCGGCTTAGCGCAAACGCCAGTCCCAGACGAGTAGTGAACGATGGCAATGCGACGCTTGAGATATACGTCGACGGCGAGTTAATCCAAACCGCCGAACCGGGGCGCAACGCAGAGGACACTCCGCTCAACTCCACTGGGTAGCAGTCGAAGCCGTCATCGCTACTGTCTGAAGCTTGCAAGATCCGCATGCTTGGCGCAGTCGGGTTCGCCGTGGCCAGATGCCTGTTGACATCCTCCCCGCCCTGCTCGTGCCAAAGGCGCTCGCGGAGGACGGGGATTCCCCATCCGCACGCTCGGGGCCGAGACAGCCATACCACCCCGCAAAACGGTGGCTGGAACCCATCTCGTCCGACGGTGACAACTTCCACCCGACGCCTTCCGGCGTCGGGATGTCTCGGTTCGTGCGTTCGACTTCGGCCCTCGGAAGAGGGTTGTGGCGTTGTTCGGCGTCCCGAAGGACGCGGTATCCGCTCGCCACGTGCGTCTCCCCCTCCCCGAAGGGAGTGCGAGAGAGACGCCATTCGAAATCATGTCCTGTCCGTGAACGCTCAAGAGTGAACGGACCGCGAGAGCACGGTGCTGTAGGGCAATTTCCGAAAGCGATGACAGTCGTGAGGCGGTATCCGACTACACTGGTCCAGATGAGGCCGGTATCGCTGACGTGATCAACGGCCAGGAGACGCCCGTTTTCGCTGCGTGGACGTTACGATGCTGCCGCCGGTCGGTGTGCACCGCGTTGTTCTCGGTGGCGCGGAGAAAATCCCAATTAGCGGACAACAAACTCCAGAAACAACTCCCTCAGGCGTCGCCAGACCAATGTCGCTCTGCACCATCATTGCGGAGACATGTAGATAGAAGGTTTCGTTTATGCACCGATTTTGTTGGTGATTAGATCGGATTTCAATCTCCCGTGCTTTCGTAGTCATGGAATAGTCTTATATCCCCATATCCAAAACAAACGTTCAATCAATGTCGGCGTCAATGAACGATCCAGAAGAGTTCTGCATAGAGTGTGAGTGTATCCAATCCATCGTCGAAGACGTACCGTGGCGTCCAAATATCTGCAGAGAGTGTGGCCGAAACATTCCTGGAACGTAACGTCGTCGAAACCGTCTTCGAAGCGACGAAGAGATGGCGAAACAAGAATAGTCGCTCTTCTGTAGCGTAGCGGAACCAGAGGAATGAGTGACTGGTCAACCCCTGATTCGTCTGGTTTCTCGCCATACAGACCACCTCTCTGCATTCATCGCTCATTGTTAACATACTATTCCGCCAGTCTACACAAGAGCGAGAATAGTTGAGTGGCTGACGGCCGCTGTAGCGAGGGTTCAACTAAACATCTTCCTCGATAGAGAGTTGCGGCATACCTTCCGCTCGATTAAATGAGACGACGATCGCTCTCGAGAGACACGACTCCCGATACACATCGAGCATGTATGTTTATGTGGGTTTGAGCCGTCGTTGTCTACGGGGAAGCACTATGTTGGGTGACACCACATTACAGGAAATGTACGAGTGGATGGTAACGGCTCGGTACTACGAGGAACGCCTCCAAGAGGAGTACCTCGAAGGAAAACAGCCGGCGTTCGACATCTCGGCCGGACCGATTCCGGGAGAGTTGCATCTCGCGGCCGGTCAGGAGGCCGCGGCCGCAGGCGTCTGTTCCCACCTGCGAGATGCCGACACCGTGACCGCGCCGCATCGACCACACCACGTCGCGATCGCCAAGGGCGTGGATCTCAAGCGGATGACCGCTGAGATTTTTGGCCGCCAAACAGGACTCTCGAAAGGGAAGGGCGGCCACATGCATCTGTTCGACCCGGACGTGAACTTCGCGTGCAGCGGCATCATCGCCGAAGGCTGTCCGCCCGCTGTCGGGGCTGCACTCGCTGCGAAAAAACGCGGCGAAGATTCCGTCGCGGTCGCCTATCTCGGCGAGGGTGCGATCAGTCAGGGCGGATTCCTCGAATCGCTCAATCTCGCCAGCGTCCACGATCTGCCGGTAGTGTTCGTCATCGAGGATAACGACTGGGCGATCAGTATGCCCAAAGACCGCGTTACCGATGTCGAAAACGGTGCCCAACGCGCCGGTGGATTCGATCTCCCCGGCAGGCGAGTCGATCGGGACGACGCTGTTGCCGTCTACGAGGCCGCAGATGAGGCGGTCGGCCGCGCGCGTGACGGCAACGGCCCGACGCTGCTCGAAGTCCAGGTCCACCGTCGCATGGGCCATTTCATGGGCGACGCCCAGGGCTACCGTCCCGAAGCGGATGAAGAACAAGCGAAGCAGCGCGATTCGATCGCGCGAATGGAGACCACCCTCGAGAACGCGGGAATCGATGAGAGCACCATCGAGGAGCTCCGCGACCGGAGTCACGACCGGGTCGAGGAAGCCATCGAGTGGGCCAAAGATCAACCCGAACCCGATCCCGACGACGCCTACGAAGACGTCTTCGTCGATCCGCCAGCGGGATGGACACCCGCCTCAGAGTCGACGACGGCCGAGCAGACGGGAGGTGACGACTGATGGCCGAAAGCGAAAGCGAAGGAGCCACCGACAGCGAGCTGACGATGAGCCGCGCGATGGTGGATGCCATCGCCACGGAGCTGCGCGAGAACGACGACGTATTCGTAATGGGCGAAGATGTCGCGGATTACGGCGGTATCTTCGACAGTACCGAGGGTCTGCTCAAGGAATTCGGCCGTGAGAAGATCATGGACGTCCCGATCAGCGAGACGGGATTTATCGGTGCGGCCGTGGGGGCCGCACAGGCCGGAATGCGCCCCATCGCGGAGCTGATGTTTGCGGATTTCTTCGGGGTCGGGATGGATCAGATCTACAACCAGATGGCGAAGAACACCTACATGAGCGGGGCCGCGGTGGACGTGCCGATGGTGTTGATGACTGCCGTCGGCGGAACCTACAACGACGCCGCCCAACACTCCCAGACACTGTACGGAACGTTCGCTCATCTGCCGGGTATGAAGGTCGTGGTCCCGAGCACCGCCGCCGACGCGAAGGGACTGATGCATACCGCGATCCGTGATGATGATCCCGTGGTGTATATGTTCCACAAACGCTTGATGGGCATCGGTTGGATGCCGGCACCGGAGGGACCGAAAACGCCGGTCCCCGAGGACGATTACACCATCGAATTCGGTGAAGCCGACCGAAAGCGTGAGGGCGAGGACGTAACGGTGGTAACGCTCGGTCTTCACGTCCACCGAGCGCTCGAAGCAGCCGACGAGCTGGCGGGAGAGAGCGACCTCGAAGTGATCGACCTCCGGACGCTCGTTCCGCTCGATACCGAGACAGTCTTAGAATCCGTCCGCAAGACCGGACGGCTGGTCGTCGTCGATGAAGACTACCACTCGTTCGGTGTCTCGGGTGAGATTATCGCCCGGGCGACAGAGGGCGCACTTGACGACTTGTCGGCCGTCCGGCGAGTGACGATGCCGGACGCCCCCATCCCATACGCTCGCCCACTCGAACAGGAAGTCAATCCGGGTACAGAAGACATCATCAAGGCCGTACGAGACATCCACGACTGAGAACCATGGGGGACGATACCGTTGCAGTCGAAACAGAGGGGGTGTGGCCCGACGATTCCGAGGACATCGAGGAGGCGATCGTCGCGAATTGGTTCGTTCGAGAAGGGAGTGTTGTGACTGCAGGCGACCCCATCGCCGAGATCCAAATCGAGAAGGTAAGCATCGATGTGCCGGCTCCAGTCGGTGGGGAAATCGTCGCCGTTCTGGTCGAAGAGCAGGATGAATTTCGGCGCGGAGACGTGCTGGCGAGGATTTTGCCGTCGTGATTGATAGCGTGGCGGTGTTCGACTACTCGACGCGTCGGTGATGGAATGTAGCTGGCGCGACATCAGACGTGCCGATCGGTGGACCAACAGCTGTCGGCAAAGCCGCCGTCGCCAACACCGATGGAAGGCACAGGATAGGGTGTTGTTCGAGTGGAAAAGTACCGGATCGAACAAGACGGACTGAAATCGGCAGCAGCTCTCGTGGGTGATGAAATGACCAACCTCGGAGGCAGGTGATGCGAGACGGTTCACGCCTCGTCAGCCCGGGAACCGACGAGTTCCGGCCGATCCCAAGATATTGGCTTGGGACGTTTGTAGCGTAACCTCAAAGAGTGCGATCGAAGGGAACGTGTCAATCAACCAGGACAAGCATTTTATTTTGGACAAGTCTGGTGTTGCTTATGATCGTCTTGCAGGCGACGATTCCGATCGCAATGGACCACCGCGAGGAGATGATCGAGGCAGCGATCAAGCTGGCCGAACAGTCGCGCGCCGAGGCGGGGACAATCGACTATCGTGTCACGACCGACATCGAGGAGCCGTCGGTGTTCCGCGTCTTCGAGCAGTACGAGGACGAGGCCGCAATGGAGGCCCACCTGGAGAGCGAACACTACCAACGATTTCAAGAGAAGGTCGGCGAGTGGATCGCTGGCGAGGTCGAGTTGATCCGGTACGATGTGGATTCGACGTCGGAGATGATGTAATGTGCTGTGACGTGATCAGGTAGCGTCGAGTGCTCGATCGTGCGGCAGTCGAAGCGTGAGCAGCGTCACAAGTCCCATCAAGACCGCCAACAGCAGATAGCCCGTATCGAAGAGGCCACGTTCGGCGACTGCACCGAACAGTACCGGGCCCATCGACCCAAGCAGCGAGGCCCCCGAGCGTATCGCCCCCAACCCCGTGCCCTCAATCTCTGGCGGGATCGTCTCGGAGAGATACGACTGGGTAATCGCGCCCGAGCCGAGCATCGTGCTGATGAGGATCGTGTCGAGGGCAAGCGGCCAGAACCCGCTGAGGACGGGCAGCAGCGCGAACCCGACGACGGCTCCGCCCAGCACGATCGGCAGCGAGCGACGGATGCCGATCGCATCGTAGGCCACGCCAGCAAGGGGCTTGGCGACGATACCGACCGCAAAGAACACGCTGAACAGGGCGCTCGCCGCTGCCGGCGAGAAGCCCTTGACGTTGATCAGGTATGTGGGATAGAACGCCGAGAACGTCTGCAACACACCGATGTACACGAACAGGAGCACGCCCACCGTCAGGAGCGTTGGGTGACGGAGCTCTCCGAGAACGTACGTGAGCCGTTGGAGCGAGAGATCATCGTTTGAACGCTGTGTCTGGGTTGTCGCCGGTAGCGACATCCGAGCGAGCAGGAGTCCGACCACACCAAGCAGTGGGATGATGAAGGCGAGGCCGATCTGCCACGCACCCACAACCAAGACGCCCGCAGCCAGCGGAAGAAGCGTCTGGCCGGTATCGCCCGTCGCCATGGTGACACCAAGGGCACGCCCGATCCGGTCGGGGTAGAGCTCCGAGAGGACGGTGATCCGTGCCACCGGGTAGAGCGAGAGCCCGAGCCCGACGAGTGCCGTGCCGACGAAGAGGAGGCTGGCCGTCGGCGCGAGCACGACCACGAGCAGCGCAAACGTGACGATCGCCACGCTCGCCAACAACACTGTTCGTTCGCCGTACCGATCGGCGAGAACGCCACCAGGAACCTGTCCGATCGCGTAGCTGACCCAGATCAGCGTCACCAGGAATCCGGCGGCAGTGAGTGTGAGATCGTATTCGGTGCTGATCGCGGGCAACAGTACGGGATAGATCATCCGCGTCCCGTTCAACAGCCCCCAGCCGAGCGCGATCGTGATGAGCGCTTTGCCCTTGCCATCGGCCCACAACGCGCTCGCTTCGTGTCGAATCGTCCCAGAGACATTCATCAGGTGGTCGTTACCGGAAGAAGGGAGAGTCGTCGGATAAGAGTTGGAGAGTCCGCATGTCTTTCCGGGTCGCCTATGGAAATCGGCGTAGACGAACGACTACAGTAATGAAAATATCGACAACATCTAGTTGTGAAAATGAAGACAATATGTCGTTCATCGGCCACAAGTTTTATGATTTTTAGGTTAATGGAATACATCGATGCAGCGCAACGAGGGGACGGGTTCCAGTAACAACACACAGAGCACGGGTTCATTTTTGGTGGACCGGCGATCGTATCTCAAACTCGCCGGTACCGCCGCAGGGTCAGCGGGATTACTTTCGGGGACGGCAGCAGGATTCACGCGGCGCGGGATCCAGTTCGACAATACAGTAGATATGGTTGCGGATGCAGGCTGTGATCCGAACGGGAACGAGCCATGTGACGCGGAGATTCGGGACGCAGCAGACGATTATACACTACTGAAGTTCCCAGCCGGAGAGTACAAACTCACAGAGAAGAACTATATTGGCGATAAAACCAACGTTGGCTTTGTCGGCGAGGGTGATGTCCGATTCACAGTTCCATCAGATCTCAACAAAAAGGTGCTGGTGGTCGATGGCGGCACCGGACTCCTGTTCGAGAACATCGATCTCGACTTGCGGGCGTCGGGTGCAACGCCGGGCCTCCATTTCGGTGCGAGCGACGATCTGGAGATCCACGACGTCGAGTATATCGGCCAGGGGATCCATCCGAACAGCGATCCGCGAGGAGAGGGTGATGGAAACCCGCAAGTCACCAACGCCTTCAGCCCGATCGTCCGCTCGGAGGATGGGAACGGGACGATCACAAACGTCGTAGCGAAAAACGACGGGCGGATGGGCGCGTATAATTCGGGAGATGGCCGCGTCGGTGTCTGGATTGGTATCAGTCATAAGGGGACTATCAGACTCAGAAACTGCCAGTTCGAAGGGTTTCCTAACAATGGGCTGTACTGCAGTCGAACCGGCGGTGTCGTTCAGGTCGAAGGTGGTGTGTTCCGAAACAATGACATCACCCAAGTCCGCCTCAGTAGCGACGGTAGCTATGTAGAGAACGCGATTATCAATGCGGATCTCGACAACAGCGACAGTCCGAACCCCGAAGACACGCTCAACACGCGAGGTGTGCGCTTCGAAGCCGGCCGATTCGGGTTTGGTGGGGCGCAAGTTCGAGACTGCGATATATCCATTGTCTCGACCACGAACTCCAATGGAGCCGTCGTCGTCGGGAGCGATGGTGCAGACCATACGGTGAAAAACAGCCGTATTAGCGTCGAAGAAGATGGTATTCGAGGGTTCTACGCAGCCGCACCGACAGGCTATGGGAGTCGTGATCCGCCGCCGGAGCCACACACCGCGACCGTCGTCGACACCAGTATCACTGGCGGATCGAACGGTGTAGAAGCGATCCGAATCGACCAACGTGATGACTCTGTAGTGGCTGACTGCTGTATCAATCAGACAGGTACAGATCGCGATGGGGTCAAAATGTATAATTCTCCAAGCAATGTGGTGAAAAACAGTACAATCGACGTGCCCGGCCAGCAGGTGCTTTCGCCAGGGTGTCGGGTGACGACGCGAAATCTCTCAGCAAGTGGTTCTTGTCCAGTACCGAACAAGGCTACAGGCGATAGCTTGCCCCGAGAGCTATCGATTGTGAGCAATAGCGGACGATTTAGATACCAGTTAACTGTGAGTGGGGACCTAGGTAAAAGTACCGCAAGAGGTGCGACTATTGACCCCAACGACACGATTTCCGGGAGTACAGCGACAGGTCAGGGAGGTGACGGTGGTGTTGATAGTTATGGCTTCTCTGGAGAGATCACTCAGATGGATGTGGACGGCGATGTCACGGTATATCTCGATGACGAAGTGATACCACAGGATAAATATTTAGGTAACGTCCTTTCGTTCTATGGCACAGGCTCAAGCGCTGAGTACACCTTCTCCGTCAGTGGCGAACTCTCTGGATACGAGGGTCTCAATGGACCGGACACGATTAGTGGATCAAGTGCAACCGGAAGTGTGAGCAGTGGTCGTGATCGCTATGCTTTCGCTGGTGAAGTTACTGATATAAGCGCAGATGGAGATATCGATATATACCTTAATGGTAATGAGGTGACCAGCGCAGAATTGCTACCGAACGTACTGGAATTCGATGGACAAGGGCAGTACACGTCCTACGAATTCTCAGTCAGTGGAAGTCTCACCGGCTACCGTGGTATCAACGGTCCGGATCGTATCAACGGACTGAGCGCCAGCGGTGGCGTTGGAAGCGGACGGGATATCTATGCCTTTTCCGGTGAGATAACAAATATTGAACTAAGCGGTGCTATTAACGTGTATCTCAACGACGAGCTAATCCGAACAGGCTCTGACCACACCCTAAAAATCGACGGAAAAGGCTCGTATACCACCTATGAGTTTTCGGTCAGTGGTGAGCTCGATGGCTACAAAGCCATCAACGGTGCGGACGACATCGATGGGTCGAGTGCTACTGGCAACGTCGGGACCGGCCGGGATATCTATACTATGGGAGGGAATATCGAACGCGCATCACTCAACAACCGTGCCCAAATTGATATCGACCGCTCTGCAGGGACGATTTCCGTCAGAGGTACTGGGGAGTACGTGAGCTATCGAGTCGTTGTGACCGGTGACATCTCTTCAGAGAGGGGAATCGGGTACGGCGACGAGATCTCCGGCAACAGAGCCTCCGGTGTCGTGACGACCGGAGTCGACACATACCGATATACGGGCGATATTGTTGAGGCGACGATGGATGAGGACGTATCGCTAACCGTCTCCCGATAGTCTGCGGTCGGCGTTCGCAGCCGTCACAACGAGCGCCATGCAAGTCGAGGCGGCGAGTGTTTGCTCGTGAGTCGCCCGCGCACCGACTCCGACGTGTCATGGGACTCCCACAGCCAGAGTGCTCCACGCCGTACACCACGCAAACACCACTACCACTCCAAGCGCCGAGTTCGCACATCGGTATTCCTTTCCCACTCCGTCGGGCATCGAACGACAATGGCGAGCCAGATCATCAAGGGATTTCTGTCGATTCTTGGCGGCCGGGCGGTGACGTTGCTAGTTGGCGCAGCGACAACGCCAATCCTAGCCCGCCTGCTGGGAAGCGCTGGCTACGGAGATTATGGATACGTCATGTCCGCTCTCGGCCTGATTACGACCATGGTGGGAATGGGCGGACTGTCGAGCAGCATTCGGAAGTTCCTCGTCGAAGACCGCGACATCGCAGACTGGGCGGCACAGACGTTCGGATTCTACGTTCGTATCGGAATGTTGTTGGCGGTCTCGGCAGGTGTGGCGGTTGTTATTTTCGCCAGCAGCGAGCTGAGCGGTGAGTATCTCGGCGAGAAGTTTTCGCTCTACCTGTTCGTCCTCGCCGTCCTCATCGTCCTCGAGCAGTTATTTTCGATACTGCGCTCGACGCTCATGGCGCTCTCGTTAGAACAGTACTCGGAGTTCTTCCAAGCGTCCAAGAAACCCGTCTTTGCTCTCGTCGCCATCGCATTGGTGTCCCTCGGATGGGGCGTCGTCGGTGCGCTTGTCGGGCAGATCGTCGGCGGTGTCATCGCGGTCGCCGGCTGTCTGTACTACCTGCGCGGAGAGCTGTCACTCAAGAGCGTGATGAGGCCAACCTCGAAGTCGTTTCCGCGACGAGAGCTCCTGACGTTCAATTTCGGGAGCATCGTGTTTCTGTTCAGCCTCACGTCGTTGTATCACATAGATATACTGATGTTGAATCCACTCGTCGGGTCGGAACAGACCGGCTACTACAAGGCTGCACTTACTGCTGCTGAGTTCCTATGGTTCGTTCCGTACGCTGCTCAACTAGTCTTGGTTCACTCGATGTCCAAACTGTGGTCACGAGAGGAATACGACACCATTTCGGCGACGGCGTCGAAGGTGACGCGATACACGCTCCTGTTTACGCTGTTGCTCATCATTGGTTTGAGTGCTCTCGCCGAACCGTTCGTACTGGTGTACTATGGCCAGGAGTTCACACCGACAGTCGGCCCGCTGTTGTTGTTGTTGCCCGGGGCTCTCGGGTTCGCCGTGGCCCGTCCGATACTGGCAACGAGCCATGGGAGCGGAAAGATACGCATACTGATATACGCAACGGGTAGTACTGCCGCCCTCAATGCAGTTCTGAACGCCGTTCTCATCCCTCGCTACGGGATGCATGGGGCCGCTGTTGCGACGAGCGTTGGATACGGGACGATGTTCGTTGCCCACGTCTGGAGTGCACGAAAGATCGGGTTCGATCCGCTCGCGGGTATCCATCCGGGTCGAATACTGCTGACTGGCGCAGTGGCTGCTGCGGTCATCTTTCCCCTCTCGAGACTCCTCCAACCGCAGTTGGTAGCGCTTCTCGTCGTACCGCCTGTCGGGTTCGTTGTGTTCCTCGCCGCTGCAATCACGTTCGGGGCAATCGCCGAGGAGGACCTCGACAGAGCCACCACTGCACTCTCTCGGTCGGTCCGTCAGCTCTCGATCTTCAAATAGAGTTCGAGGGAGACGAGCTGGTGAATCTCGTCGCCGCGGGTGCCGCCACTTTGGCTATCGTTCCATATTCCCTCGATGTCCACCCACGGCACCACGTTGCGGTCCGCCAGGTCCAAGAGGTGTCGCTTGGCCAAACTTCTCAGCCTCTCCGAGTGTTTGAGTTCGGCGTTCCAGTCGAAGTGGTTGGTGCTGTGTCGAGATGTTCGGAGCCCCAGTGCGCGTTTCACTCGGTTTTCGACCATTGACTTGCCGATGTTCATCCAGCGCCTGTATTTCGGTGCGTCGATGGGAAGTCCCCCATTCGACTCGGTCGGGAGCGAAAACAGCGCCGGGTACTGTTCCCGGACGACTGTTTTGAAGAGCGCTCTGTCGAGCCGAAGCTCGCGTGGGGCATTCAACATGAACTCGAGCCACGGTTCGGAACAAAACGGCGTCTCGAAACCGTCCCGGAACACCGCTGCGGGTCGGATGTAGTACGGCTGTCTGATGCCGTAATCCAACTGTTCGTCGAAGCTCAACACGGACCGCTCGGCAAACGGCTCGTCTGGGAGGACTTCTCGGGGGCCGAAATCGTCGGCGGTAAGCTGCGGGACGCCGAAATTGGCATCAACAAAATGGGATAGCGCGGCGGACCAGCTCTCCGACTCGCTTGCGGGTAAGTGCGCTCCGGCAGACGCCTCGCCCATGAATCCCGACCAGTACACGCAGTTTTCGGCGTTCAACTCGTCGAACGCATAGTTGAGGGCGCTTCGAGCCCGAAACAGTTTGGTTGGTCGCGCGTACTCGGCCGCGTTCTTCAACAACAGTTTGTCGGTCCACGGGAACGACCGTGGAGAGAGGTCGTACGCGCGGTTTTCGACCCCGGCTTCGGTGGCCACCGCCTTGCCAATGTCATAGTCAAGCGTTCCAGGAGTGCCGAAGGTGACGGTCACGATCCGCTCTCTGTCGACGTTGGCGAGCAGTCCGCCGAGGATCGTCCGCGAGTCCAGTCCACCGCTCAGGGGCAGAACGTGGGTGACGCGATCGTCGTCTTCAGCTGTCAGCTCGCGGAACGTCGTTTCGAGAGCGCTCTGCCCGGCCGCCACCAGCCCCCGTTTGGAGGAGAACTCCGTCGTCGCCTCTGTGGCGGCCAGCACCTCGGGTGGAACGTCCCACCTTCGGTCGGGGAGATAGCGATACCCAAGAAACGAGTTGATGTTTTGGGTGTTTCCAAACCAGGCCCCACTCATGGATAGAACAACACATCCGGGACAGCACTTAGGACTGTGAGGACGTCCTTCCGAGCACGATCCCTCTTCATCCGAACTCGGCTCAGGGCTGCTTTATCGGCAGTCCCGCAGATGAGATGTCGGCTCATGCGGGGGGAAACGTTCTCCGGAAAACGTCGCCCTCGACTATATCGGACCGCAGTCGGTCGATTTTCTCGCTTTCCTCGGCGTTGGTGGCCGCGAGAGTCGACACCGCGCGAACGAGCCGCTCTCGCTGGATTGGTTCCCGCGCGTCGAAGAAGAACTCCGACTGGCCGAACTCCTCGAGAAGGTCCCCGTACTTGTCGGCCCAGCCGATCGCTATCGCCGGAACGCCGTTCTTGTAGGCGTGAACAATCGAGTGGTACCGAGATCCGATCATGAAGTCGAACTGCTCGATGACCCGCTCGAGCTCGATGGCGTTCAGGTCCTGCTTCAGGAGACAGACACGCGGCTCGTCGGCGAATCGGGCGCTGATCTGCTCACAGATGCGGCGGTCCTCCGTGGAGTGACGGAGAACGTACACAGTATAGCCGTCGCGCAATGCGGCCTCGATGGCCGCATCGTAGTGAGCATAGAAGCGGTCGTGGTCGACTCGCTCCATCACCCTCGAGTTGGGGACCACGCCCATCGCGTCGTTCTCGACAGCAATCGTCTCGAATTCCGGCACGTCGGTGAAGACGTTCTCGAGGTCGTAGCCCTCGTTCTGGAGGACGATGTCGAGTTCGTGTTCGACGTTGTGCGTGGTGTACGACGACAGCGCGTCCACTCCTCGTCGCTCTCTGGAGTAGATGACCTCCGGATACGAAAGATACAGGTTCATCAGCGGATTCAGGACCCCCGCCTCGAGTGGTGGATACTCGAACGGGCCGATTGACTGGGGCAGAACATACACCGGCACGGAGTAGCTGCTGGCCATGGCGAGGTTGACGAGATACATGAACGACACGTTGAACCCCCATTGAGACGACAGCGCATATCCACTGATGTCGACAACGCAGGCGCAGTCGTTCATCACCTCTCGGATAGTCGCGGTTGCGTTCTCGTCGTCGCTCAGGAAATCCGCTCGCTCGGTGAATGCCCCCAGCCTGGCCTCGGTGCCCCAGGGCAGTATTTCGAAGCTGTACTGCTCTTTCTCCGCATCGGGTCGCTCGTAGTCGGCGTACGAAAGCAGATACAGGTCCTGGTCCGGATAGCGCCGTCGAAGGTTGTCGACCACTGTGAACGTCATGGCCTGAGCACCCTTGTTGAACAGCTCACCGCCGACGATGACGATGTTCTGCCCAGCAAGCTTCTCCGTTGAGGGGTGCGGCCTCCTCCCTCCAAACAAATCACGCAAGAACCGCGTCTCGGCGGCCGCAGCAAGCGAGAGCTTCTGTGCAGCCGACTGTAGGGCCTCTCTTGGGTCGCGCATGGTGTTCGGACTGTCCGGGCTAGCGTTCAACTGTCTTTCCCTTCGCTCTCGCCGACGGTTTTCGGGAGCGGTCGTCCGAGGGGAGCGACACAAGTTATCCTGCGTTGGGAACTTTGAGCCGAGTGATGGACACGCTTTAGTCGCTGTACGAGCTCTTCCCTGATGTGTCTCTCCTCCAGAGGGCCCGTTCGATATACGAGAACCGCGGAGCAAAGCAGCTGGCTCGAAAGGGGGTGTCATTCGTCGTGTTCCGGCTGTTCTTCGAGAACATCGTCTGGAGGGCGTTGCCAAAGGCAGCTGTACTGCGGGCGGTTGCCGACTCGAAACTCCTCACGACGGCGTATTTTTCCCTTCGGGGAAGTTTCTATCACGAACAGCGCTCCATTCTTAACGGGCAGGCAAAGTACTACGAGCTGGAAGAAAAGCGCGAGAACCCACGACACCGAGTCATCCGCAACGTCCACCGTATCGAGAAGGGACTCTCGATGCGAAATCGCCGGCCGGTGTTTGCGGAGGGCTACATCGAGAACCTCGTTGACGACCTCATTACTGCGTGGAACAACAGGGATGGCGAGAGTGACGAACAGCTCTACTGGGCGGTCGACGTGCTGACGGAGTACTTCGGGACCGTCGATTCCACCGAGACGATTGCCGCGTCCCAGCGGCGCTTTGAAGACTTTTTCGGTACCATTGACTACACAGCCGGGAACCGAACCCCCAAGCCACGGCGTGAGCTCGAATCCGAGGCTGTCTCGTACGACCAGCTCAAGCGGCTCGCAAAGCAGCGGACGAGCACTCGGTGGTTCGAGCAACGTGCGGTGCCTCGCGACCTGATCGACGACGCCCTCGAAATCGCCGCCGAATCCCCGAGCGCGTGTAACCGACAGTCCTACGAGTTTCGCTTTTATGACGACGACGCGCTGATAGAGAAGGTTTCGGAGCTGCCGATCGGCGTCTCGGGATATCGCGAAAACATTCCCTGTCTCGCGGTTCTCGTGGGGAAACAGCGGGCCTACTTCGACGAGCGGGACAAACACGTCGTCTACATCGACGCGAGTTTGGCGGCGATGGCATTCCAGTACGGGCTCGAGACGCTCGGACTCGCCTCGTGTTGTATCAACTGGCCGTCCATCCCCGAGAAGGATCGGAAGATGGCTCAGTTGCTGGACTTCGACGGCGACGAGGAGGTCATCATGCTCATGGCTATTGGCTACCCCGACCCGGACGGCATGATACCGTACTCCGAGAAGAAGGACCTCGGACAGCTGCGTTCGTTCAACGTTGTTGGCTAGCCGTCGGATTCCGTGCGCTGCTCTGTCGTGCGGGTACGGAACCGTCGTGTCGACGGCAACCACGGGGCGAGCGCTCACGAAAATCGCTAGTTGTCCACTCTATCGGTCACGGTACGAGCAGATACGTTGAAAGAGACCAGACGTGAGGCGGGATCAGAGTGTAACCCGCTTGGAAGGCAGTTCCCTGAGAGAATCTGTCGAGTTGCGTACTTCTCGTCGGTCATTCCTGGATCTACGTGAGCGTAGAACGTGGCTGTCGCTCCTCGCCAGCCTCGCTTCGGTCGAAGCGAGGCGGCT
>NZ_JAQJDA010000001.1:579820-617284 GCF_028617175.1 Halococcus sp. PRR34 | reverse complement strand
CAGGTGGACGAAACTCAGCGGGTGTGCTCGGGGTTCAAAGGCCAGAACCCACCGCGGGACGGACTGTCCCGCGGCGGGTCCCCTGGACCCGGACGGGCGCGATGGACAGGGGAGCAGGGCGATGAGATGACGCTCGTCGCGGCCTGCCGCGACGTGCTCCAGGTGATCTCAGCCGAAGAGGGGTCGAAATACGACGAGAACCTCGGGCCAGTGATTGAGGAAGCAGGCGATCTCTCCCAGCCGCTGGGAGAGATCTGGACCGACGAGCTTCCCGCATATCAGCAAATGGAACACGAGCATCGAACCGTTGTCCATGATGATGAGTACGTCTCAGAGGAAGGTATCCACACGAATCAGGTCGAATGCCTCTGGTCGTTAGTGCAACCGTGGCTGGCGAAATTCCGCGGCCTGTCCAAGCAGGGCTTGGAGCAGGCCGCTCGCACCTTCGGGCTTCTTCGCTCCCTGAATCTTGTTCAAGCACCCATCCACAGCCTTGTCGATTGCGTCGCCGTCAACGTATTCCGCTAATCTACACAAGAGCGTCTCAAATTGCTCCAAGACTGCATGCGCTCCGATATTACGGGTTCCAACAGGCGTTTGCATGGGGATCTGTGGGTCGATCGGCCCCAGGCTGGAATGGTCGCCCATCACTACACTATCAGCAGCGCAGCACATTAGAGTGGCTGCAGACATCGCGGCTTGCGGTACAAATATTCGGATGTCATTGAACTTCGCCCGAAGGTAGTCAACAACTTGTTCTGTTGCTACTGGCGATCCTCCTGGGCTGTGGAGGATAATGTCTAACTCGTCCTGACTGAGTCCGTGAATAACCTCCATAAACGAGCGCACATCAGAGTCGTCAATGGAGAGTGACGTTGAACCGCTCTGCTCCTGCGCCCATGCAGTTGAGTACAAAATGAGATTGCGGCCAGTTTCTTGATGCAATTCGTTCAGATAGTACCGTCTGACTGTATCAAATGCACGTTCATTTCCCGACTCTTTTTGCTGGTGTATCTGCGAAAAAATCTCACTGGCTGTTGGCATACGCGCTATTCTAGTTGGTCAGCGACCGGGTAGTTGCCAATAATCAATTCTTGGGTTGAATTGCCAGTGCCCGACTCGTTGACGGGATCGTCCTTTTCATACAGGTCCATTGCCTCCTTGATCCCGGGGTTTTTGGACTGTTCCTCCGTCTCGCCGATCTCCGTCTCAGGAGCTGGCTCTCCAACCATGGTAGTCTGAGAACGATGCTATGAGCCCCCTCCATCTATAAGTTGCCATTATCCTGAATTACGTCATATCATGGCATGCGCCACTCACGTATTGCGGTTTTGTAGTTTTATATTATTACATATGTCTGTTTTCGGGTTGAACACGTTTGGTCGACGCTCTCCGAATCTTATGTAACTCTTCGCCTCGCCACCAAATCGAACTGTTACATAAGGCTCTACGAGAGCGCTCGCCGAGCTGTGCGGCTACCCTCTGGCATACAATGGCGACTTCCTGACGGTTTATCCGCCCGCTATCCTTCCGTTGTACTAACTGGCCGGATCGTACCCGCGGCGACCCTCTCGGGGGGATGACCACGCGGTGGTTCAGCGTCCGCTTTCTCCAGACACATCACAAATGCGAGGCAAACATGCGTTCTGTCCGTCGTCAGGCGCACTGCTGGCCGACGAACGCGAGCGTCCACAAGAGTACCGCCCCGGCGCGTCACCGGTCCGCGCCCCCGAGCCCGACGAGATCAACGAGATCCTCATCGAACCGTACTCGCGAGGGGCGAACCACTCCTCGGCATCGGCGCTTGTGGGGTACTTCCGGCGGATGCGCAAACGCCACGCTCCCGAGGCGGACCCGACTATCGCCCGACAAGCCGCGCTTGCGATCCAGCGTCTGAAAGAACCCGAGGACGACGTCCACGACGACTATCTCTGGTACGCCCTCGCCGAGCGCCTCCACCGCCACGACGACTACACCCAGGACGCCCTCGACTGGCTCTGGCAGTGCGTCGAACTGTCGTGCCCCCACTGCTTCGGGCCGATCACCGACGAGCCAGTAATCGTCGAGGACGCGGTTCACTCGAAGTGCGCGATCAACTGTACTGACGACAACCGGTACGTCGACGACGAGATTCGCGAGCGGATGCTCGAGGCATACAACGAGGCGTTCCGCCGCGCGGACGGTCGCCGCGACATCGAGGCGTTGCTGGTGCTCGACGAGGATGACGAGTGACCACGCCCACCGCCGACGTCGGTGCTACGAGTTCGAACACGTCGTGCCGTGGGACGAGCTGATCGAGCGGCTGCGAACTCGATACCCTCCGGTCAACGATGCACCATGAACCACGTCACACCCAACGGACCACGAACGGATGAACCGCGAGCAGATCACGAACGGCGTCGGAGCGCTGGCAGGCGTCGCGCTGGTGTTGATGCTCGCGTACGGCTACGTCAACCAACAGCCGGTCACCGACCGGACGCTCGCGATCTTCGCGGTACTGCTGTGGGGAACACTCCAACTCGACATCAGCGCCGCGATCCCGTTCAGTTTCGTCACGGTCGAACGCGACGACGAGGGTGGTGAGTGACGTGTTCGACCTCCGCCTCTCGGTCAAGCTCCTCGGCATCCTCGCCGGGTTCTTGCTTCTCGGATATGGGTTTGCCCTGGCCGGTCGGCCTGAGTACGACGACGTCTCGGACCGGTACGCGAGCCGGATCTCGACGGTCGGGCTGATCCTCGTCCTCGTCGCGACGGGCGGGTTCCTCGCGGGGTCGCTCATCAGCCTCGTTCTGGAGGGGGCGGCCTACGTCGTCGGCATCGTCGGCGGCACGATCGTCTATCGGCGGATCACACACAACCAATCGCACTACGAGAAGGCGTAATCATGAACTCTCAGAAACTCGAACGGTACGTCGAAGTCGGTGCAGTCGCCGGCGGGATCGTCGCACTGGTCGGGCTGTTCGCCGCCGTCATCGCGGGACGCATGGACTGGTCGACCGCCGGACCGATCATCCTCACCCTGCTGTCGGCGCTCGGATACGCCGAGGTCGGTCGGCGGAAGGGCAAGCGTGCCGAGGGCCCACCGAACCCGGACCTCAGAGATCCGAAGATGTCGCGGTGGGCGGCCCTGTTCGACCGAGCAGGTGAGGTCCTGGAACTCCTCGACGCCACCGAAGAGAAAGCCCGCGTTTCCGAGACCTCTCCGACGGATCCGCGCGAGCCCGAGCCAACGGGCTCCACGGCGGACGCTACTCTCCCTTCGCACCGACGCGAGGTTCTCGAACGGATCGAGTCGGCGGAGTACGAGCACCTCCAGAAGGTCGCTGCTCACGTACCGGACGTCAAGGGGTCTGGCCCTGGCGTCACTCACGACGCGCTCGAAGCGGCGCTGTACCAGGCCGACCACGACGACGTCACCCAGGCGTTCGCGAAGGCCGACACCGACTCTTCCTAACTGAGACCATGCGATCGTCGCGACAAGCCCACATCAACGAGTTCGTTGCCGCGGCCAGCCATGAGGGAGAGCTCACCGACGCGATCCACCACGACGCGGTGCTGGTCATCCGCCGGATCAAATCGCGGAACGACAAGGACGACGCCGCGGTGTGGGCCGAACTTCGCGAGGAGCTCGACGGCCGCGGCTACGACGTCGACTGGATGACCGACCACCAACCGAACGACACCACTCACTGATCATGGCACACGAAATGGACATGAAGAACGGCGTACCGGTAGAAGCACACCCCGACGACTGTGACTGCGACCGCTGCGAGGACGACGACGAATGAACCCGTTCCTCCGAGCGATCCGCGAGCCGGTCGGTGCGTTCGCGGATTTCGCCGTCCTGTGCGCGTTCCTTTCGATGCTTATCATCGTCGTGTGGGCGCTCACCGGCAACGTCGTCACGCTGTACGAGGGCTATCGCCAGGGCGGGTGGGCTGGCAACTGGGACGTCAACCCTCCCTTCGAGTGGGTCGCTCGACTCGCGCTCGTCCCCGCGGCGGTCGCGATCGCGTCGTGGCTGGTGAGCGCGATGTTCGCGATGCTCGGTTGACCAACCCCATGACACCTCTCGCTGCCGACCCAACCCCATGACTGACAAACCCGCCAAAAAAGAACCCGGTGAGTACTGTAACGCCCGCCGGTTCGATGGCGACAGGTTTCTCGGTTACTGCGAGCTCGTCTCTGGCTGGGGGACCGACAAGAACGAGGGCCGCTGTTCGAAACACGGCGGCGCTGGTGGCGCGCCAACCGGCGAGGACAACGGCGCGTACAAGCACGGTCTCTATGCGGAGGTCGGCGTCGACGACGAAGAGCGCGAGCTGATGGAGCGCCTCGAAGCGATCGAGGACATCGAGATGTTCGACATGCTCGTCGAGCGCGAACTCACTCGCTACCTCCGGGCGGCGGGCCTCGTCGACGAGCCGGCGTGGACGCCCGACTACAACAGCGACGGGATCCAGGTCGGCGAGTCGGTCGACATGAACGACGGCCCGCTCGCGAACCGGGCGGCGCTCATCGCCTCACTGCTGGATGACAAATCGAAAGCCGAGCACCGCCTCGCGAAGATCGACGAAGGCGAGAAGCACCGCGTCGAGACGTCGATGGACGACGACGATCGCAGCGACCTGCTCGACGCGATCGACACTCTCTAAGAATCACTTATGAGTGCAACCACCCAGTCGACGGCGTCGGCCGACCTCCAGCAAGCGCTCCAGGCCTCGGAAACGCCGTTCCACGACATCAACGAGCTCCCGCCAGCGGACAAGCGAGAGCTCTGCCGACCCCAGGACGACGGCCGGGACGACCTCCGATTCTGGGTGTTCTCGAATCTCGTCAGCCTGAACTTCCTCGACGTCGGCCCGACCCAGTGGGAACGTGTCCCCGAGCACGCAATGGACTGGCACGAGCGCGTCGAGTCCAACCCGCTGAACATCATTCTCTCCGGGCGGAAGCACACCAAGACGACGTTCGTCCTCGCGAAGATCATGTACAAATCCCAGTACATCGAGGGGCACACCTCGCTGTACTGGGCGAACACCGAGGGCCAGGTCGAGGAGCGGATGGGCGAGTTCGAGGAGATGTGCGAGGCGAACCCCTGGTGCGACAACCTCCTCGACAACAAGGGCGAGTCGGTCGGGGCACTCAAGCGGAAGCCGTTCCCGAACCGTGCGCAGCTCTACACTACCTGGGTTGAGTCGAGCGCGGAGGGTGGGCACGTCGACTTCTCGGCTGGCGACGATCCACTGAAAGAGATCGGTGGGATCCCCGACGAGCGGATCGAGGCGTGGTACTCGAAGGTGATCGTCCCGATGCTCAACCGGGGCGGTGTCCACGTCCTGGTCGGCACCCGCAAGCGCCCGACCGACCTGTACGAACTACTGCGGACGAAAACCCAGGACAGGGCGGCGTTCGACGACCTCCCCTCCTACAACCTCGCCGAGTACCCCGCGATCCGCGAGCCGTGGATCGAGAAGTACGGCGATCGACCCGGCGACCTCGCCGACGAGTCGCTGTACCAGGAGGTCGAAGCGCCGACGCTCGCGAACGCGCTGGACGTCCCCGGCGACACGCTCTCGATCCTGTGGCCCGAGGGGCGGCCCGCTGACTGGCTCGCCGGCGAGCTGGGTGCGCAGGGCAAGCCATACTTCCTGCGCGAGTACTGCATGGTGTTCAGCCAGGTCGAGGATGCGATCATCCAGCGGGCGCATATCGACGAGCGCTGTTCGATCCACGACGCGCCGCCCGAGATCGTCACGCCCGACTCGCCCTATACGCGCGTGGCGATCGGCAACGACCCCGCCTCGACGAAGGGCTCGGACTCGACGTCGTACGTCGTGCTGGGCGTTCGTCCCTCCGGCGTGCGGGACATCCTCCACGTCTTCAACGCCCAGTCGATCGATCCGGGACGATTCAAGAGCAAGCATCAGGAACTCGATATGCTCTACTCGCCGTCGGCGATCGTGATCGAGGACAACGGGATGCAGCAGTACATCGTCGACGACGCCGTCGAGTTCGATCGTTCGCTGCCGATCCAGGGCGAGACGACCACCGAGCGCAAGCACTCGTGGGAGGACGGCATCCCGCGGATCGCCCACCGCGTCGCCCAGGGCGGGTATAACTTCTATCGAGAGGGGTCCGATCACACCGAGCAGCTCATCAACGCGCTCACGTCGCTGACGATGGACGAGGGCGAACTCCAGGGCCACACCCCCGACCCGGTCGTCGCGATGTACCTCGCCGAGAAGGCGATCGACGCGAAGGTGCCGACCGGCACGATCAACGTCGGCCAGCAGGAGGACGTCCCCGAGGAGTTCGAGAGCGACGACGCGGAGGGCAACGAGATCGTCGACGCCGCGATGGGCGCGCTCGAACAGATGCGGAGGCAGCGATGACCGACGAGCCGCCGAAGATCTGGATCGACCAGTACGACCTCAACCTCGGGGTCCAGGGTGGCGACTCCGATACGCTCGACGACGTCCGCGAGCACTTCGACGAGCTGCTGGAGGACGCGGTCGAGCGCGATCCGAAGCTCGGTGAGGACACCGTCGACGATCGTGGGGTGCAATGACTATGAGCGACAACTCGCTGTTCGCCCGGGCGGTCCGGGATCACCGCGCTCGCCAGCCCGACGACAACGCCGGTACGACCGACGCCGTCGGTGCGAGCGCGGCGAAGGCGATCGAGGATCCCGACGGCGTCGCCAGCGAAACCTCAGAGACGATCCAGCCGATCGACGAGGATAGCTGGCTGAACGTCAACGAGTGGGGCATCCCCCGCGGGCCCGAGGCGTACGAGGCCCAGCAGTTGGCCCAGACCGCGCCCTTCGAGATCGTCAAGTCTACCGTGGTCGACCAGATCACCGGCGGTGAGTTGACGTTCCCGACCGCCGACGAGGACGCCGGCGAGCTCGGGACCGACGCGAAGACGCTGCGGGACATCTTTCGGGACGTCCTCACCGGCCCCCACCTGCTGGGCGATGACTTCGATGATCTGATCACAGCCGCGATCGCCGACATGCTGGAGCAGGGCGACGCCCACTGGGAAACCCTCGCTGCGGAGTCCAACGCCGAGGCGTTCCCGGTCCGGAAGCTCAAGCCGGTGCCGTCGATCACGATCCAGTACAACGTCGACGAGCACGGCAACTGGGAGGACACGCCGTACTACCAGGCTCCGTACCAGTCCTTCGCCGGCGGGACGATCGCTCGCGGAAACGTCGACCCCGCCGAACTCGACCATACCGACCTCGTCAGTATGCGGTGGCCCGGCAGCCGGCGGGCGGATCGGATCTACCCCCTCTCGCCAGCCCTCCAGGTCAAGCAGTACCTCGAAGCGCTCAAGAACAACATCACCCACCTCAATCGGTGGTACAAGGACGACGAGATCCCCGCGGGGCTGATCGCCGCCCTCGAGGCGAGCGACGACGACGTCTCTGCGATCAAAGAGACGATCGAGGATGCGAGCGGCGACCCTCGAACTGCGCCGGTGGTCGGCACCGATGCGAAGTGGATCGAGATGGGTGGCTCTGCGATCGACCTGGATCTCATCGAGGAGCAGAAGTGGTTCCTCCAGCTCGTCTGGGGGGCGCTCGGTCTCTCGAAAAACGAGATCGGGCTGGTCGAGGACGTCAACCGCGATGCCTCATCGAACCAGTCCGAGATCATCTACAAGCGGATCACGCTACCGCTCACGAAAACGATCTGCCAGGCGGTCAAGCGCCAGGTGTTCACGCAGTTCGACGCCTACGAGAGCCTCGGCAAACCGTTCGGCGTCTCGATCGACCACACTGATCCCGTTCGCGAGCAGCGACGTCAGGAGCGACTCAACACGCGGTGGAAGGACGGCACCCTCTCGTTCAACGAGCAGGCCCAGCGCCGTGGCGAGGAGCCCGGCGATACTGAGGTAGAGCTCCCGAACGGCACGACCTTCGACTACGGCCCGCACCCGAAGTACATCGGCGAGACGCTGATCGACGCCCATCGCCAGGCCGACAGTTCCTCTGGTGGCGACGGGAGCGGCGGCTCGGACCCATCCGGTGACGAGAGCGACGACGACCAGGACGCCGGCGACAGTGAGGGGAGTTCGCCGGAGGATCCCGAGGACCCGGACGACGAAAACGAGTAACTCCACCATGTCTACCGCCGACGTCAGCACCCTCCCCGAGCGCGGGCCGGGGATCCGTGCGAAGGCGTCGGTCGGCCAGTGGGCCACGCTCGAGAAGAACGCGATCGCGACGGTCCATACTGAACCCGACGCCTGCGAGGACTGCAAGCCGTACGACGGCGACACGATGCGGATGGGTGAGGCCGAGGACCTCATCCCGATCCATCCGAACTGTCGGTGCTGGTACACCTGGGACTGGGATCCGAGCCTCCGCGAGCTCTCCATGACCTCGCTACTCACGCGAGCGAGCGGGCCTTCTGCAACCATGCACGATACGCTTACCAAGACCACGAGCACGACCGACGCGAGCATCGTCAAGGGAACACCGACCGGCGAGAAAGACGACGACACCGAGTACCTGAAACTCCCGATCTCCTCGACTGGCCGCGATCGCGACGGCGACAGTTTCTCCGAGCGCGGGCTACGCGACCTCCGGGATCAGATCCGCGAGACGCCGCGGCCGGTGTTCGGCAACCACGGGATCGGTGACGGCGGGCTGTTCGCCCCGCGGTACGACTGGAAGGACATCATCGGCGGCCAGGACGACGCCGAGATCGAGGAGGACGCGGACGCCGACGAGAAGACGCTGTACTCCTACGTCAAACCAAATCCCGAGAACGAGGGCGGCGATCGGCTCCGTGCGTACGTCAAGGCCGGGATGCCCGTCGGCCTCTCGATCGGGTTCCGACCGCTCGACTTCGAGAGCAACGACGACGACGAGAAAACGTTCCACGAGACTGACCTCATGGAAACCTCTGCCGTGGGTATCCAGTCGAACCAGGAGTCAGTCGCCGGTCGCGACGCCCCCACCGTCGAGGCGGTGGCGAAGGGGCTCGTCGATCGGTTCCCCGACGCGGACCTCGATGAAGACACGCTCGCGAAGGCGATCGTGTCCGAGGCGTCCGCGACGGCTGGCGGCGGCCCGCTGCTCCGCGGCGCAGACGGCAGGCCGGCCGACCACCAGCCACTCCGCGGCCACGACCTCGAACTGCGAGACCACGATCACGAACCCAACGAGACACATCACGATCCAGACATGGACGACGACACCAAGGAACTCCTCGAGCGCCAGACGGCGATCTTGGAGAACGAACAGCAGAAACGTAACGAACTGGAGGACCGCGTCGACGCTCTCGAAAGCGACGACGACGGCGAGAAGGACACCGCCGGCGAGGGCGACGACGATCCCGAGGCCGGCAAGGACGCCGACCCCGACGGCGACGATCTCTCCGACGACGAGGTCGAGCAGTTGCGCAACATGCTCGACGGCGAAGAGGGCGACGACGGCGTCGAGGACTCGAAGACGACCACGGCGGCGGAGATCGACGAGGAAAAAGACGCGGATGGCGACGACACCGTCGCCGCTGGACAGGAGCCGATCTAAATGTCTGCAACTGCACACACCCCGACCCAGCGCGACCTGATCGAAGCAGTCAGTGGCGAGGACGGCAAAAACGAAAAGTCCGAGGACTCGATCTACGAGCGCATCTGGATGGCGTGGGGCTTCCGCAAGCAGGACTACGGCGACCGGATGCTCATCCCGCTCTCCTCGAAGATGAAGCAGGGCGGGAACCCAGACCCTCGCCAGCCCCTCAAACGCGGGACGACCGATCAGTACCGCGAGAAACTCAACCGGTGGGCTGGCGGTGAGGGTGCGGTCCTCGGTGCCGGTGGCGTCACCGCTGGCTACGAGGAAGGCAAGAACTCGGCGGTCGACGCCGTCGTTGCGAAGGACGGCCCGATCGATCGCAACGTCGTCGAGCAGGCGACGCCGATCGCGTTCGATCCGCGGATCGTCGACATCCAGCGCCGACAGGCCACGATCCTCGACCGGATCAGCCAGCAGGGCCAGGCTGGCTTTGCGGCGAAGTACAACGTCGTGTCCGACCGGGCCGACCCGATCGGGTTCCTCTCCGAGAGCGGGGCGCTCGATCTCTCGGATGAGAAGGACTCCGACCACACGCTCGGAACCGACGAGAAGGACATGAAGATCTTCGTCGACAAGACGAACATCAGCGACTTCACCGCTCGCGCGGAGGCGTCGCTGGGGTACATGGACGTCACCCAGATGACGATGGGCCAGCGGGTGATCGCCCATGCACTGGCGAAGGCCCAAACGTTCTTCTACGGCGATCCGTCGGTCGGTGCGACCAACAACGGTGTGTTCGACCCCGAGGTCTCGGAGTCGTACGCCGGGATGGCCAAGATGGCTGTCGACGGCGGCACCAACGCCGACAAGTCTGGGATCTCGATGACCGGCGACCAGCCGGTGCTCAAGGACATCAAGTCCGAGCTCACGAAGCTCGTCCAGGAAACCGGCCTCACCTACGCGAACGCCGAGATCGCAGTCTCGCCGACGATGTACGACTACATCGAAAACGAGACCAACATCTCGACACGGATCGACGCGTTCGACGAGGCCGTGACGTTCGGGGGTCGGGCGATGAACATCAAGGGCAACACGCCCCTGATCGAGTGCCCGAACATCCGGGACTACCCGGACCAGTCCACGAGCAACTTCACCCCGGACTCCCGGGACGTGTTCATCTACGACCGCACCACGGTCCAGTTCCGGTCGTTGATGCCCCTCACGACGGTTCCGCTCGCACGAGTGGGTCTCGGCAACCGGGCCGCGCTCGCGGAGTTCGGCACGCTCATCGACAAGTCCCAGGGCGCACACCTCGCGTACCTCTCCAACTACGCTCAGTAAGATGGCGACCACAATCACTGAGCGCCACGTCGCGAGCACCCAGCCCGGTGGGATGAAAGAGGAGGTCGTCCGCGGCACCGTGGACACCGACGCCAACGGCGACGGCACGCTCTCCGTTCCGCTGGCGGGCTACGGGATGGTGCCCGTCGTTCAGGCGACGAGCGCGAACACCGCGGGCCAGAACGCCACTCCGAACGGTGTGGATCTCGCCGTGACTGGCGCGGCGGCCTCGTCGACGGTCGACGTCGAGGCGGTCATCCACGGCCTGCCGGGGGTCGCGTAGGAGGACACCACTCATGGACATCAAACACCCAGCACACGAACTCGACCGCGGCGTTCCGTCGCGGGCAACGATCGGCACCGACGACTACGAGATCGACGAGGACGGCTACCTCTCGATCGACGACGAAACCACCGCCGTCCAGGCGATGGATCGACTCGCCGCCACCTACGGCGTCGCCTACACCGACGACGGCGAGATCGAGGGCGAGAGCGCGCCCGAAACCCCGGACGCGAGTGGTGAGGACACCACCGAGGACGAGGGCGAACCCGACGATGGCGACGACTCCACCGGAAGCGAGGGGGGTGAGTCACTCTCCCAGGACGAGCTCCAGGCGCTCGACCGCGACGACCTTCGCGAGAAGTGTCGGGAGAACGACGCCGTCGACGTCGACGCGATCAACCTCAACCAGAGCGACGAGATGGTCGCGGCGCTGCTGCGCGCCCAGACCGAGAACGTCGACAGCGACGACTCCTAACCCCCGCTTTTTCATACACGAGAGCAGCATACTCATGGCAACTGGTTACTGTACTGTCGAGGACGTCAAGCACGCCCTCCAGGAGCGCTTCGAGGGATCCCAACCCTCGACAGCCAACGCGATCTCGGCGATCGCCGGCGAGAACGACTGGCTGCGCAAGAAGACCAAACGCCACTGGTACGACCCGGACTACTCCGACGACGGTACCACCTCGACGCCCTCGATCGACCCGCCGACCGAGCCGATCACGGTCGGTGGCGAGACGTGCGACATTCCCTCCAGTCCCCATGCGCCGCACGGCCAGATCACCCACCACGAGGAGCGACGGTACCCGAAAACCCAGCGCGGGTACTACGTTCGCGTGCGGCTGGATCGCCGCCACGCCCAGGGGATCGACTCGCTGCTGGTGCGCGAGGGATCGGACTTCGAGGACTGGGTGGCCGACCCCGACAAGACCGAGGGCCGCGGTGACGACTACTACCTCGACGTCGATCCACACACCGGCCGGTCGGCGGTCTGGATCGACGCGCGCTCGATCGCCCCGGCGCTCGATTACGAGGGTGCGGTCGTGGCCTCCTACACCTACGGCGAGCCAGTCGACAGCTTCGAGACCGACGGGTTCCCGATCTCGCGGGCGGTCGCGATGCGGGCCGGTGCGGAGTTGGTGATCCCCCAGGACAGCAACGTCCAGGTCCCCGACTCGGGCAACCTGACGAGTGTCAAGACGAAAGCCGAAGAGCTGCGCGAGGACGCCGATCGCCTGCTCAAGCCCTACAAAGCGACCTCGGTGGCATAGATGGAACTCAAAACACCACACCGTCTCAGAAAGGGCCGCGGCCCCTGTGGCGGGGCACTCTGGGGACGTCTCCCCGAGAGATCCGCCACTGGACGAACCGATGGTTGCCGTGACCATCACTCTTCCGCCCCATAATGGAGTTGTCAAGCGACTTCGAGAGCCAGCTCCGCGAGAGCGTCATGGACGGCGTCCAGGAGCAGCTCGAAGACGACCTCGCCGAGCAGGCGGCCGAGGCGGCCCACGATCGGCTGCGCGAGGTGGCCAGCCGCAACGATTACGACGTCGAGAACGTCATCGAGTCGCTTGAGGGTCCGGACGTCGTCCGCGACGGCGACACGATCACCGTCGGGTTTCGCTGGACGCACGAGGCCGCCGCCCTCTTTGGGTACGGCACCGATGATCACTGGGTCGAGGGCAACCCCACGCTCGCGTTCACCTGGGAGGGTGGTCCCGGTGGGCCCGGACAGGTTTACTTCTCGTCCGGCCACGAGGTCTCGGGGATCGAGGAGTCGCGGTTCGCTCGCCACGGTGTCGAGTGGCTCGGTCGCCAGTTGGAGGGTCGCTGATGGCACCCGACTTTACGAACTTCCTTCTCGGCATTTTATACAACGAGTGGGGCACCGGGGAGACCTCGCCGCCGTCGAACGTCGTGTTCATCAACCGACGGAACACGACGCGGATGAGCCAGAACGAACCCGACGCCGCGGCGAACCTCTCGGCACATAACGCGATCGGCGTCGGGGCCGGGCCCACGACCGACAACGAGGCGACGGGCTTCGATTTCGACTATCGCTACGACGGCGGCGCGGACGTCCGGATCCGCGGGAAGCTCGCCTCAGAGGGTGGTCACATCGCCGACGACGAGGAGTGGTCGGCACTCTGTGGCGAAGCGAGGCGGATCATCAACTCCCACCGCCGACACCCGATTACGCGGCCGGGGATCGGCGGTGCCTACACGCTCATGATTCGAAACGAGAACGACCTCTCGCAGAACTACCAGGAACAGTATCACCTCAACTTCGACGTCATGTTCGACGGGATCGAGGTGTTGCCCTGATGCCGGTCGTTACGCTCAAGCAGGGCGATACGACGCCGGAGTTCGAGCAAGAACTCGAACTCGATCGAGA
Source organism: Halococcus sp. PRR34 (assembly GCF_028617175.1). Taxonomy (NCBI): domain Archaea; kingdom Methanobacteriati; phylum Methanobacteriota; class Halobacteria; order Halobacteriales; family Halococcaceae; genus Halococcus; species Halococcus sp. PRR34. The sequence continues at coordinate 603,730 of NZ_JAQJDA010000001.1, read as the reverse complement.
GCTGACCGGCGACGAGTCGATCCGGTTCTACATGGAGCACGAGGAGTCGGGCACGCTCGTCGTCAACCAGCCCGTTACGGAGGTCAAAGAGTCGCAGAACCAGGTGGTCTACGACTTCCAGGAGGGCGACACGTCGCGGCTGGATATGCACCACGCCGAGATCGTCATCACCTGGCCCGACGGCGAGGTTCAGACGCTGCCGAACGATCAGAACTTCGAGGTCGAGATTGTCGAGCCAGTCAACCGTGATGTGCCGCCCGAGCAGCTCGACCGGCCCGACATCAATGTGGGCGTCGTCGACGCCGACCAGATCACCGCTCCCACGCTCCAGGCGGTCGAGACGCTGACTGGATCGGTTACCGGTGACCAGACGATCTCGTCGCTGGTCGGTGAGAATCTCTCCGTCGAGAACGGTGCGCTGACTGCGGTCGATACTGACACAAACACCGAACGGACTGACGAGGAGATCGAAGACGTCGTTGGAGCACTCCTCGCCGGGTCCGGGGCGACTACAATCAGTTATGATGACCAGGCCGGGACGCTGACGATTTCGTCGACCGATACTGACACCGATACGCAGCTCACCGACGAGCAAGTCCGAGACATCGTCGGTGCGTTCGTCACCGGTGGCGGTGCGACGACCGTCGCCTACGACGACGCGGATAACACGCTCACGATCTCCTCGACAGACACCAACACCCAACGATCGAACGAAGAGATCCAGGATGTCGTCGGCGCGTTGCTTACGGCGTCGGGGGCGGCCTCGATCGACTACGATGACCAGGCCGGGTCGCTGACGATTAACGCGACCGATACAAACACCCAACTCGATCCTGGCCATCACAACCCGACCTACGACAGCGACGAGGATGGCACGATCGACGCCGATGTCGATAACACCAACACGACGACGGATGCTCTCACAGTCGGCACGAGTGCGGAGCTCCCGATGGACGCACGCACGGACGAAACCGCGAACCGCTCGTCCTCGTCGTGGTACCAGAACACGACCGGCAAACCTCTCCTCGTCGAAGTAACGACGTCTAATACGTCCGGCGGACGCTCGGCATTAGCTCTCCACGTCAACGACACGGAGTCTGACAACCGGATCGGTGCGGACTCGGATGTTGGCGACGGCGCGGATACGACGTACGCCACCGTCTCGACGATCGTCCCACCGTCACAGCACTACAAGATCTCCGGCACCGGGATCGGCAAGTGGTCTGAGACGACGATCGGTTGATTGGCGGTATAGCCCATACAGGCACCACCACGGGAGTCGGACGCAGGATCGTGACCACATGACGCGGGCCAACCCACATTTTTCAATGTGGGGTTGAATTAGAATACATGAGTCAGCAGTTGGCATTCACATTGCTCGAGCTGATTGCTCTCGCTCTCCCAGCAATTGGAATCTATCTGCAAGTTCTTTCTCGAGTGCAAGGGATTGACCCAAACTCTGACCAGCCAATGTCAAGCGAAGAGCCATTGGCTTTCTCACTTACACGGAAGAGTCTACGGCCGCTAGTGATATCCGGCGTTTTGCTGATTTTCTATCTTATCGCTCTTCAGCCCCCGGTGTTATTCCCAGACTGGCAGGGATTGGTCAGTCCATTGCTGTCCATACTGCAATATCTATCCATGATCCTCATTGCCTTCTCCCTGCTCCTGATCGGCGCTTCTGTAGGGCTGGAGACGAGTGTGAAGCGAGTGGTCCCCAACAAAGAGTCAGGTGTGTATAGAGAATACTTCTCATACGTTAAACACTCCGTCCAAACAAAACGGAATATCGCACGAGAGATCTGGGCAAATATCCGTGGCGACGACACTCCAAAAAAGATACAGGAGGATTTCGATGATTTTGCCTGGCCCCCGCGAAAAGATGAAGAACAATGCGAAGTCGACAACGATCGTGCAGAACGAATAGTTGAACGCGGTTGGGCAGAGGGACCAGTCCCTGATTCAGAGGGTAGAAAAACCACTCTCAAAGCCACAGAACTTGGCAAATATATTCGCGGCCAATATGCTGAGACATGGGATTCAGTGGATGGCGCAGAACATCCGCTTAATACCGATCCGATGGAATACGTAACTGGACTAGAAGACGAATTTAAAGAAAAAGACGGAGAATTAAAGACGTCTGAGTAGCCAAAGACGAAACCATTCATCTAAATATAAATACTGTGGGCAGGGGGAGATAGCGGCCGACATGACCCGAGCGCGGCGCTCGGTGACGGTCGCACGCCGAACACGAACTACCGATACAACAACAGCGAGACACATCAATGGGACACGAAAAGATCGCATACGTTTACGAACCCAGTTACAACAGTGCGCCCGGGACGGACCCGACGTACCTCACGCCGGGGGCGGACGTCACCCCCGAGAACATCACCGTCGAGAACGCCGCCCAGCGCATCCGCGTTCCTGGACAGGCCGACCCCTACGAGGTGATCTACAACAACTTCGAGGGGCAGATGAGTATCAGCGGTACGATGACCGCGGGCAACCTCGACTGGCTGCGCGCGGTCACCGGTGCGTCGACCTCGCCGTACGCATTTCAGATCGGCCAGCCCGCGAGCACGCGGTGGTACATCAGCTGCGATCCGGCCCGCGGCACTGCTGAACGCGAGCTGATGGGTGCGGTCATCCCACAGGCGTCGATCACGATCGAGCAGGATAACGAGATCACGTTCGACCTCACAGTGCTGTACGGCGACGAGTCGTTCAACTCCACCCTCACCAACGGCAGCGTAATCCAGCCGACCGGCGACACGCTGGTCTTCCACGGCGCGGAGGTGTCGATCCCGACGTCGACGACCAAACGCCTCCCGCAGAGCGTCACGCTGCAACTCAACTCGCAGGCGCGACTCCTCCGCGGGTTCAGCCGCCACCCGGCGGCCGCCCAGATGGGGGCCCACGAGAGCCAGGTCGAGTTCGGTGCGATCTACGACAAAGAGACCGGAAACACGAGCCTCGCGTACGGTGACAGTAGCGCGACCGCGCCGACGACGTCGCCGAACGCCGCGTCGGCCGAGGTGACGATCGCCGACTCCGGCGGGTCGAATGTCGTCACCGCCTCGTTGGGCGGGATCGGTGCGGACTCTTACGACTGGCAGAACGCCGGGAACCCGAACGAGGACATGCTCGAAAACGGCACGTTCTTCGTTTCGAGCCCGTCGATCGCCGTCAACACGGCCTAACGGTTCTGGCCGCCCGCTCGCGCCGACCCAGTAGGTACTCCCATATCATGCCACTCGACAACACCACCAAGCGATACGATCTTCGCGAGGAGCGCGATCGCCTCGACGAGAAGCTCGACGAGCTCGCCGCACAGTCGGTCGAACTCGAGGAGCGCTTCGCCGACCTCCAGGGCCGGGCCGCCGCCAGCGATGACGAGGAGCCCGACGATGCCCTCCAGCGCGAGCTCGGTCAGCTCATGCAGGATCGTGAGAGCCACCAAGGCGAGATCGGGCGTGCGAATCGCCAGTACAACGGCGTGCTGTGGGCGCTCGATCGCTACGGCAGCGACCAGGTCATGACCGACGGCGGCGAAGCCGAGGACGACGTCGACGAGGACAAGCAGGAGATCTACGACGAGATGACTGACGACGTCGACGAGGAGTCCCCGACCGACGGGGCTGGTGCCGACGCCCCCGACCAGCGCCCGCAGGAGGGGTCGAGCGGGGCGCAGTCGGCCAACGGGCCTACGCAATCCGCGGATAGCGCGACTGCCAGCGCCGACCAGCAGGTCGTACAGGGCGGCCAGCCGGCCACCACCGGCACCAGCGAGGACGTCACGATCACACTCGGCGGACTCACGGCGGGCGAGCACGCTCGCGTGACCGACCGCGCCGGCGACGCGCAGGCCGAGAAGTCCCAGACCGTCGTCGGCGCTGGTCAACAGGGCGGCTCGGTCGAGGGTGCATCGCGCGTGTTCTACTGCGCGGCGGGGCTCGTCGACGCACCGTTCTTCGAGCGCGGTGCGGACTTCGAGAGCAAATGCGAGGCGGTGCGAGAGGTCCACCCGGGGCTCATGATCTGGATCGAGTCCCGGATTGACGACGTCAACACACCCTCCGAAGACCTGGGAAACGGGTGGGGGAGGCGCTTGGACCGCGCTCGCAACAGTCACACGAGCGACAAGGCGACTTCGCCGCCCGCTTCGAAGCGCTCAAGCTCGAACTGATGGCGTACGGGCACGACCCGCGGGAGGTTGCTGAGTACCCCGCGCGGACGTTGCTACTGTTCGACATGCACCTCCCGACACTCCAGGCGAAGCGCTCGGCGTTTTACGATCCGACGAGCGGCGACTGACCGACACAACTCTTCATGACAGACTTCTCAACCGCGACCTCGTTAGACGTCTTTGTCAACGAGCAGTCGCTACGCTCGGCACAGGACACGCTCGAATCGGCGTTCGATGGGATCACTGTCGACGTCGACGCGAGTGCACCGAGTCCTGGCGGCGGCGCACCCTCGCCGGGCGGGACGGGTGGCTTCTCGTTCGTCGGCGATCGCGGCGGTGGCGGGCTCGATCGCGGCACACAGCGGACGCTCGGACGGACGGCCTCGCGGCTCGGGACGCTCACCCAGTTCGCCGACGAGAGTCAGGGCCTCGACATCTATCGGAACGAGCTGCTGGAGGACATCCTCGAAGCCGTTCGCAAAGGGAACATGGGCGGCGGTGGCGGAATGTTGCCGCTGCTGCCGCTGGCCGGAGCGCTCGGCGCACGACCACGGCTGCCGACGCCGGACGTTCGGATGCCCGACATGCCCCGACCGCGGATGCCGGACTTCCCACGGCCACGGGGCGGCCTGCCGACGCTCGCGGACATGCGGGCCCGCGTGCCGTCGCCGACCGACGTCCGCAACCGGCTGCCGTCGCTGGACGATGTCCGCCGACGAATCCCTACCCCGGACGTCGACGTCCCACGCCCCGAGATCGACGCGCCACGGATACCGAGCCCGACGGACTTCGATCTCCCCCGGCCGCGGTGGGTCGACGAGATCGAGCTCCCGCGTCCGGGCTGGCTGCGCGAGATCGACGTTCCCCGACCGGGGTGGTTCCGGGACTTCGAGATCCCGCGGCCTGGGTGGATCTCCGAACTCGACGTGCCGCGGGCCGGGTGGCTCCGCGAGCTCGAAGTTCCGAATCCGGGATGGCTCGATCCCGACACGCTCCGCGTGAAAGCGTCGTCAGCGGTCGAGCGGTTCACCGGTGCGCTTGATGACTTCCGAACTGCGTCGCCGATCAAAAACCTCGCCAGCGCCCTCGATGACTTTGCCGCTGGCGGTGGTCCCGCACGCTATCGGTCGGGCGCGATGGGATCGGGCCTCGGCGCTCTCCCACGCACTGGTCGGGGTGGGCTCCCCTCCGCCCGCGGCCTCGCCCGCGGTGCTGGTCGTGGCCTCCGGCGTGCTGGCGGCCGCGTCATGGGCGCGCTCCGGAACCCGAAGGCGCTCGCGAAGGGTGCTGGCAAGGTCGGAGCGGGAGCTCTCGGCGTGCTGGACGTCGGGATGGTCGCCTCGCAGTACATCGGCGGATCGAACCGTAAGCAGTCGGGTGCGATCGGTCGCCTGCTCGGTGGGGCTGCCGGTGGCTTCGCCGGAATGAAGGCCGGTGCGGCAACGGGTGCGGCGGCCGGATCGGTGATCCCCGGTGCCGGCACCGCGGGCGGCGCGATCGTCGGCGGCGCGGTCGGTGGGATCGCCGGCGCGACCGGTGGCGACATCATCGGCGGCGGGATCGCGAAGAAGATCCACGACGCCGTCGGTGGGATCCAGTGGCCGGACGCGCCGAAGTGGCTCCAGCGCCTCGACCGGCGTGTCAACCGCGCCTTTTCAGACGTCCTCTCCGGCGACTTCAAGCTGAAAGCGCCGGGCTGGCTTCGCAACCTGAACCTCGGCGTCCCGAACTGGCTCCAGGGAGTCAACCTGACGACGCCGCGGTGGCTCCGGACTCTGGACCTGGGCGTTCCGGGCTGGCTTCGCGGGATCAACCTCCGGACGCCGAAGTTCCTGCGCAACCTGAACCTCGGCGTCCCCGGGTTTCTGAAAGGCGGGATCGGCTTCAAGGTCCCCGGGTTCATGCGCGGAGGGCTCGATCTGTCGGTCCCCCGCTTCATGCGCGGTGGGTTGGACCTCGCCGTTCCGCGGTTCATGCGAGGCGGCCTCGACATCAGCGTGCCGCGATTCATGCGAGGCGGCCTGAATCTGAACATCCCGCGCTTCCTCCGCGGTGGCCTCGACATCAACGTCCCGCGATTCATGAGGGGTGGCCTGAACATCAGCGTCCCGCCGGCGTTCCGCGGTGGCCTGAATGTGAAGGTCCCTCGACCGTTCCGCGGTGGCCTCGACATCAACACGAAGGGACTCGGCAACGCACTCAACGGGATCTAATCACACATGGCACCACTCCAAGGCGTGATCCTCGAAGCAGGTGGGAAACGGTTCGCGATGAAGGCAGAGGCCGAGATCACCTCGGGCGTCCGCACCGGGTTTATCCTCGACGGCAGCGGGTCGACCTGGACGTCGATCTTCTCGTCGATCCTCAACAGCTTCCCCGGCGTCGATGTCGGAATGCGCGAGGGGATCCACCTCGACCTCGGCGGCGGTGAGTCGATGGTCGAGATCGAGGCCCAGAGCTTCATGGGATCGGATATGGCGTGGGGCGGCGTCTCGGGTGCCAGTCCACTCACCCAGATGAGTGTCCTCCAGCAAACGCTTCGGGACACGCAGATCGACTCGTTCCGTCCCGCCACCCTCGAATGGGGCGAGTTCTCCGGCCCCGGCCAGTTCTCACCGATGAACGTCGTGGTGGAGTCCCCGCGGATCACGTACAACACCGACACGCCAGGGATCATCGACGTCAGCATGATCGCGCTCGAAACGGCGACGTTTGACGCGGATGCGTTCGCCGACGCCGTAACCAGGGTGGGATAGCGCATGGTCAAACTCCTCTACAACCTCTCGATCCCGACCGACGCGCTGGTCTCGACCGGGTCGCAGATCACCACCCAGATCGCCGAACAGGGCTCGGTCGGCGAGAGTGGCGAGGGTGGCTCGGCGATCCCCGTCGCCAACCAGCCCGGCGAGGAGTCCCTCCAGGGAGCGTTCCGCGATCCCCAGCTCGGCGGCGTCATGGGCCAGGAGGTCGAGGAACTGTTCGACGCCGGCGGGATCGAATACGTCCCACTGACTGCGCTCGAGGACGGTGAGGACGGGCCGAACGCTGGGTACTACGCGCTCAAGGATACCTCTCGGAACCGCGTTCACCCGAACACCGACGCGATCCAGGCGTTCGATGGGACGGCGACGAAAGCGGGCACCGCGAAAACTCACGTCCGGGCGATCCACGCCGCCCCGACCGACGTCGACACGATCGGCACGTCGGACTACACCAACGCCGATCCGCCCGCTCGCACGGAGCTGGTGTGTCTGCCACCGGACGCGCGCCGACCGCGGTGGTTCGATCCCGTCGCCGGCGTCGTCGAGAACGCCGAACCGCTGAACGAGTGGCAGTACCCGCCGGCCCGCGGCGAGTTCGTGAACTTCCGGTGGTACGACCTCGCCGACGCGTCCTTCTACGATCCGGCCGCCGACGCCCCGGCGCTGCCGACACTCGTCTACGAATACGACTACGCCCGCGAGTACCGGATGGACGTCAAAGTCTGGGACACCGCCCCCGACTACGTCGGCTCCGCGAAGGTAGTCGAGGGCGATCTCGAACCCGGCTCGACAGTCGGCGGCCCCGACGCGATCGTGGGCGAGGCGGTCATCGGCGAGTCAGTCCGCGAAGACAACGCGAAAGTCTCGACCGCCTGGCAGCACGTCTTCCGCACGGGGCACGATTTCAGTACCGACGGCGACTGCGTGATCGACAACGGCGTCCTCCGGCTGTGGCTCGACGATGACGTCGGGCAGATCGCCGCGCAGCGCTCGAGTGGCCACTTCGACGCGTGGGCCGGCCAGGGACTCCGCGGATCTGACTGGGCGCTGCGGGACTTCGATCTCAGCCACATCGGACTCGCTCGCGTCGACGCACAGATCACCTGGCAACACGGCAAGACCGGTGAGCAGTACCGGACCGACCTCTCACTGCCGAGAGGGTACGACAAGGCGATCTGGACCGTGCCACAGAACGAGGACAGTGGCGCGCCGGCCGACCTCCGCCAGAAGCTCGCACCGGTCGCGAAGTGGGGTGGCGTCTCGGTCCGGACGCCGCACGCCTCGGCCGGGCTGGTCGCACGGGAGGACCTCCGCAAATGAGCGGTGCTGCCGGTGGATCGTCCGCTCGCGTTCCTGCCACCGGCTGGTTCGTGGAGGTCGACTATATCCCTGATGACGAGCCCGACGCGGAACCGTACACTCACAGGCCGACGGTGATGGACGAGCCCGCACCGCAGCGCAACCCCGTTGCGAACGACTTTCCGACAGTTCAGATCCCGGTGCGGAAGAACGCGAAGTGGTCGGACGAGCGCCTCGAAGACGCGCCGATGCGGGTGTGGAAGGACGGCGAGCGCCAGGAGGTTGACACGCTCCAGGCCGTCGAGCAGACCGAGCGCGCCACCGTCCTCCGTGGTCGCGGCGGCCAAGAGCTCGATCGGCGCTACCAAGGAGAGATCACCCAGCAGCAGACCACGGACTTCGTCGAAAACGTCGTCGCGGACATCACGGGCTACGAGCCCCATGTCGACGAGCCGCCCACGACCCGCGAGGACGACGTCGACCTCTATCAGGCCACCCGCGACGGCGACTTCGAGAGTCGCCTCTCGATCGACCCGACGGATCCTGTCGTCGTCGAGGACGGCGCGGTCAAACTCCGCCAGACCTGCTATCCGCAGGACGGCATCGACGGTGTCCGCAACTTCGGCTCAGCGGGCGTCGCCCCGGCGGTGGCTACCGACGACCGATACAATAGTGGCTTTGCTATCATTTTCGATGACGACGGCGAAACGCTGCGCTTTGAGTTTGAGACCGAACACGACATCCCCGCGAAACACGTTGGGCTCAAGGTCCGATCGCGGTGCCCCGACAGTACGTCGGTCGCGGTCAACTGGAACGGGTCGCTGCTCGCCCGCGTTGGCAACCCTGACGATCTCGACTGGGACGAGCTCGGCGAGCGATTTGAGGCGATCGCGAGCGGGCCGATCCGCGCCGGCGAACGCAACGAGCTGGAGTTTGTCGCCGAGTCGTCGCTTGGCGACTACCGCCTCGACGTGGTTGCACTGTACGATCGGCGGTATAGCTACTCGTGGCCGAATCCTGGCGGCGGGAATAACGGCGGGGCGCTCTCGGGGCCGGAGCTGTACCCCGACGTGCACAACGTCCGGTTCGACGAGTTTCTGCCACCGCGGGCAGTCGTCGGCGGTCGGTTGGACGTCTCGACGCGCGGCGGTGTCGGGCGGATCGGTCTCTCGAACACCCAACGCGAAGACTACGGGATCGTCACCGACGACACTATCTACGAGGTTGATTTCGCCGACCCCGGGCCATCGCTCGCCCCGCTCGTCACGCTCGGTCGGTACGGCGATGATCCAGACCGAGACACGATCCCCACGCAGGGCTACCGGGGCCAACACCTCACGAGCATGACGCTCACCGCCGACCTCGAAGATGTGCCGCTCGTCGTCAACCAGTCCTTCGACGGCCAGCTCGTCGACATACTCTCGTCGGTCGCCGAGAACACCAACGCGATCTTCGAGTACCGTCGCGAGGGTGACGTCGAATCGGTCGAGTGGACCCAACCCGGCCAGCGAACGGTCGGCCGGACGCCCGACGTGAGTGACTTCTCGACAGTCAAATCCACCGCGAAGCGCGTCGAGAAAGCAGCCGTCTACGGCGGGAACCGCGACATCACGAACGAGTATCGATTCTTGCCAGACCTCGGTAGCCCGATCAACCTCAAACACGACCGGATCAAACAGGGGACGGTACGGGTTGTCGGGGCCGCATCGGGGATCGAGATGACTCGCGGCGACGACTACACGGTGCGTCACGACGACGGCGAGATCGTGCCCCAGTCCGATGGACGGATGGACGGCGGTGACGGGTTCGACATCAGCTACACGTTCGAAACCTACGGCGAGTACACGCTCCCAGGCGTTGACGATCCGGTCGAGACCGTCGAAGAAGCGACGGGGCTCGTCAGCGACTTCGCCTGCCAGCAGGCCGCCCGCGCCATCGTCGACGAGCTCGACGAGCCGATTCACCGTGGGACGGTGACGGTCTCGGGCGACGAGCACGGTTTCTCGATCGTCGACGCACTCGCCGGGGCCGATCTCCCCGGCAACGTCGGCAGCGGGATCGGCGGGATCCAGGTGAAAGAGGTCGAGCACGAACCCGGCGAGGCACGGCTGCGGATCGGGTCGCGTCGGTCAGTGAACGAGATTGTGACCGACCTCGAACGGAACGTCTCGGCGGTCGCGCGAGAGGTCTGACCCTCGCGCGCGGGCGGTGGTGTGCGGCCCGCAGGCGGCCGTAGTGCCGTCGCGGCCCCACGAAATCCGCGGATTGCACGACCTCAGCGACGACACAGCGGCCGCTCCGGGCGGCAGTGAGGTGTTTTCAGACAGACATGGCACACAGAATCCTTCTCAACAGCGGCGACGACATCAGCGAGGACGAGCTCCGCACCGTGTTCGCGGCCCTCGAACGCGGGCCGATCGAGCAGGACGCGCTCGACGTCCAGCATTTCGACGCTGATGATACGATCGACACAACGCCCGCGCTCGTTCGCATCCCGAACGACAACCAGCAAATACCGCTGTTCGTCGACGGAATCGTGGGCTACGAGCTCGAGCCCAACAGCATCAACCAGGTCTGGCTGGAAGTCGATCCGAGCGCCGCGACCGACCACGAGGCCGTCGGGCTGGCCCACAACACGACGGGCGTCGCGCCCTCCAACCCACACCTGCTCGTCGCAGAGGTCGACACCAATCAATCAGGGAGCGATGCGGTCACGCTTCTAAACCGAGGGTCTGCGCCCATCCTCGACGGCGAGGACATCAACCCGCGGACCATCGGTGCAGAGACGCCGCTGCTATCCGCTGCCGCTGAGAGCGCGGAGATCGAGTCGCTGACGGCCGACACGGCGGACATCCGATCGGCTGCTATCGAGAGTGCGAACGCCGAGTCTGTCACAGGCAACGTCATCGGCACGCCCGGTGGCCGGACGAACGATGTCTGGCAGCTCGACACATCGATCAACGACTTCGGGGAAGCAGTGAACGAAGTCGACGAGCAGGCCTCTCCCGGCGATCGAATCGAGGTCCCGCCGGTCTATTATGACTGTGATACGACCGCCGAGATCGCGACCAACAATGTCGCACTTGTCGGCACCGGCAATGTCACCGGTCACCGGCTCTACTCCGGTGCCCGGCCGCACGTCTTCAAAACGACGGACACGCTAATGCTGCGCGTCACCGGGAACGCCTGCTCGGTCAAGGGTATCGGCTTCGACAGCGACATGGATGATTCGACGCCCGCGATCGACATGCTTGCGGCGCGGCCGGAGATCACCGAGTGCTCGGTCAAGTCGATGGGCGATCACAACATCCGACTGTATCAGACTCAAAGCAACAACCTCAACAACGCTCTCATCGATCGCGTGACGACGAACTACGCCGATGGCGATGGTGTCCATATCAACGCGGCAAGCGATGTGAACACTCGGAATACGAACGCTATCCGCGTCACACTCAACGAGTCGACAGGATGCCAGGGGTGGGGCATCAACGAAAGTACCTACGCGCTCGGGAACCGCTACACGATCCAGAACTACACGGAACCCAACGACGGCATCTGTGACGGCGGGATTCGGATCACAGCCCCCTACTCGTATGGCCGGCTTGATTACTGGGAAGGAACCGGCGACCAATCGGTCGGGATCAGCTTTGATACCGGTGTTGCAGTCGGCGAGATCGTCGAGAGTGGTGCTGAATATGGCCGGTTTTTCGAGTTCAATGACTCGGACCCCTCGAACATCGCCTATCAGTACGTCTACCCTGGGCAGCCAACCGTATTCAGCCCGCAAGGGTACGGAGTAAATTACTCGCGTGGGAAAACGTCGAACGACCTCGGCGACAATAGCACGTTGAATACGTACTCCATCGGCAGCGACGCGCGGACGATGAACACCCACTACCAGCACGATCTGGTGGGGACCTCTGCCGAGGGGGTGCTCAACATCGGCTCAAGTCTCCAGGGCGGCGGGATGTTTCTCGTCACCGGGCGAGCCGGTGGATCGTACTTTGCCGACTTGCTATTGGGGGTGTACGGGAACGTCTCTGTCGTCAGTTCGGAGGAACGCCAGTCGCCGTCGAATCGGTCGTACACACTCTCCAGTGGCGTGCTCTCGCTCACGATGAGTAGCGGCACGTACGACGTGTTCGCCAGGTCGCTCACGTCGAGCTTGCCCAGCTAACCAACTGTTTTCTGAGACCACATACCCATGACAGACAGAGTCCACATCCTCAACGAGGACACGCTCGACGAAGACCTACTCGCCGAGGCGTTCGGCCGAACTGGCATCAGCGATTACGTCGAGCGCGATCTCGACATCCGCCAAGACGACGTCGACTTTTCCAATGCGGTCGTTGACATCCCGCCGGGCAAGGCGTACGTCCTCGACAACGGCCGCGACTCGATGCTCTTGCCGGACGCTCGTCCAGGCGTGTCGCTCGCGACCGACGGGATCAACCACATCTATATCTACTATGATCTCTCACAGCCCGAGGGCGAGCGGATCGGGTATCACGTCGACAGCGACCAGACCCCGCCACCATACCCTCACTTGCGGATCGCGGCGATCGACATGGCTGCACAAGACGTTTCACGGCCGAATCACACCGCCCCGATCTACCGCCGCGACGCCGAGACCTACAAGGGCAATGACATCGATCCCGACGGCGACGGCGTGGTGCTCAGGGCCGAAGAGGCGGGCGTCGCCGACAGTGCGAACGCCGTCGATGGTGAGGATGTTGTTGGAGCGGTCCCCGACGCGGATGCACTCGGTGTGGCAGCTGACACCGCAGATATTCAAGCGCCGACAGATGTCCGCCTGAACCCGCTCGAAAACATCGGGCGGTTGGATGTCGGCACCGAGCACAACGGCAGTCGGTACGGTTGGCGACTTAAATCAGACGGCGACGAGGGGGCTGGCAAGTCGCTCCTCGTGCCGATATTCGGTGGTTCGGAAGACCCCGGCAATGCGATCGAATACAACAACTCGGCGCTCTTTTCGAGGAAAGGGTATATCCTCCACGCCGGCACCTACGTCGAAGGCGAGCTCGACATCGGCGTGAACGATGGGCTGTACGTCCAGGTTCCAGGCGGCGACCAAGTATGGATCGTGCCCAAGATCAACGAAGAGTACCAGAGACGGAACAAGATAAACTACAGCAATGGGAACTGGACGTTCGAAGCGCCGATCAAATACAATGATGATTTAGTCCTGGATGAGAGCGACGAGTCCTCGCTCGACGTCAACTCCGCGGACACTGCCGGCTCCGCAACCACGGCCGGAACGGCTAGCGTCGCCGAGACTCTCTCAAAAAAGGAGAAGGCCAGGATACTGCGGCGGTCGCCGAACTTCCACACCGGGCAAGTCCGCCTCGATCCCAGCCAACGCGTGAACTTCGGTCCGTTCGCGATGGGTGGATCGAATCTCGAAATCTGGAAATGGGGTGTCATGAGCGGCGATGGATCGAACGCCGACCAGCTCCGGCTGCGACTGCGAGACGCCGACGGCAACCAGTACGACGCCACCAACAGCGCACTCACCCAGGGCAATCCCTCGAATCTCGATCCGATCGAAACCGTGACCAGCTCGCAGGCGAACAGTCGATTCATATTCCAACTCTTCAACGGCACTGGCGAGACGCGCACTGTCTCGGGGTTTGCGGGCTACCTACTGGGGTGATCGTCGATGGTTAACTATCTCGCCCACGAGAACGGCGCGTTTGTCGTCGAAAACGGCGCGTTCGTTACGGAGGCGTCATACGACAGTGGTGGCGGTGGCGACGGTGGCGACGGTGGTGGGTCCGGTCCTGGCGGCTCGCCACAGACCACGCCGACCCAGCCGCCAGCCGATCGCGCTGCGCAGGCTGGTCTGACGATCAACACAACGACGACCGTCACGAGCACCAGCCAGATCAACGGCGACGCGAATACGCTACACATCATCGACGGCAACAGCCAGGACCCCTTTACCTGGGATGGGCCGATGGATCTCGGGTCGATCGACGACACCGCGATCTGCGGGATCAACGGCGCGTCGATCTCGCTGCCTGCTGGCTTCCGCGACCGGATGATTACCGTCTCAGGCGGGTCTGGCTTCCTTTGGTCAGGGGTGGACATCGACCAGACTGCCAGCGGTGCGTGGGGGCGATTCAACATCAATACCTCCACGAACGGGATCATCGAGTTCGTCAGAACGATCGGGAAGGGGCGGCGTGCCAACCCCGACCCGTCGGAAGAACCATACGGCGCGACGACCGGCGCAACGATCTCGATCCCGGCCGGCAGCTCGTCGGGGACGAACCATATCCGAAACGTGGAGTTTATCCACGGCGGCGTATTCGCAAATCAACACTTCGGCGACCGGCCGATCGGGATCTTCCTCGCCGGGGGCCACAGTGGGACGCTCCGGATCGAGCGGAGTGTCTTCGAGGAGTTTCCGAACAACGGCCTGTACGCCACCAACACCACTGGCGAGGTCATCGTCGCCGATACGCGTATTTGGAATAACGGCGTCACAAACGGCCGGATCGCCCGCGGCGAGTTCATCAACTGTGTGAGCGGCTTTGATTACACCGACACCGGCATGATGAACGCGAACAACCCAGGCCACGCTGTACGCGGGTTCTCGGTCGAAGACAAGGGCAAGGGGACGGACGTCGACATCACGAACTGCACTGTCCGGCTGGTGAACGTTGCCAACGCAGGTGGCGGGATCGTCACCGACGACTTCGGCGACGGCGCGGGAACGTTCGACCAGGTCACAGGCACCGATGTCCATATCTACAACGCCCAGGACGTGCCGGACGTCAGAATCGAGGAAGGCAGCATCAACGCAATCACTGACTGTACCTTTGAAGGGACAGCCGATTCAGGCGTGTCGGTCCAAAATAACGGACCGAGTGTGACGGTCTCGAACAACAGCTTCGATTACCCCGCCGGACGGCAGCGCTACGCTGGCCCGATCGACTGACGCAGCGGGCGGTGTGCGGCCGCGAGCGGACGTCTGAGCAGTAGCGGGCCTACGCAATCCGCGGATTGAACGATCTCGAAGGGTGCGTGCGCCCGCCAGCGCCGGCTCTGACGGCCGGTGGTGCTGGTTCTCCGGTACGGTCGCAGGGCGCTCTCGGCGGTTCTGGGAGTGTCGATCATACCAGGTGCGCGACGATCAGCGACAGCCATAGCGATCGCGAGAAAAGCGGCGGTCGTGGTGGTTGTCGGCGGGCCTACCCTGAACTATCGACGAGGTAGAGTGCGCCGAAGGCTGCGAGGATCGCCACAAACGGCGCGTACGCGATGAAATAGATCCCAGAGCCGACGCGGATCATCGACTGGAAAGACAGCAACACGGCCAGCGCCCCCATCTGGCGGATGAACGCATAGTCGTGGCTACCCCCTCGCCCGTGGCCGTCGGTGCGGATCGGAGCCGCGGTCTCGGGCGGGAGCACGCGCCTGACGAGTGAGGCGGCCGACAACACCCCACCATAGATGGCGAGCGCGGCGGGGACGAAAACGGGACCGAGTCCGATCAACATTGCCTGCGGCCACATCGACGGATCGCCCCAGAGCGACTCATCGGCCTTCTTCTCCATATAGTCCGAGAGCGGGAAGAACGTGTCTTTGAATCCAGCGACCATCGCGTCAGTCCCCCAGACGGCACCGACCGCAAGATAGGCCACCGCGACAACTGCGAGGCCAGTGGCGATGAATCGGAACAACCAGCGCTCGTCGCTTCGGACGGTCGTGCGAGCACGCCACCGCCGCCAAACGACGACCGGGATCGCAAGTACCGAAAACTGCGTGAGGAGTCCCGCGACAGCCACCGCGCCACCCGCGACTGCCGGGCGAGTGGCGATCAGTGCAATGAGGATGCCGACGTTCGCGAACTGACGCGGGTTGATCTGATAGCCCGGCAGCGCCAGGCACATCGCGAGAAACAAAAGAGCTGCAAGTCGACCGACGCGAGCGTACCCCTCGCGGTCGCAGAGCACGACAATCAGGACGGCCGTGGCAAGGTTCGCGAACGCGATCGCGATGAGAAACACTGAGACGTAGGCGTCGGTCGCGGCCACGATAAGGTTGAGAACCTGGAAGAGTGGCGGCTTGTTATCCCAGACGGTGGCGTAGAGCGCCGCGCCGCCGAACACCTCGCTCGCGAGCGGTTGCCAGACCTCGCGCGCGTCGTAAAATAGCGAGTCGCCGCCGATCGTCAGTTGGAGGTGTTGGATGATCGCACCAACGAACGAGAGAGTCGCGAGACCGGCAACAAACCGCGCCGAGAGCGCCTTTCGCGCCTGGAGGAACGTCTCGCGGAATGACATCAGTCACCACCGACGGCCGAGTGGCCGGCGTCAAGCGCCGCCCGGACGCCGGGGTAATACCCATCAAAACGCTGCTCGGCCATCGACTGCGGAACGCGCTCGCGTGGCTCGACGCCCCCAAAGGCAACGATATCGATCCCCGCCGCGACAGACTGCTTCGCGGCCGCGGGATGAGGTGCGACGACCAGCGTTTCGCCACCGCCGCTGGAGCTCTGGAAGCGAACGCACCAGAACCAGTGCGGGAGGGTCATAGACTTTGTATTACGTGTTGGTTGGAAAATCGTTCCGATCGGATTATGGGCCGCGAATTACGTTCATGTCGCTGCGCATGTGGCCCTGGCTCGGTCCTGCGGTGTCCAGGACTTCAGGCACGATGATCGTCAGCCGCGCGATCTGCTCGACGACGTCCATCGTCGATCCCACACGGGCGGCGACGACGTACTCCTCAGCACCGAGGGTAGGGTGGCGCACCTGCTCGACCCGACAGGCGCGGCAGAACACGCTGCCGACCGTCCAGACACTCTCGTCGGAGTGGCGGTAGACAAGCGTCGCGATCTCGTCGCCCTCTGCGAGCTCGCGCGAGCAGGACGCCTTGGTGCATCTGGCGGTGCCACGGACGCCGAGCACCGTCCCGCGGACGGCCTGCTTCGCGGCATGGGCCGTCATCGGTCGACCCCCCGCTCGCGTGCGGAACACGGGATGCAGACCTCTTCGCCGATGTCGACCGACCCCTGGAGGAGTCGATCGCCGCACTCGCGGCACGTCGCTCGGCGCTCGTCGCCCCGCCAGTCCGTCGTGGTCGGATAGTCGCCCATCAGACGTCGACCTCCTCGACCGTGCCGTCCGGGTGGTAGCGCGTGACCGGCCCCGCGTAGTCGTGATCGTGGGCCTCGATCGGCGCGCCCCACGGCAGTTCGCGCTCGCACTCGGGGCAGTAGACCAGCTCGTCCTCGTCGATCGATCGGCCGATCTCGTCGCGGCCCTCCGGCGTCGCCATGAGGCTCTCGACGGCGATCTCAGGAGTCATAGTTCGTCCACTCCCGACGCCTCGCCGCCGCCCATGTCCGGGGCCTCGGTACGCGCCGGGCGCTCGATCCCGTGATCGTCGATGATGGTGTCTGGGTCGTCGTCATCGTCGTCGTCGCCGCCGACGTCGTACTTCTCGCCGAGCTCGCACAGTAGGCAACCGTTGCGGTCCTGCTCGGGGTGGAAGAGGTGGCCGCACTCGCGTTTCTCGGCGATCGGCTCGACAGCCGAATCCTCCTCGGTCTCGTCAGTCGCGTCCGCGAGCGTCACCTGCGTGCTGCCGTCAGACTCGCTTCGCTCGACTGACGAGGATCGGTTCGCGGCGCTCACCTCACCGCCGTCGGTCGCCACGCCAACACCGCGATCGACACCCTCGCCGACGTCGGGCGTGACCTCTCGTGCGGGGCGACCGTCGACCAGCACCGCCCACACCGTCCACTCGCCGGTCGAGGTCCCGTGGATGCAGGTCTGGCAGGGGAGCGTGTCGCCGGTCGGCCCCTCGCAGCCCTCGTAGCCGTCCGCGCAGCCGTAGTGGTCCGACGCTCGGACCACGGCGGCGGTGAACTCGGTGCGGACACCCTCGGTGAAGGCGGCGTGGAGCGCCGCGCGAATGAGGTGTTTGCACCGCGCGTCGCGGTACTCGTGGTCGGGACAGGTGCAGTGGACGTTCCGGAGATCGACGCCGTAGGTCCCGCCGTCGTGGCGGACCTCGTAGGTCCCGGGCCCGAGCGAGAGGACGTCCATGTCCTCGACGAGTGCGCGAACGTAGCGGTCGTGATCGATGCCGTGGGTCGTTGCGGCACTTTCTTGTGCCGCGGTGTCGGATTTGCTCATTGCCGGTTTGCTCCGGCACCGGTCGGGTGCTTGAACACCCGGCCATCCTCTCACGAGAACAGCCATCCAGTGCCTACTCTACGCTTGAAGCGGTGCCCTATTAAGTCTTTCGTACCTGTTAAGCTATATACTCGGAGCGGTCGGAAAGCAAAAGTAGTAGCAATACCTATGAAGCGCACGGTGACAGTATGACCGCAATGGCACTTCGGATCGACGAGCGGATGGCAGCGGTACTCGACGCTTTCGCCGAGCACGGCGACATGACGACTGGGATGTTGGTCGACGAGACCGGTATGACGAGACCCACGCTCAAATCCCGGCTTGACCAGCTCGCCGCCGCCGAGTGTATCGAATACAAACACGAGAACACTGCGCTGTGGACGTTGATCGAGGACCCTCGTGACGATGGTTGATAGCTCTCCGGGAGAAACCTCACAGTAGCTGGACTGGTCGGGCCGCCGAACACTTTTACCATCATATTGCGTAGCATAGCACATGAGCAACGAGTGGAACGATCCGCCAGGTGTGAACCCCAACGGATCGGTCGCGAGCTCAGATGACAGCACCCGCGACCGCGCGCCCGAACGCCGCCGTCTCCGCGGCCCCTTCGCCGGCCTCCGCCGGCTCATCTGGTGGGTGTTCTGGCTCGGATTGATCGCCGCGGCTGTGGTGGGGGCGACAGCCTACGCCAGACCAACCTCTCCGCTCTCGGGCGCGATCCAGCTCATGCTTGGGTACGTCGTCACGATCGGTGCGACGCTCGCGACCGGGTGGGGTGCGCTCTGGCTCGTCGATAAAGCGCTTGTCTTCCTCAAACGCTGACCGATGGGGTGGTTTCTCGCAGCGCTGCGCAGCGTATTCGGACTCGTCTTCTATGCAGCAGTAATCGTAGGCCTCGCGAGCGCGATCGCCGCGATCGCGTTCCCCGGGCTTGTTCCGAACGCACTGAGATACTTCGTCGTGAGTCTGTTCGCCGCGGTGATCTCGTTGCGTCTCAACTCGATCCTGGTGTTCGGCGAAGAGGGGATGAGTGCGTTCGACCAGCGCTGACGCCTCGGCCGGTGCTTTGAGAACCTTATGTAACGTATCGCCTTACCAGCGGATCGGGTTGTTACATAAGGTTCTGCGAGAGCCGACGCGCCGACCGGTCCGTCGCAATCTTACCAAACATCAGACGACAGCGGGTGCTCAGATGTTAGGTAAGACAGCGCGAGCTGCCGAAGCGGCACTTCCGGAAGAAGTGGAAACCCACACCGTAGCTTTACCAGTGTGGAGAGACGCCGGCTACTCTCTCAAAATTCGCTGTCGTGATAATGGAATATACTATCTCACGAGACGATTTTGATTACTGGAAGTTTGTCCCTCGACGTTATCCCGCTGAGAGGGGTTGGCACAATTGCCATGCACACTGGGGTGAAAGTGAGCCTACTCGCCTGGGTCGCGGAGGTCGTTGACCTCGTCGAGTGTGCTCGCGTCGAGCTCCTCGTCGAGATAGGCGATCCCCTTCTCGGTGATCGCATAGAGGCCGTAGTCGATCTCGTCGACCAGTCCGTAGCGGTAGAGCACGCGGCACCGCTCACTCGCGTACTCTTTGGTGGTGTCCACTCTGGGGGTCTTACCCTCTTTCGAGAGGGCGAATGGTGTCAGGTTCCCCTCATCTCGGAGAACCTCCAAGAGCCGATTATCCATCGGCCTCATCCAGGGAGCGGACTGTCGCACGCTCCGATGTGTCGCACTCATGGCTATAATATTCCCGATGTGCTGACAGCTACGGGCCCCAACCACAAAACTGTGTCTACCATTCAAGCTGCTACCGGAAGGGTTCCGGTGAAAAAGTATTAGTGGCTTGGCCTCTCATGGATACTCAGCAGGCTGGTCACATGGCTCCCCGTAAAAGGGGGCCGGGGGTGTTGGACCACCCCGACCATGCCTGCGGGCCTAGCGGCCTTGATCGCATACGACGGCACGCAGACATGTACACATACGCACGCCGGTACAATAAGTCTAATCGCTTCGTTGGCGATTGTCTTATAAAACCACAAAGTCAGACGAATTGTAACGAACCACGAACGCGCCGCTCGACAGTTGGCGCACGCAGGAAAAGCGGGGTTAGGGAACAGGGCCCGCGTTTCCACCACAGAGCGCCACAGGCAAAACCAGCCGACAAGCGGGTGGTGCGGCATGAACCAGTCCGACGCGTCGGGCGTCCACGCCCGCGGCGAGGACGTCATCGATTCGGTCGCCGAAGCGGTCCGAGCTCGCCTCGACCGCAACCCTGGCGATACGACCTACTTCCGGACGGGCGTTCTCTGCCGCGAGGACGCGATCGGCGAGAGTGTTCCAGGTCAGAAGGTCACGGCCGCGCTGCGCAAGATCGCTGCGCGAGAGGGTGGCTACGACGGCGTCGTTGTCGAGCAGTCCAACCCCGACTCGAACAAGCTTCGGTGGACCGCACGCCTCGTCGACAAGCACGGCGGCGAGGCGATCATGACCGACGGCGGCGTGATCGCGCCAAATCCCGGCCAGCCGAGCGTCCCGGCCACCATGGAAGACGTCCTCGCGGACGCGCGGCCGGGCGGGTGCTCGCGAGACGTGCTGATCGAGCGCGTCGCCGAGCTCTCAGGTGCGACGATGGACGACGTCGAGGAGGTGCTTCGTGCCGAGATCGAACGCGGCGACGTCTATCGGATGGATGATGAGATCAAACTCACGCCGAGTCACGGCGTGGGGTGGGGACGATGAACCTCGAAAGTCCCGTTGGGCGGACGGACGCTCTCGATGGCGCTCGCGAGACCGTCGGCGGGCGTGACGGCAGCCACGGCGAGCCCGAGGACAACTTCGAGCGGATCGCGACGATGTGGTCGGCCTACCTCGATCGCGAGATCGAGCCCCACGAGGTTGCAGACATGATGGTTGCGCTCAAGCTCTGTCGGATCGCGTCGGGCCACCCCGACCCCGACCACCACGTCGACATCTGCGGGTACGGAACGCTCGGTGCGCACCTCGCGGATCGGGAGAGTGAGTCGTCATGAACGCTCGCCAGCACGTCCACCCCCAGGACGCGGTGACGTTCCTCGCCGCGCTGCTCGCGTGGTTCGCGATGCACGCCGGCGAGCCGATGGCGGCTGGGATCATGATCGGCGCGGCGGTTATCGGGGCGGTGCTCTCGATCTGCCGAGTGGTGGTGATCGACCCATGAGCGTCGATCAACCCAATCTCGAATCGGTCGTCGACGAGCATCGCGAGACGATCGAACTCGTCGCATCGGGCGACGACGAAGTCGCCCGAATGGCCCAGAACATCCTCGACGAGGCGGAGGGCGATGATGGGTGAGTCAGTTGCCGGCTGCCTCACGGAGGAACGGGTAACGGTCGAACAGGTCGCCGAGCTCGGCGAGCGCTTCGGCACGGTCGCCCGACGCGGCCGCCGTGACCTCCCGGACCGCTGCGTTCTGCTCACGGACGGTTTCGAGTCCCGACTGGCTCATTGCCTGTCCGCAGAACACACAGCTCGGCTCCTCGCGCGGCGTTTGGCGGCCGCACCGAGGACATTCGAGCGGGGCGGTCGGCTCGGACTCGTCGGCCGAGACATCTACCCCGTGTGCGCGTGCGACCTCGCGATCGGCCGCCTCGCCGAAGACCGAGATGTAGCGAGCGGCGGCCTTCGATCCGCGCGTCCACCCGTGATGATCTTCGAGGTGGGGCTGGGAGACACCCTCGCTGGCGAGGTGGGACGCGCTCGACTTGCGGAAGTTCGTTGGCGTGACTGGCTTGTCGACGTCGGCACGGATCGCGAGGGTCCCGAGGACGTCACGGACTCGGTTGTTCGAGATTTGCTCGTCGGAACCGAGCCGCGACCACAGCGGGACATCCGATCCAGTCGCCGATTGGACATCGAGCCAGCGGTTGACGTGCGGGACCGAGGGAACGAGGACGGGCGATCGTTGCCCGTTCTTCCCGTTGAGCGTGACGCGCAACCCATAGTCGTGATCGGTGATGTCGCCGCGGGTGAGCGCGAACAGCTCGCCAGCGCGCGGTCCGAGATCGAATGCGAGGGCTGCGAGAGCGGCGTCTCGGAAGTTCTGTGCGGCGTCGATCATCGGCCGGACGTCGTCCTCCCAGTGGAGCATTTCGGAGGGGGTCGGCGAGGGATCGTAGGTATCGGGATAGGTGGTCGGGATCCACGAGAGCGAGCGGGGTTTGTCCTCGCCCGGCGGCACCTGGTCGTCGGAGCTGGCGTGCTCGCCGAACATCCGCAGCGCCATCCGGTAGCCGCGATTGGTCTCGGGGTTGTCGTAGGTCTGGTTGACCCACGAGACGAGTTGCTCGGCGGCGTCGCGATCTTCGAGTGCGCGGTCGAGTGTGCACCCGTCGCTGACGGTCTCGGCGATCTTCACGAGGCGCATCAGGTGGAACTCGTGACGCTCGTCGCTGTATTCGGCGTTTCCGAGCACGAAGATGCGATCCGAGAGTCGGCGGATGGCGTCGGCGTCGCGATCGCCGATGTCGTCGCTCTCGCCGAGTCGTTCACGCAGGCGGTCGACCGCGTCGGCCGGGTCCTTCGTCATACTACCCCTGTTTATCCGTGGGCATCTAAAGGTCAGGTATGGAGCCCACCCCGGGCATTCTTCGGCGACGTGAAGCTCTCCGAGCTACTGCTGGCGGAGCTACTGCTGGCGGAGCTACTGCATCGCGATCGAAGCACCGCGGTACGTCGTCTCTGGGTACCGCGTGCATCTCATCGGGAGATGGCTCCACGACCCACCGCGAGAGCAGTCCCCGGCGACGAACGGTCCATAGCCAACGTGCGAACAGTCGATCGATCGTCCGCGTACGAGGGGACAGTGTGCTTCCATCGACCCACCGGGGTGCAGCGCGTATCGAACGTCGACGAAAACACTATGTCGTAGCTGGTGGATAGCACGGATATGTCCGGCATATCGGGCATGGTTTCAGACGAACCCTCGTGGGGTTGAAGCCAGAAGGTTACTGAGGTCATGGCAGAAGGTGACAGGTTTCAGACGAACCCTCGTGGGGTTGAAGCTTCGTGAAAGACTTCCGCCGATATTGCCGCTGTTGGTTTCAGACGAACCCTCGTGGGGTTGAAGCGCCGTATATCTCGACTTCACACGCACCGTCAGTAGTTTCAGACGAACCCTCGTGGGGTTGAAGCCTGAGTCTCGTCGCGCGTCGGTATCAGGAATGGGTTTCAGACGAACCCTCGTGGGGTTGAAGCCATCCCCATCACCGGAGACTGGATTGCCATGTCAGAGTTTCAGACGAACCCTCGTGGGGTTGAAGCCTTGCTGGACCGCATACCCCCCTTAGTGCTGGTTGTTTCAGACGAACCCTCGTGGGGTTGAAGCGACTGGCAGGCGCTCATCATCCTGCTCGCGCTCGAGTTTCAGACGAACCCTCGTGGGGTTGAAGCAAACTCGGCCACCGGCGCGAGAAGGACGTGCCGACGGTGTTTCAGACGAACCCTCGGG